>JAEZHZ010000369.1 GCA_023436745.1 Pseudomonadota bacterium | reverse complement strand
GGCGAGCCGCGACGGCCTCGGCAGCGCGTGCTCTGGCGGAGGACGCTCTGACATCCGGGTGCGCTGCCGAGCACTTCGGAAGGATGGTCGCGGTCCTTGGCGGGCCGGCAGACTTCATTGACGGGCTGGACCGGCACCTTGTTCCCCCTCCGATCGTGCGAGACATCCTGGCTCCGGCGGCGGGCACCATTGCTGCGATCGATACCCGCGGGCTCGGTATGGCCGTGGTTGCGCTCGGTGGCGGACGAACGACGCCCACCGACCCTATTGACCACCGGGTTGGTTTCGACCGAATTGCGGGCTTGGGCGCCAGGGTCGACCGGCAGACTCCGATTGCCCGCCTGCATGCGGCCGACGAAGATAGCGCCCGGGAGGCGGAGCGCCGGGTCCTGGCTGCCTACCAGATCGGCGGGAGCGCACCATCGCATCCGCTGATCGCCGGCCGCATAACGGAGTAACACCATGCCACGCGCTATCGTCTGCCTTCTCGACAGTGTCGGTATTGGCGGAGCTCCGGACGCAGCCGCCTATGGAGACGAGGGAGCCAACACGGTGGGGCACATTGCGGAGTGGGCTGCCACGGGCCGGGCTGACCGCGCAGGGTTGCGCTCGGGTGCCCTCAACGTCCCGAACATGGATGCCATGGGGCTTGGTGCCGCAGTAAAGTTGTCGTCGGGGGTGCTCCCGCCTGCCCTTTCCGCAGTGCCAAGGGGCGGCCGGTACGGCGTGGGTCGCGAAGTATCCAAAGGCAAGGACACCCCTTCGGGGCACTGGGAGATCGCCGGTGTTCCGGTGCCTTTCGAGTGGGGCTATTTTCCAAGGACGGAGCCGACCTTCCCGCCGGAATTGACCGCCGAGTTCATCCGTCGCGCCGAACTGCCGGGCATCCTGGGGAACAAGCATGCGTCTGGTACCAGCATCATCGCCGAACTGGGCGAGGAGCACATCAGAAGCGGCAAGCCGATATGCTACACCTCGGTAGACTCGGTGTTCCAGATTGCCGCGCACGAGACCCATTTCGGCCTCGAGCGCCTGTACCGGATCTGCGAGATCGCCTTTGAGCTCACCGCGCCGATGAAGATCGGCCGTGTGATCGCCCGCCCGTTTGTGGGGGAGAGTTCCGAAGCGTTCAGGCGCACAGGGAATCGGCGCGATTTCGCCATAGCGCCGCCCGAGCCGACGCTGCTCGACCGAAATGCAGCGGCCGGCAATCAGGTCTTCGCCATAGGCAAGATCTCGGACATCTACGCGGGTTCAGGCGTGACCCACAAGCTGAAGGGTACGGGCATCCCGCAGCTCTTCGATCGTACGCTCGAAGCCATGGAGATGGCTGCGGACCGCGCGTTCATCATGACCAACTTCGTTGATTTCGACAGCGAGTATGGCCACCGTCGCGATGTGCCCGGCTACGCTGCGGCCCTGGAACTGTTCGATGCCCGCCTACCGGAGCTGATCAGCAAGTTGCGTCATGACGACCTGCTGATCCTGACGGCGGACCATGGGAATGATCCAACCTGGCCGGGAACCGATCACACCCGAGAACAGGTTCCCATCCTGGTCTTTTCCCCAGCCCTGCCGGCGGGGGAGATTGGCATTCGCTCCACCTTCGCCGATATTGGCGAGAGCATTGCCGCCTGGCTGGGGCTAGTGCCCGGCCGCCATGGCAAGTCTTTCCTGTAGTTCAGCGGAGTGAGCGGATGAGCAAGGTCGTGGGCAATGTGACGGTCATCGACCACCCCTTGATCCAGCACAAGCTGACCATCATGCGCAACAAGGAGACCTCGATCGCGGGTTTCCGGCGACTTCTGCGCGAGATCGCGCACCTGATGTGCTACGAGGTGACGCGGGATCTCGAACTCGAGATGATCCCCATCGATACCCCGATGGCGCCCATGCAGTCCCCGGCCATCAAGGGCAAGAAGCTGGTATTCGCCTCCATCCTGCGCGCGGGCAACGGGCTGCTCGACGGCATGCTCGATCTGGTGCCGGCTGCACGTGTGGCCCATATCGGCATTTATCGCGACCATGAGACGCTGGAGCCGGTGGAGTACTATTTCAAGGCGCCGTCCAATCTGGAGGATCGCCTGATCATTGTTGTCGATCCCATGCTGGCAACGGCGAACTCGGCAACCGCAGCCATAGACAAGCTCAAGGAGCGTGGAGCGAACAACATCCGTTTCCTGTGCCTGCTGGCGGCGCCCGAGGGCATCGAGCGCTTTACGAAAGCGCATCCCGACGTGCCGGTCTACACCGCCGCTATCGACAGCCATCTCAATGAGAAGGGCTACATTATTCCTGGTCTCGGCGATGCGGGCGACCGCATGTACGGCACGAAGTAAGAGGTAACGCTATGGCCAAGCTCGTCCATTCGATGATCCGTGTCATCGATGAAGCCCGTTCTGTCTCCTTCTACGAAAGGGCGTTCGGCCTCTCCGTGGTCGATCGGGTGGACTTTCCCGAGTTCACGCTGGTCTACATGGCCACTGAAGCCGGTGGGTTCGAGCTGGAGTTGACGATTAACAAGGGCCGCACCGACCCCTACGAGCTTGGCGACGGCTACGGCCACCTGGCGGTGGTGGTCGAGGATGTGGACGCCGAGCACGCCCGCTTCACTGCCGAGGGGTTTACCGTCGGCAGGCTGGTCGACTTCAGGAACGGTGACGATCTCGTGGCGCGCTTCTTCTTCGCCACCGATCCTGACGGCTACAAGATCGAGGTAATCCAGCGGGGCGGCCGCTTCCGCTAGCCGCTATCTGGCCGAGAGCGGCAGCCCCAGTGCGATCAGTTCGGCCCTCAGCTGGTCCGGATTCTTGAACCAGATCGCCTTCATGCCGAACTTGCGGGCGGCCACAACATTGGGCTCGCTGTCGTCGATGAACACGCAGGATTCGGGAGCGAGCCCGTAGCGCTCGCAGAAGACGCGGTAAAGGCGCGGGTCTGGTTTGACCAGGCCCTCGAGACCGGACACCACCACGCCGTCGAACTTCTCCAGGAATGGCCACTCCCCAAGCCTCGTCATCCACTTCTCCCAGGAGAAGTTGGTGATGGCAAAGGTGGGTATTTCCTGCTCCACCAGTTCACTATGAATGTCGATGGTACCCTGGATGAACGGGCCGAAGGTCTCGGTCCAGCGTTCATCGAAGGCCTTGATCTCACGCCAGTACCTAGGGAAGCGTGTCACCAGCTTGGCAACGCCCTCGGCGTAGATCTCACCCGCGTCGAACTCAAGGTTCCAGTCCGGGGTGCAGATGTTCTCATGAAACCACAGCGCGTCTTCCTCGCTCTCGAAGAGCTTGCGGAACAGGTACATGGGGTTCCAGTCGACGAAGACGCCGCCAAGGTCGAATACTGGGATCAGGGTGTCGTTCATGGGGCCTCAGCTATGGTGCGCCGGGCTTGTGGCATGAGCAACCTGCGGGTGCAAGCGGGAGCGACCGCCTACTGTATCCCTATGATGCCGCCGAACCGGGGCATGTAGAAGTTCTGCCGGAACAGGTCTATCGGCTGGGTGAGCACCAGCCTCGCAAGGGGGGTGTAGGCGTAGCCGGCCTCGGACACCACAACGAACTGGCCACGCGCCAGGCGAACAAGATCGTTAGGCAAGCTGAAGCTTGAGCCGGAAGGGTAGACAGTACACTGCGCCATGGCGTCGTTCCTATACTCGCGGCACCATTCCACTCGGGTGGACAGGTCGTTCCGCACCTCCACCAGGGTCACTCGTTGGACCAGAGTGGCCGTTGAGTAAGGAACCATGATGCTGCCAGCGGCGCGAAAATAGTCCGTGAGGCGGCCAACAGGAATGTTCTCGTTGGAGCGAGCCACCAGATCGCCAACGGCGCCCGCCACCTGCTGGACCTTACGATCCGCCGTGATCAGTGCCCCGCCTTCTGCGATCCCGACATAGAGGACGAGCATGATCGGAAAAACCAGCGCGAACTCGATCGCTGCTGCCGCCCGCCCGGATCTGGCGAACCTTCGGAGCAGCCAGGGCAGTCCGTGTCTGCTCCGCGTCATCCGAACGGCTCGTTCTGGAACAGGGCGACGCTTCCCAGGAGTCGTCGCCCATCGGCAAGAGTGTTGAACCCAAGATCCAGGCCCACAAGCGTGCGCCAGCGGAAATAGGCCTGTGCCATCATGACCGAGTTCTGGGTGCCATCGTCAAACTGCTGCGCCCGTGTCCATGTGCAACTGGCAGTGCAGGTGACATCGACGGGAGGCGTGACTGCGGCCGAGGCAAAATTGCCTACCGGCGCGACTTCAATGAAGATGCCGCTGCAGTCACCGAAGAGGCCATAGGTGCGCCCGCACATGTCCGCCCTGAAGGTGTCGAGATTGAACCCCGTCTGGGTTTGGCCCGTACGCACCAGTCGACTGGAATCGTGCAGCGCGCTCTCGAGCACCTGTCCGGAAATAAAGATCAGCGATGTCTCGAGGATCGCGCCAACGAGGGCGAAGAAGGGCAGGGCCAGCAGCCCGAACTCGATGGCGGTGACCCCGGACTGGCTCCTGCCGAAGCGCAGCGAGCACGCTCCGAGCCGCTCGATCATGGGTCTGCGCTTCTCCGCCATGGGCCCAGCCTTCGTGGTTTCCACGGGCAGAGCCTAGCGCGCTCTGGCTAACCGATGGTTAGGCGGGTGGCGGCAAAATCGCATCCGTGCGGGAAGCGTTAACAAGCGCTTGCTAGTTGGTCACTGACTGCACGAGTTGTGACGACGCTACGGCACCGGCCGAGAAGTTGTTGTCGTCACCCATGGTCAGTGTCGGCTGGCAGGTCGGTGCGCATGCCAGGCTGGTGCGGGCCAGGCCCTGATACACTGTGACGGTCCCGGCGGTCATTTGCGCCACTTCGATCAGCGTGTCGGCGATCGGCTGCCCCGCCGCGTCGAGCACGATCAGGTTGGTTTGTCCGTAGCTCTTGCCGGTCAGGATCAGGGTCTGTGGATCCTGTATGGTCACGTCCGCCACGCCCGGGTTGCCCACGATCACGGTCGAGGCAGGTGCGGTGATGCGCAGCACGCGCGCCATGTTCACGTTGACTGTGATCGGCGTTCCGTCCTGGGCCAGCGCTGGCGCTGCCGGTGAAGTGCTGAGCAAGACGGTGACGGCAAGGGCGGCAAGAGGGATACGCATGGACCTGTCCCGAACGGCGAGTGACGCTGTCTGACCATGTCGAAAAATGGTGAACAAACCGCAAATGCTGGTTCTCCTCACCACTACTGTAAAGATGCTGTAATAGACGTCATGGCCAGAAGTAAAGGCGAAATGAAGTGCCGAGCAGCTGGATCTATAGAATTGGATTTAGTTAAAATTGTAAGCAAGTTAGGTCTGGCCTGCTGGCCGGAATTAACAGTATCTCAATCCCTCGGCTCTAGCGTCCATGCTGTTCGACGTATCACGTGTCGAGCGATGCCGTCAGCTACTGACGTAATTGGAGCCTGAAAATGAACATCTTTGCACGCTTCGCGCAGGACGAGTCCGGCGCGACTGCTATTGAATACGGCCTCATCGCCGCGCTCATCTCCGTTGCCATCATCACCGCTGCTAGCCTGCTCGGTGGTAACCTGAGCGACATGTTCAACACCATCTCGAACGAACTCGCCGTTGACCCGTAAGCGCAAGCCGCTTGCTTCGATCGAAAAGGGGGTCCATTTGGGCCCCCTTTTTCCATTCTTTAACGTACCGCGGTGATTTTGAGCGAAGGACGGCACGGAGGTGAATCCTGTCATGAGCTACCTGGCTCTCTTGTTCTTCCCCCTGGCGATGGCGCTTGCTGCCTCCTCCGACCTGCTGACCATGCGGATTTCAAACAGGCTGGTGCTGGTCCTGGTAGCCGGCTTCTTCCTTATCGCACTGGCAGTAAACCTGCCCTTGCAGCAGGTCGCCATGCACGTCGCAGCCGCCCTGACGGCTCTTGCCGTTGGCTTTGCGCTCTTTGCTCTTCGATGGATTGGTGGTGGGGACGCCAAGCTTGCAGCGGCTACTACACTGTGGCTGGGGTTCGGGCTGAGTCTGCCCTATCTGCTCTACGCGGCGGCACTTGGCGGCGTACTCACGCTCTGCATTCTCATGCTGCGCCGTATACCGCTTACGCCGTTGATTGCCCGCTGGGAGTGGCTTGAGCGGCTCCACGACAAGAAGAGCGGAGTTCCCTATGGGATTGCCCTCGCTGCCGCAGGATTGCTGACCTACTCGAACTCCGCGATCTACCAACTGCTCTCTGCGTAGGGTGCGGTGCAGATGGCGTGAAGTATCCGTCCTTCGAGCTGTTCTCTGTGCTCAATTGACGCAGATTCTTTAGAATTCATAGGTTGTTAACTGCTGCTGCAAACAGCGGGTTAACCAAACTTTGACCCTTTGGCCGCAAAGTGTCTCCGGTGAAATCGGGCCTTACCGCTCGTGAGTTGACCGGAGTATTGGCATGAAGCCGGCGCGTCTCATTCTTTTGCTTGTGGCCTTGATCGCCGGTGGCCTCGCAGCCTTTCTGGTGACGCGGGGCTCCACGCCGCGGCCAGTCCAGCAGGCAGAAACCGCGCCACGTGTGGTGGAAGAAGTGACCACTCAGGTACTGGTAGCCAAGACGCCTATCGGCGTTGGCGAAAGGCTGAGCCCCGTTTCTCTTGAATGGCAGGAGTGGCCACAAGCGGCGGTTCGCGCCGAATACGTTACAGTGGCGGCGATGCCCGACGCGACTACGGACCTCACCGGTGCCGTGGCCCGTTTCGAGATATTTCCGGGAGAGCCCATTCGGGAGGCAAAGCTCGTGAGGGCGGACCAGGGCTACCTGTCTGCCGTGCTTTCGGAAGGCATGCGCGGCGTGTCGGTGGGTGTCACGGCCGTTTCCAGCGCAGGCGGCTTCGTCGTCCCCAATGACCATGTCGACGTGGTCCTGACCTCCGAAACTCCCAGCGGGCAGCAGTCGGAACTCATCCTGTCCAATGTGCGCGTGCTCGCCATCGGCCAGCGCCTGGGTGAACTCGGCGCCAGCAGCGGTGCCGAGAACCCTCAGGATCAGACCTCTCCGCAGCCGCAGACGTTTACGGATTCCACCATCGCAACGCTTGAACTCACCCCGGCCCAGGCAGAGACGCTGATCAACGCGTCGATGCGTGGCCAGCTCAGCCTCACCCTTCGTTCTGTCGTCGATTTCAAGAAGGTGGATACGAACCTGCCGTCCAACCAGACGGTGCGGCTGATCCGCTACGGTCGGGAGCAGGCAGTTCTGTCGGGCACCTCGCTCGCCAGCACACCTGTGACCCCAATGCCCTCATCAACCATGCCCGTCGAACCGGCCCAAGGGCCGCAATAGGTGCAATCAATGCTCTCGATAACAGCCAGCACCAGAATGCACCGTCCCCTTGCCGCCCTGCTGGCCGGCTTCATGCTAGCCGGAACGCTGTTGGTCGCCACCCCCGCCACGGCGGGGCTTGCCGAGGCGCAGTTGACCATCACCCCGGCCTCCTACGGTGCCACGCGTCCCGTGCAGATCGAGATCAACAAGTCCATGTTGATTGATCTGCCAGCCGGTGTCTCAGAGGTCATCGTGTCTCAGCCGGCCATTGCGGCCGGCATCATGCGGACCCGAACCCGTGCAATCCTCCAGGGACTTGCGGAAGGCACGACCAACATCATCTTTCTTGACGACGCGGGCCGCACGATGGCGGTACTGGACGTCAAGGTCCTGCAGGCAGCATCGGAACTCGGCTCCGCTCTCGAAGCCACCTTGGCCCGCGTGATACCCGGCTCCAACATCCGCGTCGAAGCCCTGTCCGATCGTGCCATCGACGGCACCACGCACTTCGTTCTGACCGGCACGGTGCTGACAGCCCAGGATAAGGCGATCGCCGAGTCGCTTGCCGCCGATCTGTCTGGCGGCGACGACACGGGCAGCCTCATTCAGGTGATCGGCCCGCAGCAGGTGATGCTGCAGGTTACGGTATCCGAAGTGCAGCGGAGCGTGGCCAAGCAGTTCGGCATCAACCTGTCGGCGATGTTCAATGTGGGCGTCTCCAACCTTCTCAGCTTCGGCAACATGTTGGTTGATCCCGAAATCCCGCACGGGATCAACGCTGCCTTCCGTCCGGATGGCAATTCGATCTCGGCCGTCATCCGCGCCCTTGAAGAAAGAGGAGGGCTACGCGTGCTCGCCCAGCCCACGCTCACGGCCATATCTGGGCAGGAGGCAAAGTTCCTCGCTGGCGGAGAGATCCCGTACTCCACCTATGATGACGACGGCAACGGCACCCTGGTGCGCAGCGTGCAGTTCAAGCCCTATGGCGTCGAACTATCCTTCACCCCGGTGGTGAAGGCGAATGGCGTCGTCGCCCTGACCGTCCAGACCGCGGTGTCCGAGCCTCGGGCAGACCTGTCGCTCAGCCGGCGCGAAGCCAGTACTTCGGTCGAGCTGCCGAGCGGAACGACCCTTGCCATCGGCGGCCTGCTTCAGGAGCGCACCAGCAGCCAGGTCAATCAGATGCCCGGCCTCGGCAATATCCCGATCCTTGGCGCTCTGTTCCGGTCTCGCGACTTCCAGACCCAGCAGACCGAACTCGTTATCCTCGTCACGCCATATCTCGTGCAGCCGAGCCCTGCCGGCACCATCCCGGTGCCAACCGACACGTCGGTGGCCTCCAGCGACGCCGAGGGGATCTTCCTCGGCCAGATCGAGAAGGTCTACGGCGTCGCGGGCAGCGGCAGCATGCGCGGAAGTTTCAGCGGCCAGATTGGCTTTGTACTCGACTAAGACATCGGGCCCCATGCGGCCCAGGAGTTCTTGACGGATGAGTTTCCTCACACCCGAGACCCCAAAGGTGGAAGAGCCGGCGGCCGAGATCGCTTCCGGTGCGCGGCTTGTGCCGCGCATCACCATTCAGGCGTTCTGCGAAAACTCACAGACCGCCCAGTTGGTGGAAAGTGCGGTTCATGACCGCCGCATGTCTAAGGTTGCGCTGACCACCCACAATGGCGGCATCGATGGCGCCATCGAGACTTACAAGGCCAACCCGACGCCGAACTTGGTGATCGTTGAGACGTCGCTGCCCCCCGAGGCCATTCCTGCGGAGCTCGAGCGGCTTTCGCAGGTTTGCGACGCCACGACCCGCGTGATCGTGCTCGGCCACGTCAACGACGTGCAGCTCTATCGCGATCTGATCCGCTCTGGCGTGTCGGAGTACATCGTGCTGCCGGCGACTGCGCCCCAGATCGTTGCTGCCATCACCGAACTGTTTACCTCGGAGAATGCAGCACCCATCGGCCGCACCATCGCCTTCATGTCAGCGAAGGGCGGTGCTGGCGGCTCGACCGTGGCCCACAATGTCGCCTGGGCCATTGCCAGCGCTCTGAGGCAGGACACGCTCATCCTCGACATGGACCTTGCCTTCGGCACGGCCGGGCTGAACTTCAATCAGGATCCGCCCCACGGGCTCGCCGATGCTATCCTTGCCAACCAGAAGGTCGATCAGACCATGCTGGATCGCTTGATGAGCAAGGCGGCCAGTCACATCAGCTTGCTGACGGCGCCCGTGATGCTCGATCGCACCTATGACTTCGAGGAACGCGAGTTCGAGCAGGTGGTCGAGATCAGCCAGAACGCCATGCCGGTGGTCGTGTTGGACCTGCCGCACGTGTGGACCGCATGGCTCCGACATACACTCGCAGCGGTCGACGAGATCGTCATCGTTGCCGAGCCCGACCTTGCGAACCTGCGAAATGCCAAGAACCTGGCAGATACGCTGAAGGGGCTGCGTCCCGCCGAGCGGGCGCCGTGCCTGGTACTCAATCAGGTCAACATGCCCCGCCGGCCCGAGATTGCCCCGGACGACTTCGCCAGTTCCATCGACTGTCAGTTGCTCGGCTGCATCGGGTTCGATGCAGCCCTGTTCGGCACTGCCGCAAACAATGGCCAGATGATCGCCGAGGTCGCTGCCACCAACAAGATCAACGACATCTACCGGTCCATCGGCATGCACGTTACCGGCCGTCAGGTCGGGCAGGCTGGCAGCCGCTCGACCGGCCTCAGGCTGGGTTCGCTGTTCAAGAAGCGGGCCTGACCCCAGTAGAGGACTGACGCACCCATGTTCGGCAAGCGCACTACATTCGGAGGCAACACTCCCGGCGTCGGCGATACTCCGCGTCCGATGGCAAGTCCGCCACCGCGCGCAGTCGAACCCGCACCGCGTCGCAGCGACGAGGGCCCATCTCGCCGCGCGGTGACCACCGATGAGGTGCTTGATGTTCGCGCGCCCGTCGATGCGCAGCGCGACAAGGAGTACTTCCAGACCAAATCGGCGATCTTCAACGCGCTGATCGACTCAATCGACCTGTCGCAGCTTGCGACCATGGATCAGCAGTCAGCGCGTGAGGAAATTCGCGACATCGTCGCCGAAATCATCGCGCTGAAGTCGATCATCATGTCGATCTCCGAGCAGGAAGACCTGCTCGAGGACATCTGCAACGACGTGCTCGGTTATGGTCCGCTCGAGCCGCTTCTCGCCCGAGACGACATCGCCGACATCATGGTGAACGGGTCGCAGAAGTGCTACATCGAAGTCGCCGGCAAGGTGCGGCTGACCAATGTCCGCTTCCGTGACGATGCCCACCTGATGAACGTGTGCCAGCGCATCGTCTCCCAGGTGGGCCGTCGTGTCGACGAGTCTTCCCCCATCTGCGACGCGCGCCTGCCCGATGGCTCCCGCGTCAACGTGATTGCCCCGCCGCTGGCGATCGATGGCGCTGCGCTCACGATCCGCAAGTTCAAGAAGGACAAGCTGACCCTCCAGCAGTTGGTCAAATACGGCTCCATCTCGCCCGAGGGTGCAGAAGTGCTGCGCATTCTGGGCCGCGTGCGGGCGAATGTGCTTATCTCCGGCGGTACCGGCTCGGGCAAGACGACACTGCTCAACTGCCTCACCGCCTTTATCGAGAAAGACGAGCGCGTCATCACCTGTGAGGACTCGGCGGAACTTCAGCTGCAGCAGCCCCATGTGGTGCGACTCGAAACCCGCCCGCCCAACCTCGAGGGCGAGGGCGAGATCACCATGCGCGATCTCATCAAGAACTGCCTCCGCATGCGCCCGGAACGGATCATCGTCGGCGAGGTGCGCGGACCGGAGTCGTTCGACCTGCTCCAGGCGATGAACACCGGCCACGATGGCTCCATGGGCACCCTCCATGCCAACTCGCCACGAGAGGCGCTCAGCCGTCTCGAGTCCATGATCACCATGGGGGGCTACGCGCTGCCGAGCCGCACCATTCGCGAGATGATCACGTCCTCCATCGACGTGATTGTGCAGGCGGCCCGCTTGCGCGACGGCTCGCGCCGCATTACCCACATCACCGAGATCATCGGCATGGAAGGGGACGTAATCGTCACTCAGGACATCTTCCTCTACGATATCCTTGGCGAGGATTCCGGTGGCATGCTGATCGGCCGCCACCGCTCCACCGGTATCACCAAGCCACAGTTTGCCGAGCGTGCTCGCTACTACAACGAGGAAGCCAACCTCGTTGAGGCGCTGGAAAAGGCGAACACCGAGCATCTCGAGTTGCTGGAGTCATGATCTGATGACGGCACTTCTTGTTGCACTGCTTGCCATGATCACGGTCGCGGCCGCAGGGTATGCCTTGGTGCCATCGACCTTCGGCTCCAGCCGGGCAAAGAAGCGCATGGACCAGTTCCGGGGCGACGTCCGGTCCAACCGCCTTGAGGCCACTGCTGCCCGCACCCGCGAAGATCGGCGGCGAAGCGTGCAGCAGGCGCTGAAGCAGCAGTCCGATGCGCTCAACGCCAAGAAGCGGCTCACCCTGACGCAGTTGATCTTCCAGGCCGGCCTGACCACCAAGCCCGGCACGTTCATCCGGAATTCGGTGATCTTCGGGGTGGTGGCCTTTCTGGTGCTCTTGCTGGTGCAGGTTCCCTGGTTCTTCGCCGCTATCTTCGCGTTGACGGCATCTTACGTACTGCCGCGCATGTATCTGAACTTCCTGCGCCGCCGGTACCAGGACAGGTTCCTCGACGAGTTGCCCAATGCGGTAGAGGCTATTGTACGCGGTGTGAAGACCGGCCTGCCTCTCAACGACACCGTGCGTCTCGTGGCACGTGACGCCAAGGAGCCGGTCAGATCGGAGTTCAACCGCATCCTCGACCAGCAGGCTTTCGGCATGTCCATGACCGATGCAGTGCAGGTGCTGCTCGAGCGCGTCCCGTTGCCGGAGGTGAATTTCTTTGTGGTGGTGATCTCCGTGCAGCAGCAGGCGGGCGGCAATCTGTCCGAAGCGCTGGGCAACCTCGCGCGCGTGCTGCGCAACCGCAAGAAGATGAAGCTTAAGGTCAAGGCCATGTCGTCCGAGGCCAAGGCCTCGGCGGGCATCATCGGCTCTCTGCCGTTTGTCGTCGCCACTCTCGTGAGCATCATGTCTCCGACCTACCTGCAGCCGCTGTTCACCACGACGGTCGGTCTGATCTGCCTGGGTGGTTCGGCGCTGATGCTGAGCATGGGCATCTTCGTGATGGTCCGCATGGTCCGGTTCGACTACTAGGGAGTGGCGGCAGGATGAACCTCGAAACCCTCGTCACTCCGCAGTTCCTGATGGCAGTGCTGGCCGCCATCTCGGCCGCAGCCGTTGTCTTCACTTTCGGCTCCAGCATGATGACCCGCAGTGAGATGCGCAGTCGCATCAAGCGGGTGGCCCTCGAGCGCGAGAAGATGCGGGCCGAGGAGATGGCGCGGTTGCGAGGCAACCAGCCAGGCCCGCAGGGCCGCTCCATTCGCGCTCCCGCCGAAGCCCGCTCATACATGAAGACCGTCGTTGACAGGCTCGATCTTCGTAAGGCTTTCCAGGACGAGGGTACCGTCGACAAGCTTGCCATGGCAGGCTACCGCGGGCAGGGGCACCTCACGACCTATCTGTTCCAGCGCTTCGCAGCCCCGATCGGCATATTCGTCTTCACCGCGTTCTACCTGCTGGTAGTGACGCCCGGGGATCGGCCGGCCTATCTCAACCTTGTCTATGCCGTGGGTGCTGGCTTGCTGGGTGCCTACCTGCCGGTGGTGCTGCTGCGCAACACCATCGAAAAGCGCCAGCAGTCCATTCGCAAGGCTTGGCCTGACACCTTGGACCTGCTGCTGCTCTGCGTCGAAGCCGGCATGTCGATGGAACATGCATTCAAGCGGGTAACCAAGGAAATCGGGGCGCAGAGCGTGGAACTGGCCGAGGAACTGGCCCTCACCACGGCGGAACTCTCATTTCTGGAGGATCGCTCGCGCGCATACGAGAACCTCGGGCGCCGCACCGGCCTCGACAACGTCAAGTCGGTGATGACTGCGCTTATCCAGGCGGATCGCTACGGTACTTCGGTCGGCCAGGCGCTGCGGGTGATGGCAGAGGAAGGCCGCGAGGCCCGGTTGATGGAAGCCGAGAAGAAGGCATCGTCACTGCCGCCGAAGCTGACAGTGCCGATGATCGTGTTCTTCCTGCCGGTCCTGTTCATCGTGATCATGGCGCCGGCGATGATCCGGGCCTTCGACCCCTCGCTGACCGCGGGCATGGGCGGCGGCTAGCGCGGTTCCGCGGCGGGATAGACACCGAGGATATCGAAGCGATCGGTGAAGAAGCGCAGTTCATCGAACGCGTGCTGGACCCCGACATCGTCGGGGTGTCCCTCGATGTCGGCATAGAACTGCGTGGCGGTGAACGCACCGCCCACCATATAGCTCTCGAGCTTGGTCATGTTGATGCCATTGGTGGCAAAGCCGCCCATCGCCTTGTAAAGCGCAGCCGGGACGTTGCGGACGCGGAAGATGAAGGTCGTCTTCACCCGCCCTCCGGCCGGAGCTTCCTGCTTGTCGCGTGACATGATCAGGAAGCGCGTCGTGTTGTGCTGCGCGTCCTCGATATTGGTCTTGAGCAGGTCGAGCCCGTAGATCTGCCCAGCGAGCCGAGAGGCAATGGCTGCGACGCCGCGGTCCCCGCGCGCCGCAACTTCACGAGCAGACCCGGCGGTGTCGGCGCCGTTGATGGTACGCAGGCCGTGCTCGGCGATGAACTTCCGACACTGGCCGAGCGCAGGGGGTTGGGACTGCACCGCCCTGATGTCGCTCAGAGCTGAGCCGGGCACGCCAAGCAGGTTCATTTCGATGCGGAGGTAAGTTTCCCCGATGATGAACAGGCCGCTCTCGGGTAGCAGGTGATGGATGTCGGTGATGCGCCCATACAGGGAGTTTTCGACCGGCAGAACCGCTTTGTCCGCAACACCGTTCTGAACGGCTGCCATGGCCTCCTCGAAGGTCACATGGGGCAGGAAGGTCGCGTCGGGAAAAACGCCCAGGGCCGCAGCGTGGCTGAAAGCGCCGGGTTCGCCCTGAAAGGCAATCTTCTTCGTCATCTGTATCCTGCCACTTGTGAACACGCGGCTTTTGCGCTCCCGAGTGCGGCGAGTCAATTCGGCCAACTGGGGGCAAATCCGGTCGGCGGCGGGGAATTGTCGCACCGACAGGAGCATGGTTGCGCGCCCAAGGGGTTGCGACTATCTTCCGCCCGCATCGGACCCCGGATGTTGAGGCAAACTGCTTTTCCGCTATCGAAAAGCGACCGAGGTCCGGATAGAAGTCCGCGGGGATGGACCGGCAGAGAGACCAGATGGATTCGTTCGAGCTAAACAAGATCATGGGCGCCGTTCTTGGCACCCTGCTGTTCGTGATGGGCGTGGGCTTCGTTGCCGAAACCATCTACCACCCGATTGAGAGCCGTGGCCCGGGGTACAACCTGCCAGAGGCCGAGCTGACCACCGAAGTCGCGTCCGCCGAGGCTGCGCCGGTCGTGCCGCTCGGCGTGCTGCTGGCCAGCGCCAGTGCCGAGCGCGGTGCTGCTGCAGCGCGGAAGTGCCAGTCCTGTCACACCTTCGGCGAAGGCGAGCCCAACAAGCAGGGCCCCGCCCTTTATGGTGTCGTCGGTCGTACGGAAGGTAGTCACGAAGGCTTTGCCTATTCCGATATCCTGAAGTCCTATAACGCTGAGGGCCGCGTCTGGAGCTACGAGAGCCTGGACCATTTCCTCACTCGCCCGGCTGACTATGCCCCCGGCACGAAGATGAACTTCGCCGGTGTTCGTAGCGCCGAAGAGCGTGCAGACATCCTTGCCTTCCTGCAGACGCTGTCGCCGAGCCCGGTTCCGTTCCCGGCTCCAGAAGCTGTGCCGGCAGAGGAAGCGCCGGCAGAGGACGCCGCTGACGCTCCGAATCCGGCCACTGCACCCGCTGATGAGGTGAGCACGGAACAGGCGCCTGCCGCGGTAACCGACGCGCCGACCGAGACGCAGTCCGAGACGCAGGTTCAGGGCACCCCGACCACGAGCGGCCCCGAGGCTGCCCCGCCGGCCCCCGGAACTCCGGCCGCCGACGGCGCTGCGCCCGACGCTGACGCTGCCGCACCGGCAGCCGCGCCTGCCCAGTAGGGCGCTTGTCTCGTCCTGTTTTGTTTGAGGCCGCGCCCAAGGGTGCGGCCTTGTTTTTTGCACCGAGGCCGACGATGCTGCTGCTCCACCTGTCCGACGTTGACGAGGCTGCCTGGGCCGGCGCTTTCGCGGAAGCGCTTGCCCCTTATCCGGTGGTCCGCCGTGGCGACAGCTTTGATCCGGCCATGGTTCGCTACGTCTATGTGTGGAAGCCGAAGCCCGATGCGTTTGAAGGACTCACGGGCCTCAAGGCCGTGCTGTCGCTCGGCGCGGGCGTGGATGCACTGCTCAAGCACCCGGCTTTGCCGGACGTGCCCGTCGTCCGCTTCGTCGATGCCGACCTGACGCAGCGGATGACCGACTACGTAGTGGCTCAGGTGACGATGCATCACCGCCTGTTCAGCCAGTTTCGCGCCGATCAGAAGGCACGGCGATGGCAACAGGTTTACCCACCTTCCGCGAGCGAGACGACCGTAGGTGTGATGGGGCTCGGCGTGCTCGGGCAGGACGCGCTGAAGCGCCTTGCGGGCTTGGGCTTCACCCTTCGCGGCTGGAGCCGCACCGCCAAGGCGCTCGACGGCGTCGAGATATTCACCGGCGAGGCGGAGTTCGACAGTTTTCTGTCCGGGACCGACATTCTGGTGAACCTGCTGCCGCTTACCCCGGAGACGGCCGGAATCCTGAACTACGATACCTTCAGCAAGCTTCGGCGCGATCGTCTCGCCGGCGGCCCGGTAATCGTGAATGCCGCCCGGGGCGGGCACCAGCGTGAGGATGATATCGTCAGGGCGCTCGGCGATGGAACCTTGGCTGCGGCAAGCCTTGATGTCTTCGAGACGGAGCCGTTGCCGGCGGACAGCCCGTTGTGGGATCTCGAGACCTGCTACATCACCCCACACATCGCCGCGATCTCGGATCTGCGCAGTGGCGTACGTTACTTTTCCAAGGTAATCCGCGATCACGAAGCAGGTGGGTCCCTTGTCAACGTTGTTGATCGAACCCGCGGTTACTAACGGAAAATTTCCCATCCCGGTGCGTCAATCAGCGCACCGGCAGGTGATACCCACTCGAGGGCGGATGCACGAAACCATTGCGACGCGAAAACGCTCCCTCTACGACCGGCTGAAGGCCGCAACCGCTCATCGCATGGCAGAGCCGATTCTGGCTCTGATCTGTTTCCTCGAAGCCATGATCGTTCCGGTATTCCCCGAGATCATGCTCGCGCCCATGATTCTCGCTGATCGCCGGCGGGCGTGGCGCCTGGCGGCGATCTGCACCGTCGCATCCGTGGTCGGGGGGCTCGGCGGGTACGCGATCGGCTACTTCCTTTTCGATTCTGTCGGTCGGGCGATCGTCGACTTTTACGGCGCCGGGGATGGCTTTGAATCGCTTCGCCGCAGCTTCAGCGAGAATGGCCCGCTGATGATCCTGATCGGCGCGTTGTCCCCGATCCCCTACAAGGTCATCACCATCACGAGCGGGGTCGCCGGGCTCGACCTATGGACCTTCGTGATCTATGGGCTGATCGGGCGTGGCTTGCGCTTCTTCGTGCCCTGCGGCCTGTTCTACTTCTTTGGCCCCGCCACCACCGCCCTGATCGAGCGGCACAAGAAGGTGGCAGGGTGGGTGATGGTCATCGCCGTCATCGGCGGCTTTGCGCTCGCGCCGATGCTCTTTCCCAAGGCGGGAACCGAGGTGATGGACGAGCCCATGGAACAGGCAGTCGGCATCGACCTGGTCGCAAACTGAAGCGTCAGTGGCGGTAGCGGTCGCGCAGCACGCCGTACACAGCGCGGATCGCCTGGTCGGTGCCGCCGACCGGCCGTCCGGGGCGAGCCTCCGGAGCCCAGCCATAAATGTCGAGGTGCACCCACGTGCCTGCCTCGCGCACGAACTTGCGGAGGAACAGCGCGGCAGTGACCGAACCGGCAAAACCGCCGCTTCCCGCATTGTTGGTGTCAGCGATCTTCGACGAGAGCATCGACTCATAGGGACGCCATAGGGGCATCGGCCAGAGGGGATCCTCCCAGCGCAACCCGCAGGCAACGAACTCGTGCGCAAGTGCATCGTCTGTCGAATAGAGCGGCGGCAGGTCCGGGCCCAAAGCAGCCCGAGCGGCGCCGGTGAGCGTCGCCATGTCGAGCAGCAGTTCCGGCTTGTCGGTGTCCGCAAGGGACAGTGCATCGGCAAGGATCAGGCGTCCCTCAGCGTCGGTATTGCCGATCTCGACGGTGATGCCCGCGCGGGACCGGATCACGTCTCCCGGCCTGAAGGATGCGCCGCTGATGGCGTTCTCGACGATGGGGATCAGCACCCTGAGCCGTACGGGCAGGCGGGCGTCGATGATGGCATGGGCGAGCCCGAGCACATTGGCCGCGCCCCCCATATCCTTCTTCATCAGCAACATGCCTGCCGCCGACTTGATGTCGAGCCCGCCCGTATCGAAGGTCACCCCCTTGCCCACCAGTGTGACCTTGGGATGATCCGGCTCTCCCCAGCCGAGGTCGAGCAGTCGCGGAGCCTGAGCACTCGCCCGCCCCACCGCATGGATCAGTGGGAAGTTCTGCGTCAGCAGTTCGTCTCCGACGATGGCGCTGACGCTCATGCCGCGGTTGGCAGCGAACTCGCGGATGGCTGTGTCCAGGGCGTCCGGCCCCAGCTCGTTGGACGGTGTGTTGATGAGGTCACGTGCAAGCGTTGCGGCGACAACCTGCCGTTCGACCTCCGATGCGTCGGCATTCTCCGGCAGTTCAAGCTGGGGGGGGCCGCCATTCTGCCTGAAGCGGGCATAGCGATATGCGCCGAGCCGAAACGCAATGGCGGCCTGCGTGGCGTCGCCAAACTCCCCCGCAAGTCGGTACCTGCCCTCGCCGAGTGCAGCGGCGGCAAGGCCCGCGACAAAGACCGGGCGATCCGCCTCGGCGCCCGTGCCGAACGCATATCCGGCAAGTTGACCATCGTCGCCGGGCAGGGGGACCAGGCGTCCGCGTTGTCCGGTGAAGCGGTTGGACCCAAGCCATGCGACGTTTCGTTGGGACAGCTCCGCTGCATCCAGACGGTCCTCGCCGACGAAATGGAGCGGCAGAATGGCGCCGGACATGAGGTCTCTCCGAGAATTGCAGTGTGATTCTAGCGGCAGCGGCCGCAGCGGACAACGGCCGTTGGAGCGCTTAACCGGCCGTTAGGGTTAATGATTTATTGCGGGAGAAGTTGGCCTGACCAGCAGGAGCCGCCATGATCGCCCCGCCTCGAAGTGTCGCATTCTTCCGCGCGCTTGCGATCGCCGGTGTGACAGCCGTGGTGCTCACCGCCTGTGCCTCCAACCGTGGCAGTATGCCGTCGCCGGAGTATTCGGGGCTTCCAGGCGGAGCGGGTCAGCAGACAGTTGCGGAACTCTCTGCGCGCTATCAGCGAAATCCGCGCGACAAGGCCACCATCGTCCATTTCGCTGCTGCACTTCGCGCCCAGGGGCAGAGCCAGCAGGCAGTCGCCGTGCTCGAACAGGGTGTCGGGCTCTACCCCGAGGACGCCACCATCGCCGTCGCCTATGCAAAGGCGCTCACCGCCAACGGCCGGCTGGACCAGTCACTGGCTGTGCTTGACCGGGTCATCCGCCCGGATATGCCGGACTGGAACGCCCTGCTGGTCAAGGGCGCCACACTCGACCAGATGGGCCGCAACCATGAGGCGCGCAGGCTCTATCAGCAGGCCCAGCTGCTTGCCCCGGACGAAGCCTCGGTCGAGACGAATCTCGGGCTCTCCTACGCCATGACGGACGACCTGACGACCGCGGAGAAGCACCTCCGCCGTGCCGTTCAGATGCGGGGCGCAAGCACCCGGACGCGGCAGAACCTCGCCTTGGTGGTCGGGCTGCAGGGCCGTTTTGAAGAGGCCCGCGGGCTATATGCCGCGGAACTGCCGCCCGAGCAGGTCGAGAGCAACATGGCTTATGTTCGCTCCCTGCTGACGCAGCAGAACCGCTGGGATCTCATCAGGGGCTGAGTGCATCCATCGCCGTTGACAGCGGACAGTGCCCGGCTATGGTCCCGCCGCACATCCTAGGAGCCCTGCCATGTCGACTGCCAATCCCGCCGAACTCGAACGCATCATCGATGCCGCCTTCGAGGATCGCGCCAATATCGGCTTTGGCACGGGTGGTGAGGTCCGCGACGCGGTCGACACTGCCCTCGACCTTCTTGACCGGGGCGAACTGCGCGTGGCCGAGAAGGCTGCGAATGGCTGGAACGTCAACCAGTGGCTGAAGAAGGCTGTGCTGCTGTCTTTCCGGCTGAACGACAACCAGGTGATGGCCGGCGGACCTTCGGCGGCTTCCTGGTGGGACAAGGTGCCGACAAAATTCGAGGGTTGGGGCGAGAACCGCTGGCGAGAGGCGGGCTTCCGCGCCGTTCCCGGTGCCGTCGTGCGCCGCTCAGCCCATATCGGCAAGGGCGTGGTGCTGATGCCAAGCTTCGTCAACCTCGGTGCCTATGTCGACGAAGGCACCATGGTCGATACTTGGGCAACTGTCGGCTCCTGCGCACAGATCGGCAAGAACGTGCACCTTTCGGGCGGTGTCGGCATTGGCGGCGTGCTTGAGCCGCTTCAGGCCGGACCGACCATCATCGAGGACAATTGTTTCATCGGTGCTCGCTCCGAGATCGTGGAGGGCGTCGTGGTGGGCGAGGGCTCTGTCATCTCGATGGGCGTGTTCATTGGCGCTTCGACCAAGATCGTCGACCGGGCAACCGGCGAGATTCATATCGGTCGCGTGCCGCCCTATTCGGTGGTGGTTTCGGGCTCCCTGCCGGGCAAACCGCTCCCCGACGGCGCGCCGGGTCCGAACCTCTACTGCGCCGTCATCGTCAAGACCGTGGACGCACAGACCCGCTCCAAGACCGGCATCAACGAGCTGCTTCGCGACTGACGGCTGGAGGCGAGCCCGCAGTTAACCTAAGCTGAGCCGGCGCCCTGAAGGAGGGCGCTGGTCCTTAGGGGAGACGATCGTGGACAACCTTATGGCCTTGTACACCAGCACCGAAGGCCGCATCCCGCGAAAGCAATGGTGGCTGGGGATGCTTGGGCTTCTCGTGGCCGGCATGGTTCTGAGCCTGCTCTCGTCCCTGCTGGGCTTCACGATGTGGGTCGGGGTGCCGGAACTCGGGCCCAATCCCGACCCTGCCGCGATTGCCGCCGCTGTCGCAGAGATCGTCAGGCGCAGCGCGTGGGTCAGCCTCGTCACGTTTCTGATTCTGGCCTATCCGGCTTACTGCGTCTCGGTGAAGCGCCGGCATGACCGCGACCATTCCGGCGTCGATGTGCTGGCGATCCTGGCGTTTAACGCGCTGATGCTGGTGCTGCAGGGGCTCGGTTTCGGAATGTCCGCCGTGGAGATGGGGGAGGGGGTGGTGCTGCCCACGCCGGCTCCCTGGCTGTCGGTGGTATCGCTCGCCATGGGCCTGTTTGGCCTGTATCTGCTGGTGCAACTCGGCTTCCTGAAGGGGACTCCCGGGCCCAACCGGTTTGGCGAGGACCCGCTTCGCCCGCCGGCATGAACTGAACCTGAGAGGACAGGACTTTTGGCTGCATCCGTTACCCTCGATCCTGTCCCCTTGCTCGAGTCCCTGATTGCCTGTCCTTCGGTCACTCCGGAGGAAGCGGGCGTGCTGTCTGTGCTCGAGAAAACACTGGTGGGACTGGGCTTTACGGTCACCCGCCTGAGGTTTGAGGGAGACGGCTCCTACCCGGTCGACAACCTGTTCGCGGTCCGTGGCGACGGTGGCCGTCGGCTGCTGTTTGCCGGTCACACCGATGTCGTCCCGCCGGGGGATCGGGCCCTGTGGAGCGTGGATCCGTTCACCCCGCGCCACGCGGATGGGCGGATTTACGGCCGCGGGGCGGCGGATATGAAGTCCGGCATTGCGGCCTTCGTTGCGGCGGTCGCGGCGATCCCCGAAGAGGCCGGAACGGTGATGCTGGCCATCACCAATGACGAGGAGGCTGACGCCGTCAATGGCGCGGACAAGCTGCTCGCCTGGATGGCGGAGCACGGCTATGCCTTTGATTTCGCTGTTGTCGGCGAGCCGAGCTCGGCAGCATTGCTGGGCGACAGCATCAAGATCGGGCGCCGCGGGTCATTCTCCGGGAAGATCACCGTCACCGGCATGCAGGGTCATGTGGCCTATCCGGACAGGGCCAACAACCCGCTGCCTGTTCTGGCGCGCGTCGTCACGGCGCTGGACGTGGAAATCGACCAGGGAACCGAGCATTTCCCGGCCACCAACCTCGAGGTCACCACCATCGACGTCGGCAATCCCGTGTCGAACGTCATACCGGCCTCGGGCACGCTGCGGTTCAACATCCGTTACAACGATCTGTGGACTCCGGAGACACTTTCCGAGTGGATCCGCTTGCGTATCGTTACAGTCAACGCCGAAGGTGCAGAGATTGCGTTCGAACCCGTGGGTGTTCCGTCAAACGTCTTCCTGTCGCCGCTGAGTGATGATGTTGCAACGCTCTCCGACGCCATCGAATCGGTAACGGGGCGCCGTCCCGAATACTCCACCGGCGGGGGTACGTCCGACGCCCGCTTCGTCGCCCGTTATGGACCGGTAGTCGAATGCGGCCTCGCTGGGCCGAGCATGCACAAGGCCGACGAGCACATCGACATTGATGACCTCACCGGCCTCACGGAGATCTATCGCACCTTCATGCAGCGTTTCTTCGACAGCCGCCCATGAAGCTTTGGGTGACGCTGCGCGACGCGGTGATCGGCTGGGGTCTGCTGCTGGCGGGACGGCCGGGCTGGCGGGAACGCTTCAGCCTCAGCCCGCCGGGACTGGTGACTGCCCTTGGTCTGCTTGTCGTCGCCGCGCTGCTGGCCGTCAGCGTGGCTGCCGTCGACTATGGCCTGCCGAGTATTCCGGCGCTGATCGCGGGGCTCATCGTGCTGATGATCCCTGTCGCGGCCCTGGTGCTTGCCCTGTGGGTGACGCGCAAGGCGGTGGGTGGGCTCGATTCCCGGCCCGACGTGCTGGTGCCCGCCATATTCCTGATCATTGCCTTCGTGCCGCTGGAAGGCGTGCTGGCAGCGCTTGTCGGCGGCCCCGTCGTGATGGTGAGCTGGCTGGCGCTCGGCTATGGCTATTTCCGGCTGGCTCGCGCTGCCACCGCATGGAGCCGCGGCGTTTCAGCTTCATTTGCCATTCTGGCGGTGCTCATGCTTGTCGTCATGCGCATCGCGCTCTACATCGTGTCCAACCCTCCCGGTTCCCCCATCTGAGAGTAACCTTGCCCCAGCAGTCCTCTAGCTACGTCGAAGAGATCAAGGCTGCGGTGCGTGGCTGTGTTGCTCTTGTGCTAGGTCAGCGTGATGCGCCGTCCTATTTCGATTTCAGCCAGCGTGGCCTCGTCGGCAGCCTGCTCGCCGTGGTCATCGCCATTGCGCTGGCCGCCTTCGGCCCGCTGATCGCCGGCGCGCGGCTGCCGCCAGGCGCCGCCACGCAGTCCGTGCTGATCAACGTCGTGCTGTTCGCCGCGCAGGCCCTGACGGCCTGGATCGCCCTGCGGCAGATGCGGCGCCCGGACGGCTTCGTGCCTTATCTGGTGGCTTCCAACTGGGTCACCTTCACAACTGCTGTCCTGTTGCTCCTGTCGACCTTCCTCGGTCCGCTCGGCGTGGTCATCCTGGTGGTCGTGGTGGTGATGGCCATTGCGACCTTCATCAATATCGGCCGCCTCGTCGTCACGCTCACTCCGCTGCAGATCGGCTTGCTGTTCCTGTCGCAGGCCGTCGGCGTCTTCCTCGCGCTGGGAGTCGTCGCGATGATGCTGCCGCCACCGCCGCTGCCGGCCTAGTAGTCGACGCCCGTCAGGTAGAGCCCGTATGGCGGCGCCATGGGGCCGCACCGCGCGCGTTCCCGCGCATCGAGCGCCGCCCGGAAATCGGCGGGGCTCCACTTGCCTTCGCCCACCAACTTCAGCGATCCGACCATCGAACGCACCTGATGGTGGAGGAAGCTGCGGGCGCTGGCGTTGATGACGATATGGTCGATCTCCCGGCGCACGCCGAACCGGTCCAAGGTACGGATAGGGGAGTTGGCCTGGCACTCGGCTGAGCGGAAGGTGGTGAAGTCGTGCCGTCCCAGGATCAGCGCCGCCGCCTCGGCCATGGCGTCGGCGTCCAGCGGCTTGGGCACGTGCCACACCTGGTAGCGCTCAAGCGCAGCCGGTGCACGGCGGTTCAGGACCCGGTACTCGTAGTGCCGCGCCGTGGCCGAGAACCGCGCCGCAAAGTCGTCTGCCGCGTCATCGCTGTCGAGCACCACCACCGGATGCGGACGCAGGTGGTAGTTCAGCGCCTCGCGGATGCGGAACGGGTTCCACGGCTTGCCAAGGTCGAAATGCACCACCTGTCCGAGCGCGTGGACACCGGCATCGGTGCGCCCCGCCGCCTGGGTCGTGACAGTCTCCCCGCTCATGGCGAAGATCGCCTCTTCCAGCGCCTGCTGCACGCTCATACGGTCCGCCTGCCGCTGCCAGCCGCAGAAGGGTGAACCGTCATATTCGATGGTCAGCCGGTACCGCGGCATGTGGGTCAGCCCGCCTGCGCTGGCAACTGGCCCGCGCCGCGCAGGAAGGTGGCCGCGTCCATTGCCGCCTTGCCTTCGCGCTGGACCTGCAGCAGCCGGACGGCGCCCGTGCCGCAGGCGATTGTCAGTTCGTCGCCGATGAGCGTCCCTGGCGTACCGCCGCCTTCCGCGAGCGCCGACCGCAAGGCCTTGATCCGGACCAGCTTGCCCGCGAGCTCCAGCTCGAACCAGGCGCCGGGGAAGGGTGAGAGGCCGCGAATGTGGTTGTGCACAGTCTCGGCGGGCAGCGACCAGTCGATCCGGGCTTCGGCCTTCTCGATCTTGCTTGCATAGGTCACGCCGTCCTCGGGCTGCGGCTTGAAGTCGAGGCTGCCGCGCTCGAGCGCCGCGAGCGCCCGACCCATCAGGTCGGCCCCCACGCGCATCATCTGGTCGTGGAGGTCCCCCGCGGTGGTCTCCGGCCCGATGGGCAGCCGGTCGACGAGCGCGACGGGTCCGGTGTCCAGCCCTTCGTCCATCTGCATGACCATGACGCCGGTTTCCCGGTCGCCCGCCATCACCGCCCGCTGGATCGGGGCTGCACCGCGCCAGCGCGGCAGCAGCGAGCCATGAAGGTTGAGGCAACCGAGCTGGGGCGCCTCGAGGATCGGCTTGGGCAGCAGCAGCCCATAGGCGACCACCACGGCGACATCGGCGTCGTGGCTTGCGAACATGATCTGTTCGGCCTCGTTCTTCAGTGATCTCGGCGTGAATACCGGAATGCCGGAACCATCGGCGGCCTCGTGCACCGGGGAGCGCCGCTCCGCCTGTCCGCGTCCGGCAGGCTTGGGCGCGCGGGTGTAGGCGGCGACGACCTCGTGCCCGGACGAGACGATCTCGGTCAGTGTCGGGACTGCAAATTCCGGCGTGCCCATGAACACGACGCGCATCGGCGAAACTCCTTGCCGGCGGCGCGTTCAGCTGCCGCGACCTCGTGGTTCGACAGGCTTGCCATGAGGTCTACGCGGACGCAGCACTCTGCTCCACCTCGTCCGGAGCCTGCCGAAGGACGAGGTCGCGGGCCGGGGGCTACCCGGCCCGGCGGGCCGCCTTCTCGAATTTCTTGAGAACGCGATCGCGCTTCAGGCGGCTGAGATAGTCGACATAGAGCACGCCATCGAGGTGATCGAGTTCGTGCTGGATGCACACGGCCAGCTTGCCATCAGCATCCTTGACCACTTCCTTGCCATCAAGGTCGGTGTACTTGACCGTCACGGCGGAGGGGCGCTCGACCTCGTAGTAGAGTTCCGGAATGGACAGGCAGCCTTCCTCGGTCACCTGCACCTCTTCGCCGAAGCGGGTGATCTCGGGGTTGATCAGCACCATCGGGTCGGGCTTTTCGCCCTCGCCGGCGACGTCGATCACCACGATCCGCTTCAGCACGCCGATCTGCGGCGCAGCCAGACCGATGCCCGGCGCGTCGTACATGGTGTCGAGCATGTCCTTGGCGAGGATGCGGATCTCCTCGTCAACCTCGGCGATCGGGTCGGCCACGGAGCGGAGCCGCTGATCGGGAATGACGAGAATGTGGCGAACGGCCATGGCAAGAGGTCCAGAATGCAAGGGAATTGCCACCGATATGGTCCTTTGCGCGCTTCCGGTCAACTCCACCGCGCGGAACCGGCGTGCCTCGGTTGAATTGAGCGGGGCAGGAGGCGCTCATGGCCAACATGTACAAGGGAAGTTGCCGCTGCGGCGCAGTGGCCTACCAGTGCGACGGACACCCGTACAAGACGGGACTCTGCCATTGTAGCGACTGCCGCAAGGAGACCGGCTCGGCGTTTCTCTATTATGCCGACTGGCGGCGCGATCAGTTCAGCGTGACCGGTGAGTACTCCACCTATGAGGGCCGTAGCTTCTGCCCGCGCTGTGGGACGGCCCTGTTCCACCTGGACGAGCGTGGGGTGGAAGTTGCTCTCGGCTCGCTCGACGAGGCGCCGGTGGCACTGGTTCCGCAGAACGAAGGCTGGATCAGGCGGCGCGAACCCTGGATGGCCCAGGTTATCGGCGCCAGCCAGCACCGCGAGGACCTGCGGCATCCGGTGTGAGCGGACAAGTTGATGAGACCCCGGTGAACTGCTCATGACGCCAGGCGTTTGAGGGGCAATACCGGTGCGTGAAAAGGAGCCATCCCATGCCCCCCATCAACAATCCCGGCCACATCATTCCGCAGGACATCGAGCCGGGCGATGCGACCGAGGCCTTCAACTTCGAAGAGCCCTATACCCAGACCGAGATCGAGGACCTGCTTTATGGCGATGATCGCCCGGTGAGCCACCGGCTGGCTCGCCTGCGTGAACTGCGCGAGCAGGCGGTTGCGCGGGAAACCGGGGACTGGGGCGACCAGGACCCGAAGGCGAGTCTCGACGAGATCGACCGTGCCATCGACGAACTCAGCGCCACCTTGGCCAATTCCGAAGACCTCGAGGACTATGCCGAGTTGAACCCCACGCTGGACTACGATCCCGAGGATCGGCTGGATGCGCTCGCCCCCGACGACGTCGACCTGAGGCGCGCCATCGAGGGCCGCGATGCGGATGCCGATTTCGACGGTGACGAGGACGATACCGGAATCGAGCCACTGGACGCCGGGGAGTGGGAAGACGGCGACGACTTCGACCCCGACAAGGGCGTCCACTGACGATCAGATGGCGGTGCGGGCCTTCAGCGCCTGGCTGAGGGTGCCTTCGTCGAGATAGTCGAGCTCCCCGCCCACGGGCACGCCGTGGGCGAGGCGCGTGACCCGCGCGCCCGTGCCGGCCAGCCGGTCGGTGACGTAGTGGGCCGTGGTCTGGCCTTCGACGGTGGCATTGATGGCGAGAACGATCTCGCTGAACTCCGGTGCGCGCCGCAGCAGACCCTCGATGTCGAGGTCATCCGGCCCCACCCCGTCGAGCGGCGACAGAACGCCGCCGAGCACATGGTACTTCACCGCGCCGACGCCGGCGCGTTCCAGCGCCCACAGATCGGCCACATCCTCCACCACGATCAGCATTCCGCTGTCGCGCCGCGGATCGGTGCAGATGCCGCAGGGGCTTGCGGTATCGATGTTGCCGCAGACCTCGCAGGTCCGCACGGCAGCAACGGCCCGGTCGAGCGCCGCCGACAGCGGCACCATCAACTGGTCCTTTTTCTTGATCAGCTGCAGCACCGCACGGCGGGCCGAGCGGGGGCCGAGCCCCGGCAGGCGCGCCATAAGCTGGATAAGCTGCTCGATCTCGGGGCCGCCACTGGCCATTCGCTTCGGTCCTTCGCGACCTTCGGGCCTAGAACGGCAGCTTCATGCCCGGAGGCAGCGGCAGGCCGGCAGTGACTTCGGCCATCTTCTTCTGCATCTCGGCTTCGCTCTTGGCCTTGGCATCGTTGTGCGCTGCGATGATCAGGTCCTCGAGCACCTCGGCCTCGGCCGGATTGAACAGGGACGGATCGATCTTGATGCCGCGCAGCTCGCCCTTGCCCGTCAGCGAGACCACGACCAGCCCGCCGCCGGAGCGGCCTTCCACCACCAGGTTGCCGAGTTCGTTCTGGAGGGCTTCCATCTTGCCCTTCATCTCGCTCGCGGCCTTCATCATTCCCATGATGTCTTTCATTCGTCGTCCTCTTCCACTGGGGGTGGCGCGGCTTCCGCCGCCATCGGGGTTTCTTCGTCGCGCACGGTCACGTTGACGACCTTGGCGCCGGGAAAGGTCTCGAGGATCGCCTGCACCAGCGGATCCTCATGCGCCTGCCGGTGCGCGGCCTCGATCCGCTGCTCCTTTTCCTGGCGCAGGGTCAGGCCTTCGGGAGGCTTGGTAGAGACGGTGATCAGCCAGCGTTGGCCGGTCCAGCTCTGCAGCCGCGCCGACAGGGTATTGACGATGCCCGGATCGGCGCCCTCGACCAGGGCGATCTCGATCTTGCCCTGTTCGAACGACACTGGGCGCATCTGGCTCTCGAGCGCCATGCGCACGAGGATGTCCCGCTTGGCCGTCGCGAGCGCGATCAGGTCCTTGTAGCTGGCAACGGTGGCCAGGGCCGGCTGCACGACGGGCGCAGGCTGCTGCTGTGCCATCGCAATGGGCTGCGACACGGCGACGGGAGTCGCCTCGGGCTGCTCTATGCGCAATGCCGTGGCGCCACCCCCACCACCGGACGGGCCGCGCGGCGGCAGCGACGGGGCAGGAGGCGACGGAGGCACAGGCTGGTTGGTCAGCCTGGCGATTACCTCGTCGGGGCTTGGCAGGTCGGCGGCATAGGCAAGCCGGATCAGCGCCATTTCGGCCGCCTGCAGCCCGTTATGGGCCTTGGCGACCTCGTCGTGGCCGCGAAACAGGATTTGCCATGCGCGGCTCAGCGCGCGCATCGGCAGGCGGTTGGCAAGGTCCGCGCCGCGGGTGCGCTCGTCCGGGGTGAGCGAGGGGTCGTCCGCAGCGGCCGGCACGACCTTGATGCGGGTGACGAGATGGCAGAAATCGGCGAGGTCGGCGATGGTGGTCTGCGGATCCGCGCCCATGTCATAGAGCGCGCGCAACGTGCCGAGGGCATCGCCGATGCGGCCACCCATGGCGTCCTCGAACAGGTCGATCACCCGGGCCCGGTCGCCGAGACCCAGCATCGCCTTGACCGTGGCGGCCGTGACGGTGCCGTTGCCATGGGCGATGGCCTGGTCGAGCAGCGAGAGATTGTCGCGCGCGGAGCCTTCGCCGGCGCGCACGATCATCGCCAGTGCCTCCGGTTCGAACTGGATGCCTTCCTGCCCGAGGATGGTCTCGAGATAGGCGGTCATCACCTCGGGAGTGATGCTGAGAAGGTCGAACCGCATGCAGCGGCTGAGGATGGTCACCGGCACCTTGCGGATCTCGGTGGTCGCGAAGATGAACTTCACGTAGGGCGGCGGCTCTTCCAGCGTCTTCAGGAGGCCGTTGAAGGCCGCCGTCGACAGCATGTGAACCTCGTCGATCACATAGACCTTGTAGGGCGCCGAGACCGGGCCGTACTTCACCGAGTCGATGATCTCGCGGATGTCGTTGATGCCGGTATTGGAGGCGGCGTCCATCTCGACGACGTCGACATGGCGTCCCTCGATGATGGCACGGCAATGCCGGCCCTCGACCGAAAGGTCGAGCGTGGGGCGGCGGCCCGTGTCGTCCTCGTAGTTGAAGGCGCGGGCGAGGATGCGGGCGGTCGTGGTCTTGCCCACGCCGCGCACGCCGGTGAGGATGAAGGCGTGGTGGATGCGGTTCTGCGCGAAGGCATTGCCCAGCGTCTGCACCATCGCATCCTGGCCGACCAGGGTGGTGAAGTCGCGCGGCCGGTATTTGCGGGCGAGAACCAGATAGGGAGAGGTCTGAGCGTCAGCCATGGTCTGCCCCTCCCTCGGAAAGCACTGTCGGAAAGCCGCCTGCGGTCATGCGGGGGATCATAGGGCCGTTGGCGTCGCAGGCAACTGCGCCGCGCTCGATGTCCAACGAAAGCGCATGGTGAAGTAGGAGGCTGGCAACGACCCGTGAGGATCTCGTTGGGGCTGCTTCCTTCCGGACCTGACCCGGTTGGCGAGGAACACGTCCGCGCCAACCTCCCGACTGGCTATATGCGAATTAATGATGGTCTTGGCAAGGCCGGCGATGCCAGCACCGGCGCATGTCCTGCCGCTAGCGGGCGTCGATGCGCATCTCGCGGGCCATGCGCAGGCTGCGGGCGATGCGGCTGGCCCACAGCGTCACGCCCCGCGGCTCGAGGATCTCGTCGTGGCGGATCTCGATCATGGTGGCATCGATCCCGCGGGCGTCGCCGTGCCGCTCGAGCGTCAGCGTCACCCCCTTGAGGGCGGCATAGGGCTCGTTCCATCCGATGTTGAGCGCCGGATCCTCGGCCTTGAGGGCACCGAAGAGCGACTGGGTGAACCCCAGGTCCGTGCCGTGGATCAGCCCGATCGGCCACGGGCGCGGCACGCCGTGATAGACGGGGGTGAACGAGTGCATGCACACGAGGATGGTCTCCCGGCCGGCATGCCGGCGCGCCTCGAGCAGGGTCTCTATCGAGGCATGGTAGGGGCTGTGGTAGTGCCGGATGCGAAACTGACGCTCCTCGCGGGCGAGGTTCTCGTTGGCCGCGATGCGGGTCGATTCGGAAAGCGTCCAGATCAGGTCGGGTGCATCGATATCGCGGTTGCAGTCGATGACCAGCCGGCTGACGGTGGATTCGACCAGCGGCGCATCGAGCAGCACGCACAGGGCACGCGACACAGCGAGAGCCCCCGGGTCCCAGGCGATATGGCTCAATCGCTCGACAGGCGTCAGTCCTAGCGTACCGTAGCGTGCCGGCAGGCGGTTGGTGGCATGGTCGCACACCACGACGAAGGGCGAGGAGCCCCGTGCATTGGAAACCAGAACTGCCCTTTCGCGCCAGCCGTCTGCCTGCATCTCACACCCGCTCGCGGCACCGGACCGGCGGCACCACCGACCTGCCTACTCGATGTCATCGAGGGCAAGGAAGTCCTTCGCACTCATCCGGATCAGCGGATCGACTTCCCCGATCGCGTCCTCGTCCTTGCTGTCGTAGTCGAAGTGGTGCAGCACCGTCTGGATCATGGCCAGCCGCGCGCGGCGCTTGTCGTTGGCGCGGATCACGGTCCAGCGGGCATGCCGCGTGTCGGTGCGCCGCAGCATCTCGTCGCGCGCCTCCGAATAGTCGTGCCACTTGTCGAGCGCCTCGATGTCCATCTGCGAGAGCTTCCAGGTCTTGAGTGGATCGTGCCGGCGGTCGTGGAAGCGCTTGAGCTGCATCTCGCGTCCGATCGACAGCCAGAACTTGAACAGGTGAATGCCGTCCCGGGCGATGCCCTTCTCGAATTCAGGCACTTCCTCGAGAAAGCGCGAGATCTCCTGCGCGGAGGCAAAGCGCATCACCCGCTCGACGCCGGCCCTGTTGTACCAGGAGCGATCGAACAACGCCGTCTCGCCAGCCGCGGGCAGCCAGTCGATATACCGCTGGAAGTACCACTGGGTGCGCTCCCGCTCTGTCGGCTTCGGCAGCGCCACGACGGTGTTGTAGCGTGGGTTCAGGTTCTGCACATAGGCCTTGATCGCGCCCCCCTTGCCGGCCGCGTCCCGCCCCTCGAACAGCATGACGATGCGTTCCCCGTGTCGGGTCACATGCGCCTGGAGCCGCACCAGTTGCACCTGCAGCCGGTACATGCGCTCTTCATACTCGTCCAAGCCCATCCTATCCTTGTATGGATAGCCTCCGGAGCTGAGGGCGCGCGCCTTGATTTCCGGTGGCAACTGCGGGTCGTCGATGTCGAAATGGCGGAGTATGTCAGTCACGATGGTGCTGTCGCTCCCTTGTCATGGACACCATGATATAGACCCGCCCCCAGATGAGGAGGGAGCCCATCCTGGCTGATCTGTCGAAGCAGGACCTGTCTACAAAGCCGCGGCCCCTGCCGTGGTTGCGGGTTGTCGCCGACCGTTTTCTGGGACAACTGCCACTGCTTGCCCTCTTCGGCGTTGTGCTCGCGGTGCTGGTCGTGCTGGGCCATCTGCCGCTCTCGTGGGCGGCGCTGTCCCTTGCAGCGGTCGTTGCCGGTGCCCTCGCCATGCCGGCGGGGATGACGGCAGCGCCACCGGAAGTGCAGGTTGAGGCCGCCGAGGTTGGGGAGCCCGCAGGCCAGATTGCCTTCGCCGACGCGCTGGTCGACCCCTGTTTCATGCTCGACCGGCGGGGCGTGGTGATCCACGCCAACGCCGCCGCCGCCCGGCGCTTTCCCGCGGTCGCGCCAGGGAGGCTGATAACCCTCGCACTGCGTGATCCCGAATTCGTGCGGTCCATCGACGCCGTTCTCCGCAAGGGCGAGAGCCGCCAGCTGGAACTTCACGAAACCGTGCCGACCGAGACCTGGGAGCAGGTGCTCGTGGCGCCACTCCGGCGCCCCGGCACCGACTGGATGAAGGACGAACAACGACGGGTGATCCTCACCTTCCAGAGCCTGACCGAACTCAAGCGCGTCGACGCCCTGCGCACCGATTTCGTCGCCAACGCCAGCCACGAATTGCGAACGCCGCTGGCCTCGCTCATGGGTTTCATCGATACCCTCCTTGGCCCCGCGGCGCGCGATGCGGAGGCGCGGGCGAAGTTCCTCGGCATTATGCGCGGACAGGCCGAACGCATGAGCAGGCTGATCGATGACCTGCTCAGCCTGTCGCGCATCGAGATGCACCAGCATCTGCGCCCCACCGACAGCGTCGATCTCGCGGCGTTGCTGCGAGAGGTGCGTGATGGCCTGCAGACCCAGGCCCGGGCGGCCGAGCTCGAGGTCGTGCTGTCGCTGCCGGAAGGATCGGTGCCGGTCACGGCAGATCGAGCCGAACTCTACGAGGTGTTCGAGAATCTGCTCGACAACGCCATCAAGTATGGGGCAGGGGGCCTGACCGTGGAGGTGGGCCTCGGCCCGTCAGACCGTGCCGGCTTCGAGCATCGGGTGACGGTGATCGACCATGGCCCGGGCGTCGAGCTCGAACATGTGCCGCGCCTGACGGAGCGCTTCTACCGCATCGACGAGGAGGCTTCGCGAAAGCGCAAGGGGACGGGGCTGGGGCTCGCCATCGTCAAGCACATCGTGCACCGGCACCGTGGCGAACTGACCATCCGCAGCAGGCCGGGCGAAGGAATGCGCGTGGACGTCTACCTGCAGTAGGCTCACTCCAGCCGCCGCGGTGGGTGCACGAGGGTCACCAGTACCACCGAGATCAGCATCAGCAGGTACCACGAGACCAGCTTGCCGAGGCTGACGAGGGTCCAGCCGCTTTCCTGGCCCGGATAAAGCCACGCGCCGCCCCACGTGGCGATGTTCTCGGCGATCCAGATGAACAGCGACACCAGGAAGAAGGCGAGCAGCATCGGCATCGAGTGCCGAAAGCGGAACACCCGGTAATGCATGACGCTCGGAGCGTAGAGCACGAACACGGCGGCGAGCAGCAGCCACCGGAAATCGAAGATATAATGGTGGGTGAAGAAGTTGATGTAGATCGCCGCCGCCAGCGCCGCCGTGATCCACACCGGTGGATAGCGGGTGAAGGTGATGTCGAAGATGCGCTGGATGCGGGCCATGTAGGAGCCGACGCAGGCATACATGAAGCCCGAGAACAGGGGCACGCCCGCCAGACGGAACAACGCCTCCTCGGGGTAGGTCCACGAGCCGACTGCGGTCTTAAACAGCTCCATCCCGGTGCCGACGAGGTGAAAGATCAGGATCACCCTTGCCTCGCCGAGCGTTTCGAGCCTGAACAGCAGCATGCCGGCCTGGATCAGGAGGGCGGCGAGAAACCAGAAGTCGTAGCGATACAGTCCCGCGTCCGGCCACCACAGACGGGTCACGAGGATCATCGCCAGCATCAGCCCGCCGAACAGGCACGCCCAGGCCTGCTTGACCCCGAACACCACGAACTCCACCATGGCATCGGCCACAGGTCCGCGCGGCAGCCGCTGCAGGATGCGGTGCGCGGTGTCATCGATCCGCGCCTCGACGCTGGTGAACCGCGCCATGCTGTGGCCTTGCCCCCGTTACCGTCAGCGGGATATGGGCGGGCGAACTTTTCCGAATTGTGGCAGTTTCGACTGTCAGCAACATCAGGACAAAACATCCGACATGGCCCGACGCAGACCCACTCCGCTGCGCACCTCCGGCGAGGACGTAGCCGCTTCCAAGCGAGCGCCCTCGACGCCGCAGACCGAATCCGCTGCCTTCCGCCTCGCCTTTGCCGATGACGAGTTTCTCACCTCCGAGGAAATCCGCGGGGTCAGGTTCCAGCTCGAATATCTCAAGCCCGAGTTCCGCCTGCGCGAGCGCGGCATCAATTCGACCGTGGTGCTGTTCGGGGGCGCGCGCATCCCTGCGCCTGGTCAGCCCGCCTGGGCCGCCAAGAACGAGACGCAGAAGCGCAACCTCGAGGCTGCATCGCCCTATTACGAAGAGGCGCGCCGCTTTGCGCAACTTGCCTCGCGCACCTCCAAGTCGCTCGACTATTCGGACTACGTGGTGGTGACCGGCGGCGGGCCGGGCGTGATGGAGGCGGGTAATCGCGGCGCCGCCGATGTGGGAGCCCCCTCCATCGGGCTCAACATCGTCCTGCCACACGAGCAGGCGCCCAACCTCTACGTGACGCCCGAGCTGAGCTTCAACTTCCACTATTTCGCGACGCGCAAGATCCACTTCCTTCTGCGCGCCCGCGCCGTTGCGGTGTTCCCCGGCGGGTTCGGCACGCTCGACGAGTTCTTCGAAACCCTGACCCTGATCCAGACCGGCCGCATGGCTCGGGTGCCGCTGCTGCTGTTCGGCGGCGACTTCTGGCGCAAGGTCATCAACTTCGAGGCGCTTGCCGAGGCTGGCACCATCGCGCCCAACGATCCGGACCTGTTCACCGTGGTCGACACGGCTGACGAGGGCTGGGACGTGGTGCGCCAGTTCTACAACCTTCCTGTCATCGACGAAGTGCTGCGCGGCGACTGACCGCGCAGGGCTGCCTTTCGTTTCAGGGCGTTGTGCCGCCGGGATGGCAGTGCCACTTACCGCCCAAGTCGATGGCTCCCCAAGGAGTGCTTGCACGTGCAGCAATACGATCTCGTCGTCATCGGCAGCGGTCCTGCCGGCCGCCGCGCCGCCGTACAGGCCGCCAAGCTCGGCAAGTCGGTGCTGGTGGTGGAGAACCGCATGCAGCTCGGCGGCGTGTCGGTGCATACCGGCACCATTCCGTCCAAGACCCTGCGCGAGACCGTGCTCAATCTCTCCGGCTGGCGTGAGCGCGGCTTCTACGGCCTCTCCTACCGGGTGAAGAAGGACATCGAGGGCAAGGACCTCGGCGCCCGGCTGCGCAAGACGCTCGACTACGAGATCGAGGTGCTCGAGCATCAGTTCGCCCGCAACGGCGTGCGCACCTTCGGCGGCAAGGCCCGGTTCATCGACGCCAACCATGTCAGTGTCACCGACCACGAGGGCGAGAAGCACGTCTTCGGCTTCCAGTTCGCGGTCATCGCGGTGGGCACCATGCCCTACAGGCCCCCCCACATCGACTTCGATGGACACACGGTTGTCGACAGCGACAGCCTGGTCACCGAAATCCGGGTACCGCGTAGCCTCACCGTGGTGGGTGCGGGCGTGATCGGCATCGAATATGCGACGATCTTCTCCGCGCTCGACGTGCCGGTGACGGTAGTGGAGCCGCGCGATAGCTATCTCGAATTCATCGACCGCGAGATCATCGAAGAGTTCACCCACGAGCTGCGCCAGAGGGGCATGACGCTCAGGCTCGGTGCGCGGGTGGAGGCGGTGGAGAAGGACGAGCAGGGCTGGGCGATAGCGCACCTCGCCGACGGAAGGCGTATCCGCTCCGACATGCTGCTCTATGCAGCGGGGCGCGTCGGCGCCACGGCCGATCTGGGGCTCGAGGACTGCGGCGTCGTGCCGGATGATCGCGGCCGCCTCAAGGTAGACCCGGTGACCCTTCAGACCCAGTGCCGCAACATCTACGCGGCCGGGGACGTGATCGGCTTCCCTTCGCTCGCCTCGACCTCGATGGAACAGGGGCGCATCGCAGCGCTGCACGCCTTCGGTGCGGCCATGCCGCCCGCGCCGCAATTCTTCCCCTACGGCATCTACGCGGTGCCGGAGATATCCACTGTCGGTCTGTCCGAACAGGAGGTGCGGGCACAGGGCACGCCCTATGAGTGCGGCGTGGCGCGGTTCCGCGAGACCTCGCGCGGCCACATCATGGGCCTGCAGTCGGGAATGATGAAGATGATCTTCGCGCTCGAAAGCCGCAAGCTGCTGGGCGTCAGCATCGTCGGGGAAGGTGCGACCGAGCTGATCCATATCGGCCAGGCCGTGCTCAACCTCGGCGGCACCCTCGACTACTTCGTCGAGAACGCGTTCAACTACCCGACCCTTGCCGAGGCCTACAAGATCGCAGCGCTCGACGCCTGGAACCGCATGCCCCGGGCCACCCCCGTGGCGCCGATCGAATGAACACGCCCTGCCTTACATCGGCGAACGCGCGTGGCTGGATCGCCATCGATGGGGGGCCTAGAGTGGCTCAGCGGCGAGGTGAGGGGCCATGACCGAACGTTTCGATGCCATCGTCATTGGAGCCGGCCAGTCCGGCCCGTTCCTGGCTGCGCGCCTGGCAGGAGAGGGCAGGCGCACCGCCCTCATCGAGCGCGAGCACCTGGGCGGGACCTGCGTCAACGATGGCTGCACCCCGACGAAGACGCTGGTCGCCAGTGCCCGCGCCGCCTGGGTTGCCCGTCGGGCGGGCGAGTTCGGAGTCGAGGTCAGGGCACCGGTCAGCGTCGACATGAGGGCGGTGAAGGCGCGCAAGGACCGCATTGTCAACGCGTCCGTCCAGAGCCTCACCGACTGGCTCGGCGGCATTGACGGCCTTGAGGTGATCCGCGGCGAGGCGAGCTTTGCCGGTCCCCGGCTAGTCGCGGTCGGTTCTCGCCGGCTGACGGCGCCGCAGATCTTCATCAACACCGGCGCGCGGCCGATGGTCCCCGACTGGCCGGGGATCAAGAGCATTACCTACCTGACCAACAAGCAGATGGTGGAACTCGACACCCTGCCCAGCCACCTGATCATCATCGGGGCGAGCTATATCGGGCTCGAGTTCGCGCAGATGTATGCGCGTTTCGGGTCCAAGGTCACGGTGGTGGAACGGGGACTGCGCCCCGCCTCGCGCGAGGATGCTGACATTTCCGCCGCGATCCGGTCGATCCTCGAAGCGGAAGGGGTGTCGTTTCTGTTCGGCACCGAAGTCGAGGCGCTGGATCGCGCCGGCAGCACCGGGGTGTTCGTGTCGCTCAAGTCGGCCAACCGCCGCTCCTCCATCGAGGGGACGCACCTGCTGGTGGCGCTCGGCCGCCTCCCCAACACCGAGGCGCTCAATCTCCCCGCCACCGGAATCGAGACCGACAGGCGCGGCTTCATTCCTGTCGACGATCACCTGCGCACCGGCGTCGAAGGCATCTGGGCGATGGGTGACGTCAATGGCCGCGGCGCCTTCACCCACACCTCCTATTTCGAGCACGAGGTGGTGGTGAACAACCTGCTCGAAGGGGGAAATCGGTCGCTGGCGGGCCGCATTCCGACGCATGCGCTCTACATCGATCCGCCGCTGGGCCGCATCGGCATGAGCGAAGCCGAGGTTCGCGCCTCGGGGCGCAAGGCGCTGATGGCCACCATGCCGATGACCCGTGTCGCACGCGCCCGCGAGCGCGGGGAAACCCAGGGCATGATGAAAGTGCTGGTCGATGCCGCCGACAACACCATTCTCGGGGCCGCCATACTCGGCATCAATGGAGACGAGGTGGTGCAGTCGCTGCTGCAGCTGATGGCGTCCGGCATTCCCTACACGAAGATGGTGGAGACCATGCATATCCACCCGACGGTCACCGAGCTGGTGCCGACCCTGCTGTCGGAGCTGAAGCCGCTGGAGTAGTGGCTTACGGCCTACAGGTCGCCGAATGTTACTACGGTGGCGCGGCCGCGGGCCTTGGCGGCGTAGCAGGCGGCGTCGGCCTCGCCCATGGGGCCGAGCGGAGAGGCGGCGTCGCGGCTGATCTCGGCGATGCCGACGCTCGCGCCGACACGATATGTGCGCCCGCCCCAGACGAAATCCAGCGCCCCGACCGCGCGGACGATCTTCTCGGCGACGGTGCGCGCATTGGCGACGGGGCAATCGCTCAGCAGCACCGCGAACTCGTCGCCGCCGATGCGTGCCGCCATGTCGTGGTTGCGGCAGCAGCCGCGGATGGTCTTTGCCACCTGCTGCAGCAGGGCATCGCCCGCTGCGTGTCCCGCCGAGTCGTTGACGGGCTTGAACCGGTCGAGGTCGATATAGAGCAGGCAATGCCGGTGCAGCCCGTCCCGGGCCGAGGCGATTGCGGTGGCCAGCGCCCCCTCGAAGGCGGCGCGGTTGGGCAGGTTGGTGAGCGGATCGTGCGAGGCCGAGTGGGCGAGCTGGCGCTGCATGGCGCGGCTCTGGGTCACGTCCTGGAACACCAGTACCGAGCCGATCAGCCCGTCTGCCGGCATGTGCAGCGGTGCGGCGGTACAGCGGATGTCCCGCTTGGTGCCGGAGCGGTTGACGAGCACCATGTCGTCGTCGCGATGGACGGTCTGCTCGGTGGCAAGGCAGATCGACACCGGGCATTCGCTCGCCCTGCCGGTGGCGCCGTCCCGCAGCGCGAAGATCTCGCTGGTGGGACGGCCGACCGCTTCGGTGGAGGTGAAGCCGGTCAGCTGCTCGGCGGCCGGGTTCATGAAGGTGATGCGACCGTCGGCGTCCGTCGAGATCATGCCGTCGGCGATCGATTCAAGCGTCAGCCGCAGGCGTTCCTTCTCGGCCGCGAGCTCCTGCTCGATGATCTTGATCCGCGTGATGTCGGTATCGGTGCCGAGCGTGCGGACGGGGGCGCCGTTCTCGTCCCATTCCACCGGCTGGCCGCGTGAGAGAATCCACACATAGCTGCCGTCCGGGCGGCGCTCGCGATATTCCAGCGCATCGAAGTCGCTGTCGCCCTTGTCCTGCTTGTCGATATTGGCGAGCACCTGGGCGACGTCATCGGGATGGATCCGGCTGAGCCAGGCCTTCTGATGATCCTCCGGCACCGGCTCGTCCGGCGGCAGCCCCCGCATGATCCGCCACATGCGCGAGTAGAACATGCTGTCGGTGCGGATGTCGTGGTCCCAAACCCCTTGGCGGGCGCTTTCGAGGGCGAAGTTCCACCGGCTTTCGGAATAGGCCAGCGCCTCCTCGGCCTTCTTCTGTCGCTCGATGCTCGATGCCTGGACCACCACGTATTCGGGCGCGCCGCCGCTGCGGGCGGTGAGGGCGGTGGCCACGAGGCTGACCCACAGGGGGCGGCCGTCGGCGTGCCGCATCCGGTGCTCGCCGCGATATTCGCGCGCTTCGGCGCGCATCAGTCGCTCGAGCTGCAGCCAGCCGGCGGCAGCGTCATCCTCGTGGATCAGTGCGTCGAACGAGGGCAGGGGCGAACCATCGACATGCCCGAGCAGGTCCGCGAACGCAGGGTTGGCGTAGACCAGATGCCCTTCGAGATCGTAGAGCGCCGTGCCGATCGCCGCCGTGTCCACCATACGCGCGAGCAGCGCGTTGTCCCCTTCCAAGCGAAAGGGGCCGGACACCATGGTCGGAGCAGGTTTCGACGGGGCGGACATGCCGGCGACACTGCACCCGCCACCGTTAATAACAGCCTTAGGCTACGTGGTTTCCCGCAGCAGAAACTCGCGTTCCGTGCGCAGTCCCGTCCACTCCGAAGGCACCTCGCTGTCGAAGATCAGGGTATAGGGGCCGCGGTAGCCCGCCCGCTCCGCCGTCTCGACGCATGCGGCATAGTCGGCCTCGTCGAGATCACCATCGATGAAGCTGGCCTTGGCGTGGCAAAGCTCTGCCCGGCCAAAGATGGCGGCAAGCTGCTCGTACTTTTCGGGACCCCGCCAGTTGCCGAAGTCGGCGAGCAGTCCCACCCTGCCATCGAGCCGGTCCAGCAGCGCGTTCACCTGCTCCGGCCCGGGGAGCAGGCTGTGCCAGTTCTCGGTTACCAGCCGCACCGGGGAGCCGGCGTTTCCGTCGGCAAGCCGGCGGAGGGCCGCCGCGGACCGGTCGAGCGCATCCTGGGTCGGCGGCTGCTGGCCGGCCACGATGCGGGCATTCTCGGCGCCCAGTTCGTTGGCGATCTCGATCCAGCGCGCTATCCAGCGCTCGTCGCGCGCGCCATGTTCGGGGTGGGTGATGTCGCCTGCATCGATCAGCAGCGTCTGCAGGCGCACTTCCGCGGTCTTCAACTGGTCCCTGAGTTCCCCGAGATAGACCGGGTCGATGCTGCGCAGGTGGAACGAGACGATCTCGAGCCGGTGGTAGCCATGATTGGCCAGCACCGAGGGCAGCCCAAGCAGCGACTCCTCGCCCTCGCCATAGGTCATCTGCTCCATCCCGACCTCGAAGCTGTCGAGGTCGTGCGGATAGGTGGTCCCGAGCAGCCGGTGCAGCGACCAGGTGGATACGGCGATGCGGTCGGGCGAAATGGTAGGCATGGCGTGTCTCCTTGCCTCGCGAGACTTCCACGCCCCAGCCGGGCTTTCAAGCCAGCCGATAGATACGTTCGGCGTTGCGGTGGAACAGCTTGGCCTGCTCGTCGGTGCTGGCGCCGCCAACGATGGCGCGGCTCGCCTCGACCCACTGGGTGAGCGAGCCGTTTCGCGTGAGCACTGGGTGGTCGGAACCCCACACGACACGGTCCCAGCCGAATGCCTCGATCAGGTGCTCCACATAGGGGCGCAGGTCGTCGGGCTGCCAGCCCGGCCGGGCATTGGTGGCGATGCCCGAGATCTTCACCGCCACGTTCGGGCGCTCTGCCAGGGCCGCCGTATCCTGGCGCCAGGGGTCGAGTCCGCCGCCGGCGATGTGGGGGTTGCCGCAGTGATCGAGGATGAACTGCACGTCCGGCGCACTGTCGACGAGTCTGCGCCCTATCCCCAACTGGTCTGCCCTGAGGCACAGGTCGAAGCTGAAGCCGTATTGCGCCAACCGGCGCAGGTTCTCCGAGAACAGGGGCGGTTCGCTCACCGCGTCCGGCACCTCGTGGAGGATACGGCGCAGGCCCCGCACGCGCGGCTCGTGGCTGAGGCGCTCGACATGGGCGGCAAAACCAGTGCTCTCCGGTCGGCACGCCGCGATGGCGCCGACGATCCGCGGCAGTTCGAGCACGAACGCGGTCTCTGCCTCCATGTCCGCCTCAGCCGCATCGACCTCCATGTGCAGCGCCGACTCGATGCCCAGCGGCACGGCTTCGGCGAAGTAGGCCTCGTGGCTCCACACCTTGTTGAGGGGATGGCCCCGGCCAATCCAGGGATAGCTGAAGCGATCCGGGAAGATCAGGTGGAGATGGGTGTCCAGAATGCGCATCGAGCCTCCTGATGGCGCGCGCCGGAGCGCTGACATGTTAGTCGTTGCCGGCAAAGTTCGTTTGTGAATAGACTGATCGCACAGGCGCGGCAACGACCCGCGCGGGAGGGAGATCGAGCACCATGCGCCTTGCCGGCAAGCGCATCTTCATTTCGGCCGCAGCCCAGGGGATGGGCCGGGCGAGTGCGATCGCATGCGTGCGCGAGGGGGCCGAAGTGGTGGCCACCGACATCAACGCTGACCTGCTGGCAACCCTCGCCGCGGACGCGCCTGGCATCGAGACGGCCGTCCTCGACGTGCGCAGCACCGAGGCGGTAAACGCGTTTGCCGCGCGACAGGCGCCGTTCGACGGCATCTTCAACTGCGCCGGCTATGTCCACAACGGCGATATCCTCGCGACCAGCGAGGACGATTGGGATTTCAGCTTCGATCTCAACGTCAAGTCGATGTACCGGGTCACGAAGGCGCTGCTGCCGGGGCTGCTGGAGCGGGTGCCGCACAATGGCGGCAGCGTCATCCTCAACATGGCCTCGATGGCCGGGTCCATCAAAGGCTTCCCCAACCGGCTCCTTTACGGCTCCACCAAGGCCGCGGTGGTCGGGTTTACCAAGGCGATGGCGGCCGACTACGTGAAGCGCGGCATCCGCTGCAACTGCCTGTGCCCGGGCACGGTCGATACGCCCTCGCTGCGCGCCCGCATCAACAGTTCTGCCGATCCGGTGCAGGCCGAAAAGGACTTCATCGCCCGCCAGCCAATGGGCCGGCTGGCCACCGTCGACGACATCGCGCCGCTCGTCGTGATGCTCCTGTCGGATGAATCCCGCTTCATCACCGGCCAGCCCGTACTCGTCGATGGCGGTGTCACCATATGAGCGGCTCGTAGCGGCAAGAGCTTCCAGCGTCAGGCCCTGGCAGGTTTCACAGGCTCCCCGGGTGCCGTCCGCACCAAGACGGCATCCGATCCGCGCTGGCTAGGGCCGATGCTGCATCGTCGCCCGGACCGAGACCTCTCCGGCGGTACCCTCGACAAGTCGGGCTGTGCCGAGCGGCTGTGCCACACGGGCTCCGGTAATGATCACCTGCCCGGCGACAAGCGGCATGCCGCGGTCAGACGCATGCCCGGCAAGCCAGGCCACTGCGTCGAGGATGGCGTGCCAGTCCGCGCCCGTGTCCGTGCTGCCGGCCGTCTCGCCGTCATAGCGCAGGTCGAGCTTGAGGCTCGACAGGGCATCGAGCCGGGAGGGGTCGAACCTCTCGCCCACGATCACGGCGCCATTGCTCTGCAGGTCCCCGAGCTGGACGTTGCGGTCGATTGTCTGGCGGTCAACGAACGGGCTGCCGACCATTTCGAGCGCGAGGTGCACGCTGCTGATGGCTGCGTCGACGGCGGCGCGGTTGCTGCCGGCGGGAACGTCCCGCGCCAGCTTCACCGCCACCTCGACTTCGGCGATGACAAGGCGGTGGTGCGTGGCGTCGAGGGTCGCGCCGTCCTCGAAATAGCGCGATTGGGGGATGGGTGCGCAAACGGGCGTGCCTTCGCCGCCCGCAAGCACCTTCCATCCGCCGACTTCGCCTAGCCGCGCGATCACCAGATCCTGCAGCCGTGCGACACCGGCGAGGTCGGTTGGCACTAGCTCTGCGGGCACGCTGTCGATGAGTGCGCCCCCGTCATGTCCGGCGACGAGCCGGTCGGCCAGGTCTTCGATGCCGCTCATGGCGGTGGTCAATTCGCCCACTCCCCGCCGCGCATCACCGGCTCGGTCGAGCCATCCGCGTTCACCCCGTCGATGTCGATCTTGTCCGAGCCGATCATCCAGTCGATGTGGATCAGGCTCTTGTTGCCGCCCTGGGCGTAAATCTGGTCGGGGCTCAGTTCCTTGCCGCCCTCGAAGCAGTCGGCATAGCACTGGCCCATGGCGATGTGGCAGCTGGCGTTCTCGTCGTAGAGCGTGTTGTAGAACAGGATGCCGGACGCAGAGATCGGCGATGAATGGGGCACCAGCGCCACTTCGCCCAAGTGTCGTGCACCCTCGTCGGTATCGAGCACCTTGTTGAACAGGTCCTGGTTCTTCGACGCCTTGAACTCGACGAGCCGTCCGCCCTCGAAGCGGGCATACATGTCCTCGATCAGCGAGCCGTTGTGCGACAGAGGCTTGGTGCCCGAGACGTGGCCCTCGGCGCGCAGACGGTGCGGCGTGGTGAACACTTCCTCGGTGGGGATGTTCGGGTTGCACGTCACGCCGTTCTTGGCTTCCGAAGCGCCGCCCTTCCAGCGATGGCCGTCGGCGAGGCCGATGGTGAGATCGGTGCCGGGGCCGGTGTACTTGAGCGCCGAGAAGCGCTTGCTGTTGAGCCAGGTCCAGCGTGCCTTGAGGTTGGCGTTGTGCTCCTTCCAGGCGCCGATGGGATCATCGCCATCCACGCGCGATGCCTTGAAGATCGCATCGGCGAGCTTGCCGACGGCCACGTCTTCCGGATCGTCGGGGAACACCAGTTTCGCCCAGGCAGGGGTCGGGTAGGAGACGATGTTCCAGTTGATGTCGAAGCCGGTGATCAGTTCCAGCGCCGGCCGATAGGCAGCGGAGTTGGCGCGCATGGCCCGCGACACCTTTTCCGGATCCTGCCCCGCTAGCATCATCGGGTTGTCGCCCGAGATCGCAAGGCGCGCCGCATTGTTGCGGAAGGCTTCGGCCATGCCGGAATAGAGCCAGCCGGCCGAGCGGTCGAAGCTCTGGTCGTTGGCATATTTGTACCGGGCGAGCGTGGCTTCCTCGTCGGAGTAGATCGTGGTCACAAGACCCGCCCCGGCCTTGTAGGCGTGCTCGGTGATGCGGCGGACCAGCGGCGCGGCCGTCATCGGCGCGGTGATCACCAGGTCCTGTCCCTCGGCGAGTTGCAGGCCGACCTTGATGGCGACCTGGCCGAGTTTGTCGAGCTTGTCGGGATCGATGGGGGAAGTCATCGGGCGTCTTGCCTCTTTGCATTGCAATTCGGGTGCGGAGCCTAGCGACGGCGACGACGCAGCGCCACCGCAAATACCACTTGATCTCGGTCAAGGCGGCGGGATTCGGGTGGCGGCACAAAGGGGCATCAACACAGGGAGCCCGCCATGAGCCTCACCATCGTCGTCGCCGCCGTCATTGCCCTCTTCGCGGTGTTCACCGGTGCACTTGCCTACGCCGAGTTCACCACCCGCGACCTGTTCGCGTCCGGGGGCCGCCAGCACTAGCATCACCACCCGCCCGGGGGCGGGACGGGGTGTTGCCATATCGCACCACTCAACGACATCGCATGTTCTTGACCAT
>JAEZHZ010000357.1 GCA_023436745.1 Pseudomonadota bacterium | reverse complement strand
GGCAGATCAACCCCTTAGCGGCTACTCTCTTGCCATGTACACTGCGGTGTTCCCCACGGCTCTGGGCGAGTTCGGCATAAGCTGGACGGACAACGGTATCTCGCGCCTGTTGCTACCAGACGATCGGTCCGATCGCGTAGCTCCCCATATCCGCGGTGAAGCCTCCGAACCCTCCGCCGCTATTTTCAACGCCATTGGCATGATCCAGCGCTACGCCGAAGGCGAGTGTGTGAGCTTTGCTGCACTGGAGCTGGACCTTACAGGCGTGCCTGAGTTTCACCGACGTGCCTATGCTCTACTGGCGGAGGTCGGGTATGGCGAGACGACCACTTACGGCGCCCTGGCACGCCGAATGGGTGATCTGTCGCTGGGCCGTGCGGTTGGGCAGGCAATGGGCGCCAACCCAGTTCCCCTCATCCTGCCGTGTCACCGGGTGCTTAGCGCCAATGGAGTGCTCGGGGGCTTCTCCGCGCCGGGTGGCAGCGACAGCAAACGGCGTCTGCTCCTTCTGGAGGGAGCCCGCACCAGCGCTGCTCCCGCGAGCCAACTGGCACTGGATTTCTAGCGATCATGGCTTTCGCCTTCACCTCCCGCAGTGACACAACCTGGCAGGTCCGCCGCATAGCGCTTGAGCAGGCCGACAAGAGCCTTCGCGACGCGGAGGAAATGACGGATGGCTTCGATGCCACGGTTCACCGCATCCGCCGGCGCTGCAAGCGGATGCGGGGACTGCTCCGCCTCGTCCGGCCGGTCTTTGACGACTACTCGCGTGAAAACGCGATCGTGCGGGATGCCGCCGCCGAGTTATCTGGGAGCCGCGACGCGAAGGTAGTTCTCGACACCTTCGATGCGCTCGCTGCCGATGGGTTGCTGTCTCTGCCCATGGACAGTCGAGAGGCAGTTCGGTCAGTGCTTCAGCCGCCAGACGCCCGGGTATCGGAACCACAAGGAAGGGCGCTGTTGGAAGGGTTCGCCGCTCGCATGCGCCCCCTGCGCGACCGAGTGCCGAACTGGAGGCTGGATGGTAGGGGCTTCGGCCTGATCGAGGAGGGGCTGGAGGCCACTTACCGGCGCCTGCGGGAGAGCTATGCCGCCGCTGCCCGATCCGGCAGTGCCGAAAACCTGCACGAATGGCGCAAGGCGGTGAAATACCATTGGCACCACCTGACGTTTCTCGAGAGGGCGGCCCCGGATGTTCTGGCGCCACAGCGGGACACGCTGGACCGGCTAGCCGAGCACCTCGGCGACCACCACAACCTCGCAGTTACGGGCGAGCGGCTTGGTTCGTGCGATAAACTCGATGAGGCGGTGATCAACCAGGTTCATGCGGCGGTGACGCGACGACAGCATGAACTTGCTGATGCTGCGCTCAATCTGGGTGCACAAATTGCAGCGGAGAGGGCAGGGGCATTTCGCGACCGCGTGTCGGCCTACTGGCATTTGTTACCGGAGCGTTGAATGGCCCGCGAAATCGAACGAAAATTCCTGGTCACGTCCGACGCCTGGAAGCCACTCGCTTCCGGGTCCGTACCGATCAGGCAGGGGTACCTTTCATCGAACTCTAAGGCGACAGTGAGGGTGCGGCTGCTCGGCGACGACCGGGCAGTGATCACGCTCAAGGGCGCCAGCGATGGCATCTCCCGACCGGAGTTCGAGTACGACATTCCCTATGAGGACGCGCTCGAACTCCATGCCCTCGCTGAACCCGACACGATCAACAAACGTCGCCATCTGGTGCCCTTCGGCGGCCACACGTGGGAGGTGGACGTGTTCGAGGGTCGTCACCAGGGACTGGCGATTGCCGAGATTGAACTGGACGATGAAGACCAGCAGTTCGAACTGCCGCCCTGGGTTGGTCGAGAAGTGTCCGACGATGACCGCTACTTCAATGCCAGCCTGTCACGCGCCGACGGTCCTCCGGTGGACTGACCTACTGCCAGCGGCGGAAGCTCTTCAGGTGATCGAGGTTCTTCAGCACCGTTCTCGTGATCTTGTCGACGCTGTCGGTGATCGGCACCGCTAACACGTTCTCGACATCCGGGTCGGGCACTTCCAGGGTGGCGAACTGACTGTCGAGCAGGGTAGCCGGCATGTACTCGTGCTTGCGTGTCGCCATGCGTGAGGCGATCAGTTCCTTGCTGCCGTCAAGGTAGACGGAAAGGATCGGTTCCCCGGCCTTCTCGACAAGAAAGTCACGGTACTGCCGCCGCAGCGCCGAACAGGCGCCGACCGCGACACCTTTCGGTTCCGCAGCCTCGCAGAGGGCCTTGGCCAATCGGTCCAGCCAGGGCCACCGATCGTCATCGGTCAGCGGAATGCCCGCGCGCATCTTCTCCACATTGGCCGACGGGTGGAACTGGTCACCGTCCAAGAAGGGCGCATGAAGCTGCCGTGCCATAGCCTGCCCGGTGGTGGATTTCCCCGAGCCGCTGACCCCCATGACGATGATGATGCGCGCAGGTGTCAGAGCCATGGCTACACCGTCGCCGTAAAGCCGCCATCCACATAGAGGATGTGGCCGTTGACGAAGCTGGCGGCAGGGGAGGCAAGGAAGACGGCGGCACCGCCAAGTTCTTCAGGGTCCGCCCAGCGGCCCATCGGGGTTCGCTGTTCCACCCAGCTATTGAACTCGGGGTTGGCGATCAGGGTCGCATTGAGATCGGTCCTGAAATAGCCAGGCGCCAACGCGTTGACATTGATTCCATGCTTCGCCCACTCCGCCGCCATGCCGCGGGTGAGATTGCCGACGGCAGCCTTGGCCGCGGCGTAAGGTGTTGCCGTCGGGCGGGCCACGTTGGTCACGATCGAGCAGAGATTGATGATGCGGCCGAACCGCCGGTCCATCATTCCCTTCACCACGGCCTTGCTGACCATGAAGGTCGCGGTGACGTGGGTGGTCATCAACTGTTCGAACTTGTCGACCGGGAACTCCTCCAAGGGCCCGCGCACCTGCTGGCCAGCATTGTTGACCAGGATGTCGATGGGCCCGATATCGCTTTCGCAGTGCGCGATAGCCTCTGAGATGCTGTCTTCGCTGGTGACGTCGAAGGCAAGTGCCTTCACCCGCGCGCCTGTCCCGGCGATTTCCTCCGAGGCGGCGCCCAGGGCAGAGGTGTCGCGGCCGTTGAGGACAATATCGGCACCGGCTGCGGCAAGGGCCTTCGCCATAGCAAATCCAAGGCCACGGCTAGACCCGGTGATCAGCGCACGCCGTCCCGTCAGATCAAAGGGTGAGGTCATCGAGAGCTCCGCAAGAACAGGCGCGACCCTAAGTTGCAGGACTTGCACTGGCAACCGGTTCTTCCATACAAGGCTCAAGATCGACGCAAAATTCCCATCGACGGCTTCCGTCAGAAGCGGGTTTGTGGTCAGGTCCCCCCGCGTGAGCCAGGTGCCCGCGCGCTTGATTGTGACTTCGGAAGGACTGCTCGCATGTCGACAGCGGATATCGGCCTTATCGGCCTTGCGGTGATGGGTTCGAACCTCGCGCTCAACATCGCCGAGAAAGGCTATACGATCGCTGTACACAACCGGTCTCCGGGCCGGATCGACGAGTTCGTCGCCGAGGCCAAGGCCGAGGGGCTGGATGGCCGCACCATCGCGAAGTACGACCTTGCCGACTTTGTGCAGACGGTGAAGCGCCCGCGTTCAATCATCATCATGGTCAAGGCCGGCGCACCGGTCGATGCGATGATCGAGCAGTTGCTGCCGCATCTTGAAGCGGGCGACGCCATCATCGAGTGCGGCAACTCGCTGTTCACCGATACGCAGCGGCGCTTCGACTATCTGAAGCCCAAGGGCATCGGCTATCTCGGCGTCGGGGTTTCCGGCGGCGAGGAGGGGGCGCGGCATGGCCCGTCGATCATGGTGGGTGGCTCAAAGGAGCAGTGGCACAACGCCGAAGCGGTGCTGACTGCCATCGCTGCCAAGTTCAAGGGTGAGAGCTGCTGCGCGTATCTCGGCGAGGGAGGGGCAGGCCACTTCGTCAAGACCATCCACAATGGCATCGAATACGGCGACATGCAGATGATCGCCGAGATCTATGGCGTGATGCGCGACGGTCTCGGCATGGGGCCAAAGGCTTGCGCCGAAGTCTTCAAGGAATGGAACAAGGGCCCGCTCAATTCCTATTTGATCGAGATCACCGGCCACGTGCTGGACGCTGTCGATGAGCAGACCGGCAAGCCCCTCGTAGAACTGATCCTCGACAAGGCAGGGCAGAAGGGCACCGGCGTGTGGTCAGCCATCGCGGCGCAGCAGATGGGCGTGCCTGCCACGGCGATCGAGGGCGCGGTCGCTGCCCGCTCCATTTCGTCTCGCAAGGCCGAACGCGTTGCTGCCGAGCAGATCTACGGCAAGCCGAGCCGCACCAAGATCGACGTCACTCTTGCCGAACTGGAGCAGGCGCTGCTCGCGGGCAAGATCGTATCCTACGCGCAGGGCTTTGCGGTGATCGCGAAGGCCAGCGAGGAGAACGGCTGGAACCTGCCTCTGGCGACGATCGCCAAGATCTGGCGTGCGGGCTGCATCATCCGCTCCCGTTTCCTCGACCAGATGTCGGCAGCCTACGAGAAGGGGGGCAACACCAACCTTCTGGTGGTGCCGGACTTCGTGACCCTGATGAAGGAAGCGCACCCGAGCCTGCGCAAGGTGGTTGCCGCAGCGTCGCTCGCGGAAGTGCCCATGATCTGCCTCTCCGCCGCGCTGAGCTACTTCGACAGCTACCGCCAGGCGCAGGGTACCGCCAATCTCATCCAGGGACAGCGGGACTTCTTCGGCGCCCATGGCTTCGAGATCGAGGGCCGCGGTTCCGACCTTCACGGCAAGTGGCCGTCCACGCTCGGCAAGGATTGACGTCCGCTGCTAGAGCAGCGACCGGAACATCACATAGCTGTCCACGAAACCATGCACCGGGTGCCGAAAGGCACCCGGCAGCGTTCCCACGATCTCAAACCCGAGCGATTGCCATAGCGCCACCGCCCGCGTATTAGTCGAGACCACGTGGTTGAACTGCATGGCGCGGAATCCACGCTGCTGGGCGCGATCCAGCGAGTGCAGGCACATGGTCCGGGCGACCCCGCGTCCCTGTGCGTTTGCCGCGGTCATGTAACCGGCGTTGGCGACGTGGCTGCCACCCCCACGGCGGTTGGGCATCAGGTAGTAGGTCCCGACGATCTCCCCATCCAGCTCCGCCACATAGACCTCGTGCTCAGGCATAAGCCAGAAGGACCTAATCGCCTCGTCATCGAGGTCGCGGTCCACCGCATAGGTCTCGCCTGCGGCAAGTACCGGTCGCACGATTTCCAGGATGGCTGGCCAGTCTGCGTCAGCGGCGGCGCGGAGAACTACTTGGCTCATCGTCGTCCTCGAGGGGTGGTGTGCGTACCTGTCCCGGGGGTGGTACTTCCGGGACCTGCGGGTTATCGGCGACGCTGGGTCGATGCCGCAGTTCGAACCGCCAGGCCGTGAAAGCGAAGATGATCAGTGCAATCGCGACGCTGGCGCTTGCAGCAAGAAACGGTGCCCCAGGGAAGTAGCCGGGAGAATCTGGCGTCGTCGTATAGTACGAGAAGATCTGAGTGGCACCGAGCGGGCCGATGATCGTCGCCAGGGAGCTCGCGGCATTTACCGCTCCCTGCAGTTCGCCTTGCCCATTATCCGGTACTTGCCGGGACAGCACTCCGTTGATCGCCGGTGGAGCCAGCCCGCTCACCGTGCCGACCATGATGAAGAGGTAAAGCTCGAATACGCTTTGCGAGAAGGCGACGCCGGCAAAACCGGTTATTGCCGCCAGCAACCCAATCATCGCGACGGCGGGTTCGCCGATGCCTCGCGACAGGGGGCCGACCAGCACCGCCTGGCTGATCGCGAAGCCGAGCCCGAAAGCACCGAGCGTCCGACCGATGGTCGACGAAGTGAAATTGAACATCTCGACGGTGAAATAGCTGAACACCGTCGGCAACGCCTGCGCCGATAGCTGGAAGAAGAACAGGACCGCCAGGAGCCACAGCACCGACGGGTACTTCCGCAGGGAAAGAACGGCACCGAAGGGGTTGGCGCGCCGGATATCGAACTTGCGTCGCGAGCTCTTGGGAAGGCTTTCCGGGAGTACGAACAGCCCGAAGAGGAAATTGGCAAATGCCAACCCCGCCGCTGCGTAGAATGGGACGCGGGGCCCCAGTTCGCCCAGTTCGCCGCCAAGCACGGGGCCGATGATGAATCCAAGGCCAAAGGCGGCTCCGATCAGCCCGAAGCGGTGAGTTCGCTTGTGAGGAGGGGTGATGTCCGCCATGTAGGCAGTGGCCGTAGCGAGGGCGGCCCCGGCGATCCCCGCGATGATGCGGCCGATGAACAGGTACCAGACCACCGGCGCTATCGACATCATCACGTAGTCGAATGTCAGCCCCAGTAGCGAAAGCAGCAGAACCGGCCGCCGTCCGTACCGATCCGACAGATTTCCCAGTACGGGCGAGAACACGAACTGCATGAATGCGTAGGTGAAAACGAGGTACCCGCCGATAACCGCCGCGTTGGCGACGCTGCTTCCCCCGGTCAGGTCTTCCAGCAGTTCCGGCAGCACGGGCACGATGATGCCCACGCCGATCATGTCGAGCAGGATTGTGACGAGGATGCAGGCCAGGGTCAGACGTGAGCGGGTTGCGGCTTGCATGCGGTCGCGTTCAGCCTCGTTGAATCCCGGGACGGGGCGTTATTGCGGCAATTGACACGGGCCGACCGGTCAAAGCAAGGCGGATCGGGTTGTCCCCTGCCATCACGGGTTGGCTCCGGCGGTCTCCGCGTCATACCCATAAAGCCAGCCGAGCCGATGCAGTTGCCCCTGCGGCCCAGCGGCCTTGATCACGAGGTCGCGCCCAAGGCTGAGCGGCCAGGGAAGGTGGAAAATGGTCCCGTTCATGCGCGAAACTCCCGCCACGCGTGCAACCCGTGCCTTGCGAAGCGCGGCATAACGGCCGAGAGCCGCTTCAGGGCCGCTAGAGCCGGCGAGCAGAGGCGCGAGCACGGCGGCGTCCTCAATTGCCATTGCCGCTCCCTGGGCCTGGAAGGGCACCATTGCATGGGCTGCATCGCCGATGAGCCCAATCCGCCCCCTGTTCCATACCGGCGTCTTCACGGCAAACAGGGGCCATGGCGTCCACGCTCCGTAGGCAGCATCGAGCACTGCCTGCAGGCGCTGCGAAGCGCGTCCGGGGACTACCGGCTGCGCACCCGGCGACAGGCGCGGGTCCCCGGCAATGAACAGCGCCAGGTTCACCTGCCTCCGATGGGGCAGGGGATAACACACCATGTGGTAGCCGGGGCCGAACAGGACAGTGACCCGATCGAGCTGCAGGTGTGCGGCTACTGCGTCCTGGGGGACCAGCACACGCCATGCGACCCGCCCGAAGTAGGTTGCATCCGGACCGGCCAGCGCTCCTCGGCGGGTCGGCGAGTGAACACCATCTGCCCCGATCCAGGCGTGGGCGGGCAGTGTCTGCTCGGCGTCGCCGTGCTGCAAGCGCACAAGTGCGGCAGTTTCGGTCGTTTCGACACGCCAGGTGTCGACGCCGAGCAGGATTTCGATGTTGGCAAAGCGCCGGGTGGCCTGGAACAGCGCGTCTGCCAGATCGGCGCGATGCATCACCACGTAAGGGGCGGCGAAGCGCTGGCGCATCGCCGGTCCGAGTTCAAGCGTGGTCAGCGGCTCGGCGGCGCCGGAGGGTACGATGTCGATGCCGACGGGTTCGAGGCTGTTTGCCGCAATGGCCTTTCCGAGGCCGAGGCGATCGAGAATTCTGTATGCATTTGGGCTGATCTGTAGCCCGGCACCAAATTCGGAAATCTCGGGCTGGCGCTCCAGCACGACCACGCGCATGCCGAACTTCGCAAGCGCCAGGGCGAGCGTCAGGCCCGCAATGCCGGCGCCTGCAACATATATCGTGCGCCCATCGGTGGGCATCAGCGCGGCCGCCTAGGCGGCGTCGTCGTCGTGATAAACGGCGGACGCGGGGTTGGAGGTGCCCGGCGCGAGACGAGAATTGTACACGTAGTGGGTCGAGCAGTAGGAGCACACGATCTCGTTGTCGGAGCCCATGTCGATGTAGATGTGCGGATGATCGAATGGAGGAAGGGCGCCTACGCACTTGAATTCCTTGGATCCTACCTCGATCTGGCGGAGCCCCTCGGTGTTGTGGAAGTGCGGCGTGGTGTGGTGCGCCATGGCAGAATAGACCCGAACGGTGGACGTGCGCCGGGAACTTAGTCGAACCGCCAGCGCAATGGAAGGCAGCGATCCGGGCATTTTCTGTTTGCTTTCCGTTACCCGTTCCGCGAAAGCGGCAGCAAATCGGAGAACATCCCGTGCCCACATTCGAATCCCGCAGTCACACCCTTGCCTTCGAGACCTATGGCAGCGGCCAGCCGGTGCTGTGCATCCACGGCTTTGCCTCGAGCGGCAAGGTGAACTGGCTGGACACCGGGTGGGTGGAGGCGCTGACCGAAGCGGGGTACCGCGCCATCACGCTCGACAACCTGGGTCATGGCGCGTCCGCATCATCGCACGAGCCGGAGGACTATACGCCGCAGGCTATGGCGGCGGACGCGGTGGCCCTGCTGGACCACCTCGGCATCGAGCGGGCAGCGCTGCTGGGCTATTCGATGGGCGCGCGTATCTCCGCCTTCCTCGCCTATGAGCATCCCGAGCGTGTGCCGTGCGTGGTGTTCGGCGGCATGGGCATAAACCTCGTCAACGGGCTGGCTGACGGCAACGAGATCATCGCTGGCCTGCTGGCGCCATCGCTGGACTATGTCACCGGGCCGACAGCGCGGCAGTTCCGGATCTTTGCCGAGCACACCAGGTCCGACCGGCAGGCGCTGGCCGCCTGCATGGAGACCTCGCGCACCGCGATGTCGCGAGCGGATGTGCGCCGGATCGAGATGCCTGTGCTGGTGGCAGTGGGCGAGAAGGACACCATGGCGGGACGGCCGGAGGAACTGGCGCAACTGCTGCCGAACGGCGAGGCATTCGTCATTCCAAAGCGCGATCACATGCGGGCGACGGGAGACAAGGCGTTCAAGGCCGCGGCGCTGGAATTTCTCGGCCGGCACTGGCCAGCGGCGTAGCAACCGCGTTTCGCTTCACGATCATCTCGTGAACCAAATCACCCGAGGACCTTTGTGCTTGAGCACGGGATGCCTTATATCGGTGTTCTTCGATGAATCGGAGTTGATATGCCCACCGTACGCAAGCCGGCCAATCTTCAGAGCGTCGATCCCGTCTGGGAAGCGGTGCGGGCCGGCGCTCGCCAAGTGCTCGATAACGAGCCTTCGCTCGCGAACATGGTCGTGTCGAATGTTCTCAATCACGATTCCTTCGAGGCGGCACTTGCGCACCGGCTGGCAGCGCGGCTCGACCATGAAGACGTCTCGGCCGACCTGATCCGGCAGGCCTTCGCGGAGACGTTGGCCGACAGCCCGGAGATCGGCAACCTGGCCAGAACCGACCTTGCGGCCACGCTGGAGCGCGATCCCGCCTGCCACAGGGCGCTGGAGCCGCTGCTTTACTTCAAGGGCTACCAGGCGATCCAGACGCACCGCTTTGCCCATGCCATGCACAAGACTGGGCGGCGCGACTTCGCTCTCTACTTGCAGAGCCGCTCGAGCCAGGTGTTCCAGGTCGACATCAATCCTGCGGTTCCGATCGGCAAGGGCATCATGCTCGACCACGGCACCGGCCTCGTTATCGGCGAAACAGCCGTGGTCGGGGACAATGTCTCGATCCTGCAGAACGTCACCCTTGGTGGTACCGGCAAGTCCGACCAGGATCGTCACCCCAAGATCGGCAATGGCGTCCTGATCGGTGCCGGAGCGAAGGTGCTCGGCAACATCCGGGTCGGTGACTGCTCGCGTGTCGGGGCAGGCTCCGTGGTGCTGAAGGAGGTGCCGCCGCGGGTGACTGTCGCCGGCGTTCCCGCGAAGGTGATCGGCGAGGCAGGCTGTGCACAACCGGCGCTGGTGATGGACCAGGTGATCCTGGTTCACGACATGACCGGCTGAGGGCACTGCAACCCCCGTTGGCGCGTTGTCACCGCTAAACACCCGAACTGCAGGGTTGCCACCCGGGCAGTTGGGGCTATTTTCCGCCCAACGCAAACCAACAGGACGGTCCAGTGAACCACGCCGAGATCATCAAGCTGCAGAAGTTTCTGCAGACCAAGTTCAACAACCGCAACATCGACGTGCGGCCCCGCGGCAAGCTCAACGATTCAGTGGAAGTCTATATCGGCGACGAGTCGATCGGCCTCATCCATGTCGACGACGAGGATGGCGACAAGTCCTACATCTTCAACATGTCGATCCTCGACATCGATCTCGACGAGGTCTGATCCTCACATTGCCCCGATGCGGCTGAGCCATTGGCCCATCTCGGTATCGAACTCGCGCCAGGCGGCAAGCGCCGGCTGGCTGAAGGCGTAGATGGCGGCGATCCCCGAAGGCAGGTAGACGGTGCGCACGCACTGCGCCGCTACGTCCGGCTCTACCGGGGCGATGCACTTGGCGACGAACGGATTGGGTGACAACGGGTCGTACCACACCGTCTCGCCCCGATACCCGGGCCCCGCCACCGGCTTGCCCACCAATCCTGCAAACCCCGAAAGCGTGTCCTCGCCAAACTGGTGCAGGTACACCCTGTCCAGCAAGCTGGCGCTCGTCCGCGCCCGGCTGGGGGGGACCAGCGTTACCCTGACCGGCACTGGTTCCGTTCCCTCGGGCGCTAGCGTCACCATCAGGTCGATTTGACTGGCGAAGCCGGCGCGGGACTCCTGGCCGTTGCGGAACCAGCCTTGCGGAATGGCGAGTTCGCGCCCGGCTATGTTCTGCAGCACCAGGCGCTCGTCGGCCAGTGAGGGCAGGGAGGTACGCGTGTCGCGGGCAGCGCCATCGACCCAATAGGCGAGCCCGAGCGCAACCAACAGTACCATCAATCCCAGCGCCGCGAGATTGAAGCCGATCGATGACGCATTCGGCGCGTGTGCTGGAGGCGAAGCCATGTCCGGCATTAACCAGATTTGTCCGGAGGAGGTGACAGTCGATCTGGCAGTCAATATGCTTAACAAACTGTTAAGTCCTGCCGCGAGGGCGGCCGAGGGGGCGCTGGGATGAGCACCGAATTGGTACTGGCTGCGTTTCTTATCTGTGTTGGCTTGTGCACCGCGGGGGCGGGCACGCATCTGTACCAGATGGTGTATCGGCAGCCGGCCATGCTGCGTTACGACGGCCGGACCTATCTCGGCACCCTTGGCCATCTGTTCATGAGCTTCATCTGCGGCCCCTACATCATGCTCCAGATGGGTTGGCAGCACGAAGACGACGGCACGCTGTCGATGAGCAATGCCCTGATTGCGGCGCTGGTCGCCTTCGGATGGTCCTTCCTGACGGGGCTGCTGATCGTGGGCTGCTACGTCGCCATCCTGCGCTTCTAGAAAACAGTGAGGCCAGCCGAGGCTTTCGCCTGGCTGGCTCACTCTTCAGACCCCTATCAGGGATGGTCGGGGCGGGGTCCGGAAACCGTTCAGATCAGTTGATGGCCGCGGTCGTGGTGGCAACGATGTTGCGGTCGTCGATCATGTCCACCCACGCGCCGGCATGGGCCTGAGACTGGCGCTTGATGAACTTGTAGGGCGTGTCGAGCCACAGATCGACGGTGCCGACCTGGTTGTCGAGCACGAGGTCGCCGCGGTCGGTACGCACCAGCAGGACGGCGTGACCCTCGCCATTGGCCTGCTTCACGACGGTGATCAGGAGCGTGCTGGCAGGCCAGCCGGCCTCGATGAGCGCCCGGCGCTTGGCGAGCACGTAGTCTTCACAATCGCCGTAACCGTTCGGATAGGTCCAGAACTCTTCGACCTGATAGAGATCGGCATCGGTGACCGGCACGATCTGCTGGTTGACAGCCGTGTTTACGGCAAGCAGCTGCTGCCAGAGTGGCTCGCTGAGGGCAACGGCGCCGACCACGGCATCATGCGGGGTGCATTCGGTCGGACGAGCGCGGCAGAACTCGGCGTGCCCCACCGGGATGCTGGTGGCCCTGGTGTCAGTCTGTACGAAGGCAACGTTCTGGAAGTCGAGCGCCGCGGCCGGTGCCACGGAAAGGATGGCCAGAACGATTACCGTCGCCGCCCGCTTTGTCCAAGATGTTGATCGCATTGCAGTCTCCCTGATGGAGACCACGCTACGAGCGGCAGTTTGCGCCGATGAGAAAACTGCCGAGCAGTTTTTATGCGAGTTTTATCGAGCCGATTCCGGACTTGTTTACCGTGTCAGCGCGCCAGACGCTGCGTCACTTCGGCAAAGACCTCGTCGTCCTCATGCGGCCCCTTGCGGCACTGCTTGGAGCCAATGTGGATGGTGGCGGCGGAGTCGAGCCGCGCGGCAGGGTATTCGAAGACCTCTTCGCGCGTCTGGCCGTTGGTCATGTACCAGTTGGTGTGGTGGACGGCGAGATTACGCCCCTCGGCGTCCACCACGACGGCGGTGACACAGACGTCGTCGTCGTCGTACCAGTCGTTGTCCTCCAAGCGTTGCGTGAGGCGCACCGCATCCTTGCCGAGAACCACGAGGATGCTGACCCACTGGTTGCGCTTCCAGTCCCAGCGTTCGTGATAGAGCGGGCAGGCGCGTCCGTCGTCGGCCTTGATGCAGTCGCTGGCGGCGATCTTCTGCCAGGCATAGCCGTCCCAATCCGAGCGTCCATCGGCATGGACCGGGGCGGACAGCGCCGAAAAGGTGGCGAGCAGAATGATGAGGCGTCGCAGGATCACGGCAGTGTCATACGCGATGTGCCGCCGCGGTGTCAGCCCCGCGCGCGATCAGTTCAGGCGGAGATTCTGCTGTACCACCGTGAGCATTTCCTGGGCGGACGCGAACTCGACGGCCACGCCGTTCTGGAAGTGCCGGATGACGCGGGCGCGCATGCGTCCGAGAGTGACGGGGGTACCCATGGCCGGCCGGACGTCCAGCTCAATGGCGGCGCCGGAGAGCGAGATGTCGATGATCTTGCAGTTGTACCGCCGGCCATCGTCGAGCACCACGTAGGAGTGGCGGATATCCGGCACCACGCGCTCGTGACGGCGGTCTTCCGGCAGGTTCAGAAGATCCTTGTTGGCAAGCCAGGTGAGCTGGGCCGCCATCTTGTCGCGCTTGCGGGTCGTGGCGTCGATACTCATGGTGAAGCCGCCCTCGAGCTGCGACTGCACATAGCCCTCGATGCGGCCGAGATGGTCGATGTATCCAATGACGCGTTCGCCGACCACGCCCGGAACCGGGGCGATCATCATCGCGTCTCCCGGCGACATCTCCAGGACCTGACAGGGGAATTCACGGCGATCGGACAGCATGTAGCGGCCGAGCAGCGACACCTTCACCCGCTGGAATCGGTCGGGTTCGAAGCGGGGTGCCGGCGGTGCCAGAGGCGGAGAGGGCAGGTCGTCACTGAGCATTCGCCAGACCGTCGGGTAAGGTTTATCCCCGACAGACTAGTGGCTGTTGGTTAACGCTTGGTACAGCCCAAGCAACGTTCCGGAGTGATAAATCGCTAAAACTGCAGCGGGTTAGTGGCGGCCGCCGTCAATCACCGCAAGGTGGGCATAGCGACGCGCCGTGCGCCCGAAGACTACCGCGGGGATTCCGGACTGAGCAGGGGTAGGGTGCGAGAACACGACGTCGTTGACCACCTGCGATGCCACCTCCTGGGGGGCGTCGGACGGCAGCTGGTCATCCGGCCAGATCAGCCGCAGGCCGGTGATGCGCTGCTCGGTGATCGGCTGCACGCCCAGCCAGTAGGGCTCCTCGATGGCCGTCATGGCGCCCAGGATACGCGTATGAGTCGTGCCGTTGTGACGCAGCGGCAGCAGGATGCACTCGAAGTTTATCCGGGTCTGGACAGCCGTCGTCGCCTGGAAGGTCACGAGGGCAACGGCATGATCCTCGGTCACCGCGCGGATCAGGGTGTCCATCGCGTCGGTATCGCGCTGGTGCCAGAGGGCGGAGAAGGCCCGTCCCTTAAGCTCGCGGCAATAGCTGGTGCACAGGTGCGAACCCGCCAGGCGGAACGAGAAACGATCGGCTTCGTCGAGCTCCAGGATGAACGTGTTGGCCAGAGCCTCGCGGATGCGCGTGGGGTCGATATCCTTACGATCCGGGGCGCTGCGGGAACCGCGCAGGCTGTTCCAGTAGTTGTAGAGCGTCCTGGTGCTGTGCTTTTGCATCTTTACTCGACCCGCCGGAGAATGGTGCTGCTCTCATTGCGAGAGCGCGTCCACCGCGACCGAACTCTGGCAAAAGCCGGCGGCAAAATCGCTCTTAAAGAAGAGTTAAGGTTAACGCCGGGGCCGCAATGTGGAAAAGAAGCGCGAGCGCCAAGCGCCGTGCCGAGTCGGAGAACATGATGGTGGAGAACGGGCAGGGGCCCCAGCAGCAGACGGTTTCCGGGCGTGAGCCGGTATTTCTTCTGCCCGGCGCCGTAACCGCCGTGGCGGCGTTGTTCGTCGCCATTCACCTTGTATCAACCCTGGTGCTTAACGCTGAGGGGCAGCTCGAACTGCTGTTCTGGTTCGCGTTCCAGCCGTTGCGAATCGTGGCAGCGCCCGAGGACCCGAGCCTGGCGATTCCACTGATCTGGACGCCGTTCACCCATGCGTTCCTCCATGGGGGATGGGAGCACCTGCTGGTCAACACGTCGTGGTTCGTGATCTTCGGCACGCCCGTTGCGCGCCGGTATGGCGCGGGGCCGATGATGGCGATCTTTCTTGTGTCCGCTGCCGCTGGCGCGGCCCTGTTCGCGGCCACCACGCTGCTGTCTGGGGCGTATCTGATCGGTGCCTCCGGCGGTGTCGCCGGGCTCACGGGAGCGGCCGTGCGCTTCATCTTCCAGCCGGTGGTGGTTGCCGCTCATCCGGAGACTGGGGAGAGGGTGGTCCTTGGGCGCCACCTCGCGACCTTCGGCGAGCTGATGCGCGATCCGCGGCCGCGATTCTTCATCCTGATCTGGGTTCTGCTCAACGCCGCCGTGCCGCTGCTGCCGCTGCTGACGGGCGCGGCGATCAATGTCGCCTGGCAGGCCCATCTCGGCGGATTCGCGGCAGGGCTGCTGATGGTAGGATTGTTCGAGCGTCCGAAGCGTCAGTAGACGGTCGCCGGATCGAACAGGCGCGGCAGACCGGTATCCTCGAGCGTCGTCGCGCCGCCGGCCACGACGACCCTGCGGTAGAAGCAGGTCTTGCGGCCGGTGTGGCAGGCGGCGCCCCGTCCGGTCTGCTCAACCGCCATGACCAGCACGTCCTGGTCGCAATCGGTCCGCAGCTCGACGACGCGCTGCAGTTCGCCCGAGGTCTCGCCCTTCTTCCACAGAGTGGCGCGCGAGCGCGACCAGTAGTGGGCGATGCCGGTCTCCAGCGTCAGCGAGAGCGCCTCGGCGTTCATGTGCGCGACCATCAGCACGTCGTTGCTGCCGGCCTCGATGGTGACGACGGTGATCAGCCCGGCTGCGTCGAAGCGCGGGGCGAAGGCGGTGCCTTCCTCGAGGGCTGCGTGGTCGAGCGTGGCGGGTGGGGTGAAGGTCAGGGTCATGATGCGCGCTGTTCTAGCGCGCATCGGGAGCAGGGGCCAGCGGCTCAGTTCCTGAGGCCGAACCACACTTCCACGTCGCCGGTGCCGCGCTGCGGGTCGAAGGCCGGGCCATAGTATTCGAGGAAGCTGTAGGGGGCGTCGCTGGGCTCGTGGCCCTGTTCGGCCAACCAGTCGCTGGCGGCACCGATGGTGGCGCGGAGGCTGGTCACGTCGCCGGCGTGGGTGAAGCGGGCCCAGCGCAGCGCCGGTACGTCAACGGTGGCGAGTTCGCGCGGGACTTCGGCGGTGGGCCCGACCTCCATGGCCACGACGTATTCGAAGTCATCGCAGTCGGCGGTGGCCTCGCCGACGAGACCGTAGGCGGCGCCGCCAATGGCACCCTCGACGTTACCGATATAGGGCTGGAAGCTCTGCCATTGCGCCGGGATGCCGGCGGCGTGGCTCATCTGGTGGCGCTGCGAAATGCCGGCAAAGCGCATGGGCGGGCGGTCCTCGAAGCGGGGCGCGGCGAGGGTGGTCTTGGCCTGGGTGTTCATTCGAAGGGGCTCCACGAGCAGGATGTCATCGAGACTGCGCCGCCGGCGAAGCAGTTCGGGCGTGATGCCGAACTGGTCACGGAAGGCGCGGGTGAATGCCTCGTGCGAGCCGTAGCCGGCGTCGAGCGCCACGGTCAGGATGTCGGGGGCACCGGCCGCCAGTTGGCGGGCGGCCTCGGTCAGCCGCCGCGCCCTGAGGTAGGCGGTGATGGAGTAGCCCGTCACCATCGGAAAGACCCGGGAGAGATAGGTGCGCGACTTGCCGGTGGTGGCCACCAGTTCGTCGAGCGTTACCGGTTCACGGAACCGGCTCTCCAGGATCCACACCAGCTTGGCGACGGTCGACATGGCTTCTTCCCGCTTGAGACGGCTGTCAGGATGTCACCGCCGCGCCCGACGCGCTTGATCGGGCGTGCACTGGTGTCAGCGCTGGCCGACCATGGCGAAGAAGCGGTCCTGCTCCACGCGATCCTCGGCGAAAACGCCGGTGAAGCGGTGGGTGACTGTCTTGACCCCATGAGCGCGAACGCCGCGCATGGTCATGCACATGTGCTCGGCTTCGAGCAGCACGGCAGCCCCGCGGGGGCCGAGGTTCTCGTTGAGGGCGTCGATGATCTGCGCGGTCAGCTTTTCCTGCGTCTGGAGGCGGCGGGCAAAGGCCTCCACCAGCCGGGCGAGCTTGGACAGGCCCACGACGCCGTCAAGCGGCAGGTAGGCGATGTGGGCCTTGCCGAAGAACGGCACCATGTGGTGCTCGCAATGGGAGAAGAACGGGATGTCGCGCACGAGCACGATATCGTCATAGCCGCCGACCTCGCGGAACGTCTTGGACAGGATCTCGGATGGATCCTGCGTGTAGCCCGCGAACAGTTCGCCATAAGCTCGGGTGACGCGGGCAGGGGTCTCGAGCACACCCTCGCGGCGCGGATCATCGCCAGCCCAGGCAATCAGGGTGCGAACGGCGGCCTCGGCTTCCTCGCGGCTGGGGCGGGCGACGGGCTGCGGCGCAAGCTGGGGAGTGCCGAGCGGCTTGATGTTGGCGTCCATGGGATCGGCTCCGGGCGAACTGCGCAGGCTTTCTGCGGTCGAGGCGCAAACCCTGACAGCAACGTCGACACGCCCTATATAAGGAAGGACCGATATGCCCACAAGAAAAGGCCTTCGCGTGCGCTCGTGGAATTGAGCAACCTGTACTCCGACCACCTTCTGGACCTCGCCGCCAACGCGCCACAGCCGGGGCGACTGACCGCGCCCGGTGCGTCGTCGCGCAAGGTCAGCCGGGTCTGCGGCTCCGTGGTCGAGGTCGACCTCGTGGTAGAGAAGGGCGTGGTCACCGCGTTCGGGCAATCCGTGTCCGCCTGCGCGATAGGGCAGGCGAGCGCTGCCGTGATGGCGCGCAATATCGTCGGCAGCGGCACGGGCGCGTTGCGTGCCCTGCGCGAGCAGGTCATTGCCATGCTCAAGGATGGCGGTAGCCCGCCCGGGGGACGATGGGCGGAACTGCGATGGCTGGCGCCGGTGCGCGACTATCCGGCGCGCCATCCTTCGGCGCTGCTGGTCTTCGATGCCGTGGTCGAGGCCCTGGACAAAATCGAGTCTTCACAGAGTCTTCCGGCCACTGCCTGATGCGTAACTTCATGGATACGGCTTGGCGGCTCATCGACCTGCCGTTCAAGTTCCTCGCGGTCGCCCTGATCACGGTCTACCGCTATACCCTCTCAGCCTTTGCGGGACGCACCTGTCGACATGCGCCCACCTGCTCGGAATACACGGCCGAGGCCATCTGGCGCTTCGGGTTCTGGCCGGGCGGATGGATGGGGCTCGCCCGTCTCAGCCGTTGCCGCCCCGGCGGTACGCATGGCTATGATCCCGTGCCGGAGACCTTGCCTGCCGACGGACGGTGGTACATGCCCTGGAAGTACGGTCGGTGGACGAAGGGGGCAGGAACATGCTGAAGGGCTCATGCCTGTGTGGTGCCGTGGCCTATGAGGTGCCGGACGAGTTCGCGGCGGCATTCTATTGCCATTGCTCCAGATGCAGGCGAGCCACAGGCTCGGCGTTCAAGCCGATGGCTTCCATTCCGTTCGAGAGGATCAGCCTCACGCAGGGGCATGATGAGGTGCTCGTCTACGGAGAGCCATCCCAAACCCATGACATCCACTGCCGCCATTGCGGCTCGCTGCTCTATTCCTGCATTGCCGAGAACGGTAACGGCCACATTGCGATGGGGACGCTCCTCGATGCGCCTAGCGTGCGGCCCTCGTTTCACATTTTTGTCGGCTCAAAGGCCGAGTGGTACGATATCCGGGACGAGCTGCCGCAGTTCGACGGCCTACCGGCCTGAGGCCGCCGGCGAAAAGCTGCGTCAGGCCGACCCGGCGAGCGGGCTGGAAATGACCTTCAATCGTGCTAGACAGGCGCCCTTGCCGCTGAACTGCGGCAGTGAACCCTTTTTTCTTTCTGGAGACCTCCAATGTCGATCAAGGTGACATTCCCCGATGGTGCTGCTCGCGACTACGCGCTCGGCACTACCGGCACCGAGATCGTCGAGGGCATCAGCAAGAGCCTGGCCAAGAAGACGGTGGCCATGCGCTGGAACGGCAAGCTCAGCGACCTTTCCGACAAGCTCGAAAGCGACGGCAAGATCGAGTTCGTGACGCGGGACAGCGGCTCGGCGGACGTGCTGGAACTGATCCGGCACGATGCGGCGCACGTCCTCGCGGAGGCCGTCCAGGAACTGTGGCCCGGCACGCAGGTCACCATCGGACCGGTGATCGAGAACGGCTTCTACTACGACTTCAAGCGCGACACTCCGTTCTCCGAGGAAGACTTCCCCGCCATCGAAAAGAAGATGGCCGAGATCATCGAGCGCGGCGCTGCCTTCACCAAGGAAGTGTGGAGCCGCGACGAGGCGAAGCGCGTCTTTGCGAGCAAGGGCGAAGCCTTCAAGGTCGAACTGGTCGATGCCATTCCCGCAGACCAGGACATCAAGATCTACAAGCAGGGCCAGTGGTTCGACCTCTGTCGCGGCCCTCACATGCGCACCACACGCGATGTCGGGCAGGCGTTCAAGCTGACCAAGGTGGCAGGTGCCTACTGGCGCGGCGACAGCAACAACCCGGTGCTGAGCCGCATCTACGGCACGGCGTTCGCCACCAAGGAAGACCTGGCGGCCTACCTCCACATGATGGAGGAGGCGGAGAAGCGCGATCACCGAAAGATCGGGCAGGAGATGGACCTGTACCACTTCCAGCCGGAGGCGCAGGGCTCGGTCTTCTGGCATCCGCGCGGCTATGTGCTTTACAACCAGATGGAAGCCTACATCCGGCGCCGCCTCAACTCGGCGGGCTATGTCGAGGTGAAGACCCCGCAGTTGATGAGCTCCAAGTACTGGGAGATGTCCGGCCACTGGGGCAAGTACCGCGAGAACATGTTCGTGGTACCGGACGAAGTGCCCGGCACGGAAGAAGAAGGTCCGGTCCTTTCGGGCAAGAGCGATCTCATGGCGCTCAAGCCCATGAACTGCCCCGCGCACGTGCAGATCTTCAACCAGGGCATCAAGTCTTACCGCGACCTGCCGATGCGCATGGCCGAATTCGGTTGCTGCCACCGCAATGAAGCCCATGGGGCCCTGCACGGCCTGATGCGGGTGCGCCAGATGACGCAGGACGACGCCCACATCTTCTGCCGTGAAGACCAGATTCAGAGCGAGACGGAGCATTTCGTCCACCTGCTCTATTCGGTGTATGCCCACATGGGCTTCGACGATGTGGTCATCAAGCTGGCGACGCGACCGGAGAAGTTCGGTGGTACCATCGAGCGCTGGGATGCGGCCGAGAAAGCCCTGGGTGATGCCCTGCGCGCGACCGGCTACGACTTCGAGATCGCCGAAGGCGAAGGCGCCTTCTATGCGCCCAAGCTCGAGTTCCACCTGAAGGACGCCATTGGCCGCTCCTGGCAGGTCGGCACCCTCCAGCTCGACTATGTCCTGCCGGAACGGCTCGGGGCGACCTATGTGGCCGAGGATGGGTCGCGCAAGTACGCCGTAATGCTGCACCGCGCGATCCTTGGATCGCTGGAACGCTTCATCGGCATGCTGATCGAGAACTACGCCGGCAAGATGCCGATGTGGCTGGCCCCTACACAGGTCGTGGTCGCGACCATCGTCTCGGAAGCGGACGAGTATGCCGACAAGCTGGTCCGCCAGTTGCGTGCTGCGGGCCTCCGCGCCGAGCTCGATACCCGCAACGAGAAGATCAACTACAAGGTGCGCGAGCACTCGGTCGGCAAGGTGCCGCTGATGTTCGTTGTCGGCAAGCGCGAGGCCGAGGAGGGCACGGTCTCCGTGCGCCGTCTCGGCACCGAGGGCCAGCAGGTGCAGCCATTCATGGACGCGCTGGTGTCGCTGGTCGCTGAAGCGACCCCGCCGGACCTCAAGGAACAGGCTGCAGCCTGATGCCGCAGCGGCCCTCCAATCGTGAACTCAAGGTCCTCTCCCACCTGGGAGAGGACAATGAACTCGGCCCCGACGACTTCAAGGACGTCGGCGACAAGGTGTTCGATGGCATGCTCAAGAAGGGCTGGGTGATCCCAGCCGACCAGCCGGGCAAGTACCGCGCCACCATCAAGGGGCTGACGATCCACGAAGGCGAGATCATCTTCGCGGGCCGCTGGAAGCGCTGAGCAGGCAAGCATGGCCGAGCCGATCGTGATCACCCGCTCCGTCAGCATCGATCCGTCCGAGATCGAGGAGACGTTCGTAAGGGCATCGGGTCCTGGCGGGCAGAACGTCAACAAGGTGGCAAGCGCCGTCCAGATCCGGTTCAGGCTGATGGAGTCTGCCTCCATCCCCGAGCCAATGAAGCGGCGGGTGGCGGCACTTGCCGGGCGCCGCCTGACCAAGGACGGGGTGCTCGTCATCACCGCCGACAGCCACCGAGACCAGCCGTTGAACCGGGCGGAGGCGTTGTCGCGGCTTATCGAACTGCTGCGGCAGGGCGCCCACGTGCCCAAGACACGTATTGCGACGAGGCCGACCCTCGCCTCGCGGCGGCGTCGGCTGGAGGGCAAATCGATCCGTTCCGGTGTGAAGCGAATGCGCGGCAACCCACGCGCGGACGATTGACCTTCACCGGTGAAAACACAGACACTGCAACCTGCATCATAGTGCCGACTTACCACTCACGGTGCCGTGAGTTCGCCCTGCGGCAACGGGCGTGACCCCCGGCGGCAACCAACCAGGCCGTGTGGGAAAGGGAGAGCAGCGTGAAGATCGCAGTAGTGGGATCCGGCTATGTGGGCCTGGTAACAGGCGTATGTCTCGCCGATTTCGGCCACGAGGTGGTGTGCATCGACAAGGATGCCAGCAAGATCGCCGCCCTGGCGCGCGGTGAAATTCCCATCTACGAGCCGGGCCTTGGAGCGCTGGTTGCCAACAACACGGTCTCGGGCAGGCTGTCGTTCACCACGGATCTAGTCGACGGGGTGCGCGGGGCCGCAGTGGTCTTCATTGCCGTCGGCACCCCGAGCCGGCGTGGGGACGGGCATGCCGACCTTAGCTATGTCTATGGTGTGGCGCGGGAACTCGCCCTTGCGGTGAGCGGATTCACTGTGGTGGTCACCAAGTCGACGGTGCCCGTGGGGGCCGGCGATGAAGTGGCCCGCATCATCCGCGACGCAAACCCCGATGCGGACGTCGCTGTTGTCTCGAACCCCGAGTTCCTGCGCGAGGGGGCTGCGATCGAGGACTTCAAGCGGCCGGACCGTATCGTGATCGGGGTTGAAGATGACCGGGCGCAGGCGGTGATGTCCGAAGTCTACCGGCCACTCTATCTGAACCAGGCGCCGCTGATGTTCACCGACAGGCGCACGGCGGAACTGACGAAGTATGCCGCCAACGCCTTTCTCGCCATGAAGATCACCTTCATCAACGAGATCGCCGACCTTTGCGAGGCCGCCGGCGCCAACGTTCAGGACGTTGCGCGGGGGATGGGTCTCGATAACCGCATCGGCAGCAAGTTCCTGCATGCCGGCCCGGGATATGGCGGGTCGTGCTTTCCCAAGGACACGCTGGCGATGGTCAAGATCGGCCACGACTTCGACAGCCCGCTGCGACTGGTGGAGACCACCGTATCCGTAAACGAGCAGCGCAAGCGGGCCATGTCGCGCAAGGTTATTTCGGCCTGCGGGGGCGATGTTCGCGGCAAGACCATCGGCGTGCTTGGCCTGCCCTTCAAACCGAACACCGACGACATGCGCGAGGCGCCCTCCATCGACATCATCCGCGGGCTGCTCGACCGTGGCGCACGGGTCGTGGCGTACGACCCGCAGGGCATGACGGCGGCGCGCGAATTGATCGAGGGCGTCGAGTTTGCTAACAGCGCCTACGCCGTTGCCGAAGACGCCCATGCCGTGGTGCTGGTGACGGAATGGAACGAGTTCCGCTCGCTGGATCTTGCTCGCCTGAAGCAGGGCATGAAGTCGCCGGTGCTGGTGGATCTGCGCAATGTCTACCGGCACGACGAGGTCGTGAAGCATGGCTTCAGCTATGTCAGCATCGGGCGCCCGCAGCCCCTCCAGGAGGGCGCTGTGGCGCAGGCGGCCGAGTGACCGAAGGGGTGGCCGGTGAGGATATTCGTCACCGGTGCCGCGGGGTTCATCGGCTATCACGTCAGCAGGCTGTTGCTCTCCCAAGGGCATGAGGTCGTCGGCTTCGATGGCCTCACCACCTATTATGATCCTTCGCTGAAGCGCGGCCGGATCGGGCTGCTCGAGCGGGAGCCGGGATTTCGGTTCGTGGACGGAATGCTCGAGGACCAGCGGGCGCTATCATCGCTGCTCGAGGCGGAGAAGCCGGAGATCGCCATCCATCTCGCCGCACAGGCGGGCGTGCGCTACAGCCTCGAATCTCCGGGCAGCTACATCCAGTCCAACATCGTCGGCACGGCCAGCCTGCTGGAGGCATTGCGCCGGATGCCTGTGAAGCACCTGATCTTTGCCTCTACCAGTTCCGTCTATGGCGGGAACGCCAAGACGCCGTTCGTCGAGACGGATCGAACCGACCATCCGGTGTCGCTCTATGCGGCTACCAAGAAGGCGGGGGAAGCGATGGTGCACTCCTACTCGCACCTGTGGGGGCTGCCGACGACCTGTTTCCGCTTCTTCACGGTCTATGGTCCCTATGGGCGCCCGGACATGGCGCCCATCAAATTCGCTTCGGCGATCATGGCCGGCAGGCCCATCGAGGTCTACGGCTACGGCCGCATGCGGCGCGACTTCACCTATGTGGACGATCTCGCCGACGCTGTGGTGCGGCTCATCCCGATTACGCCGCAGCGAGGGCTGCCGGTGGAAAACGACAGCCTGTCGCCTGTGGCGCCGTACCGGATCGTCAATGTCGCTGCGGGCAGGGCGGTGGAACTGATGGATTTCATCGCGGCGCTGGAGAGCGCCCTCGGGCGGAAGGCGGTGCTTAACCTGCTGCCCATGCAGCCGGGCGACGTGGGGGCGACCGAAGCCGACACCAGCCTGCTGCGCCGGCTGATCGGACCGATGCAGGCGACCCCGCTCGATGTGGGCGTCCAGCGCTTCGCAGACTGGTTCACCACCTACCGGCCGGCGGCAACATAGCCGGAAGCAGGACGGCCACCCGTGGGTGGCCATCGACGTTCGTCAGTTTGCTTCGGCGCTGACTTCGACCTTTTCGAGCAGCGCCGTCGGGTCATCCTCGGCGGCCAGCAGGTCACCCAGGTCGACCCCGGGCTGCTCCTTGGCCACCAGTTCGATCCGCAACGTCGTCGCGGTGCCCTTGACGAAATCGCTGACGGCCTGGGCAACCTGCTGGGCGTTGGCTGCGGTTGCAAGCTGGCCGAGGATGGTGCCCTGGGCAACGCCGGCGAACACGGTGCGCAGGTCTGCGGCGGTGGCATTCTGCTCTGCGGCGACCTGATCAATGATGATGTCGGACAGGCCGGCGTCGTCGAGTTCGAGCTGCAGGTTGGACACAGCGAGCGCCATTGCTGCAGCCTCGACCTTGTCCAAGTCGAGGTCAAAGAGGCCGGCTGTGGCGTTGGTGATGGTTCCGGCGAGGGCGAGGGTTGCCAGGTTCTCGGCGGAGACGGAGATGTCGCCCACGTCAATGGTGTTCGTCGCCTCGTCCCAGGCCAGCGCGAGGTTGAAGCCGGCATCGATGGTGGTGATGCCCATGGCGATCAACTGCTGCACCGACTCCTCCTCGCTGTCCTCCGGCAGATCGACCATCAGGTTCTCGAGGCGAGCAGCAATGTCGGCGGGGATGCCGTTGCGATAGTTGCCGAGAGTGAGGTCGAACAGGCCGAGCGAGCCGGTGATGCTGTTCCCCGGAGCTTCGGCATCGGGGATGTCGATGGACACGTCGGCGATGGAGAGGCCTCCGAACTCTGGAATGAGCCGGCGGGCGTTGGCCTCGAGCCAAGTCTCATCGACAGCATCAGGCGCCGCTTCAAGGGCCGCGACCACGTTGTTCAGGTCCACTCCCTTGACGGTGAAATTGCCGATGGTGAAGTATCCTTCATCGCCGCCGTCGATCTCGATGTCGCTGAGGGACACGGTTGGATACTGACCCGCGCTGAACGCATCGGCCTCGCCGGCCCCTATGGCCACTGTGAACTGCTGGCCTTCGTCAAACGTGCAGTCGTACCCTCCGAAGCTCATGGGGCCCGCCTCCACGAAGGTCAGAACCTCCGCGTACATGCGCAGTGCCTGGCCGAGGAGTTCAGGCGGAGGTTCGTCTCCTGCCGCGTCCAGCTGCTCCACGAGCGTGAAGAACTCCGCGGGAGAGAAGGAGAGGGGGCGCACTCGCACTTCCGAGCCGCTGAACCTGTTGATGGTGCACTCGGCCTCGGGTGCAGTGAGGGTGCCACCCTCAGAGGTGAAGCTCGAGTAGAGCGTCTGCATTCCGCTGTCGCCGCCCTGCGCGAGGCCGTAGATGCCGATCAGAGCGCTGATGCTCAGGTCGGTGACTTCCAGCGTCCCAAAAGTGAAGCTCGACTGGTCGTCTGTAGAGATATCCATCGCGCCAATGGACGCAGACGCGGCGACACCGTCGGTGACGTCGGTCAGGTGGATGTCGGTTATTGTGAATGTGCTCTCGGAGCTCTCACCATCGACCTCGAACCGCGCCAGGATCGAGAGCTCGGGAATGTCGATACTGCTGGCGGACAGGTCGGCGAGGGCACTGACATTGCCATCCGGATCGCCGCTGAAGATCTCGCGCAGGGTTGCCTCGTCCACGCTGGAATCCACCGCGACGATCGCTGGGATATCGACCGTGACCTCCGGCGCCGTGAAGGTCTCGGTCGCTTCAGCCTTGGCCTTGGATTTCGACTTCTGTGCCATTGCCGCTCCCGCCGGGAGGGTGACGGTCAGCAGGCACGCCGCCGCTATTGCGGCCAGCGGGGAGGGCGAATTGCGGAACATTGTCGTCTCCATGTCGGAAGCGACAGCAATCTGACCCAAGCTCCGGTGCCCGGCAAGCCTGAGCTGCAGTCAGTAGACCGCGGTAAGGACCTCGATCTCGCGGGGCGGTCCCGGCTGTACCTGGAACTCGCGGTTGTAGACCGTGTCGCCCAGCTTTGCGAGGACGAGGTAGTCACCCTCTGCGAGCACGGTCGAGGGGAAGGCGCCGAGATTGCTGAACACGGTCGTGCCGTCTGCCGTCTTGACGGTCCACTCGACGTCGGCAATCGCCTCACCGCCTCGTTCCGAGACGAGCTTGAAGGAAATCTGGCTGGCGTGGTGGTAGAGCGTTGCGTCGGTGATCTGTCCCGGCTCCACGCGCAGGTCGGCGCGCACCTTGGCATTCACCGAGCCGAAGCGGGACACGACGTGGTACGTCCCCGAATTGAGGGTCACGATCTCGTTGGGCGGGACCGCCTCCGCCAGCAGGCCGCGGGCGACTTCTTCCTGGTCGGTGAAGATGTCGAAGCTCAGCAGGCCAGCCGGTATGGCGATGTCGCCAGTCACGGCAGCGTTCAATCGCAACGCACCGGCGCCGAGAACCATGTCGATGCTGGATTGCCCGGGCAGGATGGACACTGTCTCGCTGCTTTGCGCGCGCCCGTAGGCGACATGAACGACATATTCACCTGGCTCAAGTTCGATGCTGGCATCGGCGGCCTCAGACTTGGCCACCAGTGCAAGTTCCCCGGTGCTATCGGGCGTCGCGTCGAAGACCCTCCAGACGAGTCCTTCGGGGATGGGGGCGCCGTCAGGCGTAATGCGGGCGGTGAGCGTTACGGCCTGAGGAGCCCCGGTGGCCGCTGCGATCGCGTTGGTGGCAGGCGTGGGAGTGGTCATGGCCGACGGCCCACCGGAGGGTGCGTCGGGGTCGGGACGGGGCCGCGGGAGGGGCGGCATTTCGACCTGTTCCTGCTCCTGTGCCAGCACCATCGCTGGCTGAAACGGGGCAGTCGCAAATCCTGCAGTGAGCACGACCAAAATTGCGAACAGCGGTCGCAGACGCATTGCACAGACACTCCTGAATCGGTCCGCTCCTAAGCGGCGATTGGGGAGAAGCTGTGTCACAGGTGAATGTTGAAGAAAACCGCTGCGGCCGAATTTAGGTGTTTGCACGGGTGTTGGCCACTCAGGGGCGCCCGGAGTATGGGTGGGCAAAAGGAGTCGGTCATGCCCGTGAACCCCGCTTTGCGCGATTATCTCAAGACCCGACGGTCCGTTGGCATCGCTTTTCTGCAGGAGCCCGGGCCCGACGAGGCAACCCTCACGGAGATGTTGACCATCGCGACCCGCGTGCCGGATCACCGCAAGCACGCGCCGTGGCGACTGGTGGTCTATCGCGGCCCGGCTAGGGCCCAGGTCGGGGAGCGGCTCGCGGAGATCGTCAAGCGGCGCAATCCGGGGAACGATGAGGCGAGCCTCGAGATCGAGCGGCAGAGATTCCTGCCAGCACCCCTCACCGTCGGGGTTTTGTCGGTGCCGGTAGACGATGCAAAGGTGCCGGAGATCGAGCAGGTGATTTCCGCCGGCAATGTGTGCTTCAACCTCATGCATGCCGCCGCCGCTTTCGGGTTCGGGGCCTCATGGGTGACGCGATGGTTCGCGTTCGATGAGGAGGCTGCCGCAATGCTCGGTGCGGGAGAGGGGGAGCAGTTCGTCGGGTTCGTCCATATCGGCACGCCAACCACGACCATCGAGGACCGCGAGCGGCCGCAACTCAGCAGCGTCGTGCGCGAGTGGAGTGCTGACGACCGACATGGTTAACAGGTAGTTAACCAAAGCAGGTGTTAAGCTAGGGCCCTCGATTCCCTGGAGCTCCGCCGGCAATGGGCGTGCAGCCGATCTCCATTCCCCAGAGCCTGGCGTACGTCCTCACCGCGGCGGGCGATCGCAGCGGCGTCGATTTCGACTATCTGCTGCAGACTGCGGTCCGCGAGAGCAGCCTCAACCCCGAAGCCAGGGCGCAGACTTCCTCCGCGGTCGGGCTATTCCAGTTTCTCGAAGGCACTTGGCTGCAGGTGATGAAGGAAGAGGGACCACGTCTGGGGTACGGCCAGTATGCACAGGCGATCCAGCGAACCACGGGGGGCGACTATGTGGTGCCGGACCCTCAGCTCAAAGCCCATATACTGACCCTGCGCACTGATCCGCAGATCGCTGCGGACATGGCGGCGGCCTTCACCAAGTCCAACGGCGACTATCTTGCCGGCCGCTTTGGCAGGATGCCCAGCGCCGGCGAACTTTACATCGCCCACTTCCTGGGGCCGCAGGGTGCCGAAAGGCTGTTCAACGCCGGGCTGTCCAACCCGGACCAGATCGCAGCCAACCTCTTTCCCCGGCAAGCAGCCGCGAACCGGGCCATCTTCTATGACAACGGCACGCCACGCTCGATCCGCGAGGTCTACAGGGTGCTGGTGGCAAAACACGAGGGCATCGGCACGAACCCGGCATTCGCCGTGCAGCAGATGGCCGGAGGGGCGCCTGCGCCCGCCGACGCCCCTCCGATCCCGTCGCGTTTCTCACCGGCCAACATGTCCTTCACCGGCCTGTTCAGGAATGTTCCGGAAGCGGCTCCGATTGCCGAGGAGGAGAGTGGAAACGCGGCCTTCTTCACACAGCTGTACGCGCAGTAACTGAACCAAATCGACCCGAAATCTGTTCTACGGGGTACGAGGGCGGAGGAAGGAACAATCCTGAGCGTCCCGTTGAGGGTCGGTTAAGACCCGCAGTCGCAGGATGCGGCACGCGATGGAGGGAGCAATGCGAGACGTCACCGCGAGACATCACGCTGTCGGAACAGTGCCGCGTGGGTGGGTCATCCTCGGCGCCGCAGTGGCCAGTTGGCTGCTGGTCGGGGCAGTGGGCGTAACGGTCTGGCGTGTCTTCACCTGGCTGGTGTCCACTCTCTAGGAGTTCCGGCACCACAAACGTGGTGAACGCTTCCTTAAAACTTGATCGATACGGTGTCCGCGTGGTTCGCGGAGACCCAGATGGTTGCCTTCAGTGACTTCATTGCCCTTTCCTCCTCATCTGACAGTGAGGAACGGGCCCGCGGCGCGCATCTGGCTGCAATCTGCTACCTTGAGCATAGCGGTCCGGCGGACGAACATGCGGCGCTGTACGCGATTCTGCTCAGACTTCTGGACGACCCGTCGGTCAAGGTGCGAGCAGCCCTCGCCTATGGCCTGCTTCACTCTACCCAGGCGCCACGGGCCATCATCCTTGCGCTCCTGCGGGACAGCGCGGTCATAGCTCGCGCAATAGCCCAGTACTCGCCAGCGCTACTCGATGCAGACCTTCTGCCGCTGGTGCCGGACGCCCCACTTCCATTGCTCCTCGCGCTCGCGCAGCGCAGCCATGTCAGCGAGCGGTTGGCCGGTGCGCTGATCGGGCGCGACGTCCGCGACGCGCAACTGCTCCTGCTGCGGCGGGTCGACGTTCCGGTGAAGGGGGATGTGCTCCTCGGCCTTGCGGAGCGCCACGGGCTCGATCCGGAGCTCCGGGGTGTACTGCTGGCCCGGCGCGACCTGCCCGCAGATGTTCGCCTGCTGCTTGTGCAGCATGCTGCCGGCGCTCTGCGCCAGGCAAGGATCGTCTGCGGTGCCCTTCATGAACCGCGCCTTGACCGGCTGTTCCGTTCTACCCAGGAGCAAGCCATTGCGGCCATCGGTGAGACTGCTGCCGCACAGCAGAACAGGCAATTTGCCTCTGTGCTCGCCTCGAGCCGTCAACTCAACACCCGCCTGCTGCTGCACGCTCTGGTCAGTGGACAGGTGCTGTTCCTCGCCGACTGCCTGGCACAGCTTGCCCGAACGCGAAGGCGGAAGGTACTCACCCTACTGGAAACCGGCAGCAGGGGAGCACTGCAGGCACTGCTCGGCGCATGCGGTGTGGACGATCCGGTTCGTGGGGTGCTTATCCAGCTCATTCGGCACGCGCGGGCGGTCGATCTCGCCGAGGACGTGGCCAGCCGGCACTATGTGATCACGGTAGTGATCGAAGAACTGATCGCGGAATACGAGGACCACATTCCCCCGGAGCTGGAAGAAACATTCAGCTACCTCAACGAACAGAATGTTCGCCTGGCTCGGGAGGCCGCTCGTGATGTGATGGCCGCTTTCGCCGGAGCGGCCGGGGAGGCGAGTGCCGCCCTTCCCGCCCCAAGGCAGCGCCTGCTGCCCGCAGCCTAGTAGCGGAACTGCTCGATCAGTCCGCGTTCCTCAAGGCCGGTGCCAGGGTCGAACAGCAGCGTGACCCCATTGGTACGGTCTTCCTGAACCGTCACGTCCACAACGTTCTGGAACTCGACGTTATCCGCAACGGCGCTCACGGGCCGCTTGTCCGCCTCGCGCGCCAGGAACCGCACACGTGCCCGGTTGGACAGGATTGCCCCTCGCCAACGGCGCGGGCGAAACGGCGAGATGGGCGTCAGCGCCAGAAGTGGTGCTTCGATCGGGATGATCGGGCCATGCGCGGACAGGTTGTAGGCCGTCGACCCGGCGGGAGTGGCCAGCAGTACGCCGTCACAGATCAGTTCATCCAGGCGAACCGCATCATCAACAAGGATCTGTATCTTTGCGGCCTGATAGGTCGAGCGGAAAAGGGAGACCTCGTTGAGTGCCAGCGCCTGATGTCTGCCGCCGAGTGCATCCGTGGCGGTCATCGAGAGTGGGAAGATCTCCGTGCGTTGCACCGCGTTGAGGCGCTCCAGCAGGTCATCCTCGGAGAACGGGTTCATCATGAAGCCGATGGTTCCGAAATTCAGGCCGTAGACAGGCTTGCCGGTCCCCATCACCGTGTGAAGCGTCTGCAGCATCAGGCCATCGCCGCCCAGGGCGACGACGACATCCGCCGCGTCCAGAGGGTGATCGCCGTAGCGGCTGCGGAGCCGGTCGGCCACCGCGTCCGCCTCAGGGGTGCCATTGGTGACGAAGCTGAGAGTCCGAATTGCCAAGGTGCCCCTCCGTAGTTCGGCGCTGCCTAACATGACCTCCGGTCACGGACCAAGCTCCATCACCTGATGTACCGACATGGTATTGAATGTGATCTATGTTAAGTCCACATGGTGCCAGCAGCGAGAGCAGAGTACCTGCGTTGTGGCGGCGAGGGTAAAGGCTTGCTCCGGCGCAGCAAACAGGTGCGGCTGGCCCTTTCATCAAGCGGCGAGGGCAGGGCATGACGAAGCGCGTAGTGGTGACCGGCGGGGCCGGATTCATCGGGTCCCACCTGTGCAGGTTGTTGCTGGACCAGGGGCACGAGGTGCTCTGTGTCGACAACTTCTTCACCGGGACGCGCGCCAACATCCTGCCGCTGCTCGACCACGACAACTTCGAGCTATTGCGTCACGACGTGACTTTTCCGCTCTATGTCGAGGCCGACGAAATCTACAATCTCGCCTGTCCCGCGTCGCCGGTGTACTACCAGTTCGACCCCGTGCAGACGGTCAAGACCAGCGTCATGGGCGCCATCAACATGCTCGGGCTCGCCAAGCGCCTGCGCGTGCCGATCCTGCAGGCCTCTACGTCGGAGGTGTATGGAGACCCGCATGTGCACCCGCAGCAGGAGAGCTACTGGGGGAACGTGAACCCCATCGGGCCACGTGCCTGCTATGACGAGGGCAAGCGGTGTGCTGAAACGCTGTTCTTCGACTACCACCGCCAGCACAAGGTGGGCATCAAGGTCGTCCGCATCTTCAATACCTACGGACCCCACATGCATCCCTCCGATGGACGCGTGGTGTCCAATTTCATCGTCCAGGCGCTGAAGGGGGCGGACATCACCATTTATGGCACTGGCAGCCAGACACGCTCCTTCTGCTACGTGGACGACCTGGTGGACGCGATGACCCGGATGATGTCCACCGCCCCCGAGGTGACAGGTCCCATCAACACGGGTAACCCGCACGAGTTCACCATCCGGCAACTGGCGGACCTGGTAATCGAACTGACCGGGTCGCGCTCGCGCATAGTCCATCGCGAGGAACCCGTGGACGATCCCAAGCAGCGCCAGCCTGACATCACCCAGGCTCGCGAATTGCTGGGCTGGGAGCCGACGGTGCAGCTGCGCGAGGGACTGACGCGCACGATCGAGTATTTCGATGCCCTGCTGGGCACGGAGCACGGCGCTGTCGCCGAAGAGCTTCCGACGGCATATCAGCCGGGCGCAGGGTCTGCAGTGATGCCCGGCAATGCCGTAGTGCATGGGCAGCAGTAGTCCTGCCATCGGAATGACTGCCACCAGGCGCGGCGCGGTACAATTTGCATAAAATTTGAGAGAAATTTTGAATCGAGCGGCAATCCGGGCCGCTCATTCTGGTGCCATCACCTCATCAGGGATGGCTCAAATGAAACTCTCGATCAAAGCTGCGGCAGTCGCGCTGGCCGTCACCTTCACTGCCCTTGCGCCGACGGCGGTCTACGCAATCCCCACTCCCACGGCGATGAAGCTGTTCTGCCAGGGCAATCCGGATGAATGCCGGCCCGGTGGTGCGTCGCGGGTGCGCGTGTCGGATGCGCTGGTGAAGACGCTCCAGACGGTGAACTCGCGGGTCAACAAGTCCATCCGGTATCAGGCCGAGCGGGCCGACATCTGGAAGCTGAACCCGAGGGCCGGCGACTGTGAGGACTATGTGCTGAGCAAGCGCAGCGCCCTGATCCAGGCCGGTGTGCCCGGCGGCGCACTGCGGATCGCCTTCACCTATACCCGCCGCGGCGTGCCGCATGCGGTGCTGATCGTGCGCACCAACCAGGGGGACCTGGTTCTCGACAACATGAACAACTCGGTCCTCACGCTGGCGCAGTCTGGTTACAACATTCGCATGATGTCCGGCAGCAACCCGATGCGCTGGACTGCGGGCTGACCAGCGCCACAAGTTTTCCCACCACTAGTGTTGGCCGGAGGATGATCAAACCATCCTCCGGCCATGCATTTTGTCAATGACAGCACTTCTCAAGATGCAGGCAGGAGCAGTCCGTGCCAGCGTGGTAAATGGCGGCAAGCGCCTGATTCTGTAGCTACAAATAAGCTCTAGGCCTTCGATTGCGGGTATCTACCCCATTGGAGGTAGAATGCGGTCGTGCACAATCTATTGACTCTAGTTCCAACAACACATTATCTCACCCCCGCGGCTGACTGGGGGGGGGCAATACAGATGCGCAAATATATCGTGACGGCA
>JAEZHZ010000301.1 GCA_023436745.1 Pseudomonadota bacterium | reverse complement strand
GTGCAGTTGGGTGAGCGCGAAGCCGCCATCGCCTAGAAGGAGATGGTGGAAGCCAACCTGCGCCTGGTGAGCTCCATCGCCAAGAAGTACACCATCCGCTGGCTGCAGTTCCTGGACCTGATCCAGGAGGGCAATATCGGCCTGATGACGGCCGTCGACAAGTTCGAGTACCGCCGCGGCTACAAGTTCTCGACCTATGCGACCTGGTGGATTCGCCAGGCGATCACCCGCTCGATCGCCGACCAGGCGCGGACCATCCGCATTCCGGTGCACATGATCGAGACGATCAACAAGATCGTCCGCACATCGCGCCAGATGCTGCACGAGATCGGGCGCGAGCCGACGCCGGAGGAACTCAGCGAAAAGCTGCAGATGCCGCTGGACAAGGTGCGCAAGGTTCTCAAGATCGCCAAGGAGCCGATCTCCCTCGAAACGCCGATCGGCGACGAGGAAGATTCCAACCTCGGCGATTTCATCCAGGACGTGAACGCGATCCAGCCAATCGATGCGGCGATCCAGTCGAACCTGCGCGAGACCACGACCCGCGTGCTGGCGTCGCTGACGCCGCGCGAGGAACGTGTGCTGCGCATGCGCTTCGGTATCGGCATGAACACCGATCACACCCTGGAAGAAGTGGGCCAGCAGTTCTCGGTGACCCGCGAACGTATCCGTCAGATCGAGGCAAAGGCGCTGCGCAAGCTGAAGCACCCGAGCCGGTCGCGGAAGCTGCGGAGCTTCCTGGACAACTGACCACGTGGCCGCGCCCCTCAAAGTCACCGCTATCCGTGCGGTCGTGCCGTTTCGGCTGGTGGTGACGTTCTCGGACGGCAGCCACGGCACGTTCGATGCGGCGCAGATGCTCGGCGAGCGGGGCGAGGGCACCGAGCCATTGCGCGAGCGGAGCTACTTCGGCAAGGTCGGGCTGGCCAACGGCGTGCCCACCTGGCCGAACCACTTCGACATCTCGCCGGGCTGGCTGCGCGAAGAGATGGAAAAGCGGGGCGAGCTCGTGGTACCGCGGGCACGACGATACTAACGAGGAGACCGGCATGTCGTTTCTGAAGAAGCTGTTCGGCGGTGGTTCCGACACGAACGCGGACGGCGGAGACAAGGTCTTCGGGGAAGAGAACTACAAGGGCTTCCTGATCAAGGCGATTGAGATGAAGGCCGGCAGCGAGCTGCAGCTGGCCGGCACGATCGAGAAGGAAGTGGACGGCGAGATGAAGACCTACCGCTTCGTTCGCGCCGACCGCATGAGTTCTCGCGACGATCTGGTGGCGCTGGCGCTGTCCAAAGGCCGGCAGATCATCGACGAGCAGGGCGAGGGAATCTTCCGCTAGACGCGGGAATTCCTGCCCTTCCATTCAGCAGAATTATGCCGCGCAAGGCGGCTGGTGCTCCCCGGGTGGGAGCGCCATCAATATTGGAGTATCGAGATGGCCAGGAAACCGACAGCCCGCACCGAATTCGTCCTGTTCGACGTGATCTACGAGGACGGCTCGCAGCGCTCGAACCGCAAGGTCGACGCGAGCCTGCTCGGTGGCCTCGACGGCGACGAACCTGCAAAGGCCGCCATCGAAGAGCAGGACCGGGCGATCGCCGAAAAGTCCGGCCAGCCGCCGCTCGCAATCAAGTCGATCAGGCGCAGCGGCAAATAGGTCAGGACCCGAGCGCCTTGTCGATGGCCGGCTTCACCACCGTGCCATAGAGCTCGATGGCTTTCATGACCTTGTCGTGTGGCACGGTGCCGACGCTGAGCTGCAGGCCGAACCGGTCATGCCCGAACCATTCGTGCTGCATAAGGATCTTGTCGATCACCTCCTGCGGGGAGCCCATGTAATAGGCGCCCTCGGGCGTTGCGCCGGCATCGAACTGCGCCCGGGTGGTGGGCGGCCAGCCGCGCTCCTTGCCGATGCGGCTCATGGTGGCGTTATGGGAGGGGAAGGCGATATCGCGGGCCGCCTGGCTGTCCTCGGCGATGAAGCCGTGGCCGCTGACGCCGACCTTCAGTTTGCCCGCATGGCCGACCTGGGCGGCAGTCTTGTGGTAGAACTCCACCAGTGGCGCGAACTGGCGGGGCTGTCCGCCGATGATGGCAATCATCAGCGGCAGGCCATAATAGGCAGCGCGAGCCACCGAGTTCGGAGTGCCACCTACCGCGATCCATAGCGGAATGGGCTGCTGGACGGGTTGCGGGTAGACGGCGATGCCGGGTATGGGCCTGGTGTGCTTGCTGCCGGGCCATTCCACTTTGCCGCCCTCGCGCAACTTGAGAAGCATGGCCAGCTTCTCCTCGAACAGATCATCATAGTCGTTGAGGTCGTAGCCGAAGAGCGGGAAGCTCTCGATGAAGCTGCCTCGGCCGGCCATGATCTCGGCGCGGCCGTTGCTGATCAGGTCGATCGTGGCGAACTGCTGCCATACGCGGATCGGGTCCTCGGAACTGAGGACGGTGACGGCGGTGGAGAGCCGGATGGACCTGGTGCGTGCGGCGGCAGCGGCGAGGATGGTGGTCGGCGCGGACGCCACGTAGTCGGGGCGGTGATGCTCCCCGATGCCGAAGAATGACAGGCCGAGCTGATCGGCCAGTTCGATCTCCTCGAGCAGATCCCGCAGGCGCTCTGCCGGCGACTGCAGCCGGTTGCCGTTCAGCGGATCCGGGGTGTTCTCGACAAAGGAATAAAGTCCGAGTTCCATGATGACCTCTCTGTTGGCCCGACATGGAGCCGCTGCGGCGCGCGATCAAGAACGCACATGCGTGTGACCGCGCGCCGGAGAGATCAGAGATTGCCGCTCGCCGGGGTGTAGGCGAAAGGGGAAGCCGGGGTCGGCGAGGGCTCGGGCGCCTTCTCTCCAGCGGCGCTGTGGATTTCTGCAACGAGCGCCGGATCGAGACCGAGCTTGATGGCGAGCGCATCGAGATAGGCGCGCTCGGCCGCCGTATCGGCAGTTATCGCGATCAGCGAAGCTGCATAGACCTCCGCAGCGTGCTCGGGGGTGTCGGCGCGGGCCGCCACCGCGTTGATGTCGAGCGGACTGGACAGTTCGTCGAAGACCCAGGCCTTCTCCTCGGACGACAGCGACATGCCTTCGAGACGCGAGAAGATCTTTTCCTTTTCCTCGGCATCGATGCGGCCGTCGGCCTTGGCGGCGGCGATCATCGCGCGCACCAGCGTCTTGCCGAGTTCTTCATGTGCACCCTGATCGGACGGGGACGGAATGAAGGCGTCCTCGGAGGAGAGCGTGCCTGCGCCCTGGCCCGACTGGTATTTCTGCCAGGCCTGGTAGGCGAGACCGCCGACAGCTGCCAGGGCACCCAGCTTAACTGCGTCCTTGCCGATCTTGCCGAGACCGCCGCCTCCGAGCAGCAGGCCGGCAGCAAGCCCGGCGGCACCGCTCATGGCATTCTTCTGGGCAGAGGGGTCGGTCTGCAGGGCTTTGACGATCTGATCGATGTTGAACATGGGAGCTCCCTTGGCTGAACATTGCATTTGGGAAACCGGCCGCTTCGGCGCAAGGCTGTGGCGACAGAGGTGGCTGGATAAAAGAGGATGACAGAGGGCCCGGCGCGCTTCGGAAAAAGGAAAGGCCCCGGCTTGCGCCAGGGCCTTGGACGATGCCCTCAGAGGGAGGGGCTGGGGCATCGATGCTTTAGCCGCCGGTAGCCGGGGCAGTGGTATTGGCCGGGGCCGTAGTGTCAGCGGCCGGAGCAGCATCGGTGGCCGGGGCAGTGGCGTCAGCGGCCGGAGCCGTATCAGTCGCCGGAGCCTGGGTCATCGGGGCGGCATCAGGAGTAGCGGCCGGAGCTTCGGTCATCGGGGCCGGCGCGATGGCCGGGTCAGCCGGAGCTTCAGTGCTGGTCACCGGGGCACCATTCACGTCAACCGACGTGGTGGAGGTACCCGAGTTGGCCGAAAAGACGAGGTAGCCAATGGCCAGAAGGGCCAAGGCGACGATAATGCCGACAAACCAGCCCGTCCCGCTCGACTCCCGAGTATAGACGGTGCGGTTGCCATCATTGGTATAAACGGTATCGCGGTCAGGGGTTGCCATGATTTCGCTCCTTTGTGTTACCGTATGGCCGAAAGAACGTTCGCTATTTTCATTCGTTCCCGATCCCGTGATCACGAAACGGGCTCGAAATTTGTCGAGCAGACGCAAAGGGTTGCCGGGGGCGGGCCCGGCAGCGATTGTGGCAATATTGGGGTATTTGCGCCCGAACGCCGCGCAAAAGCTGTCACCGGTTTACGCGGGAAAAGAAAAAGGCCGGGCTGAAGCCCGGCCTTCGTGGTTCAGATCGGCGCTGATCAGCCGTTGTTGCCGACCACCGTCACCAGCGGGGTGATGCGCCGGATGGTGACGCGGCGGTTCTCGCGTTCCGCAGCCTCGGTGCGGACCTTGAGGTAGCGCTCGCCATAACCCTGAGTCGCGAGGTTCTCCGGCGGCACGCCGTAGAAGTCGGTGAGGATGCGGGCCACGGTGGCGGCGCGCAGGTCCGACAGGCGCAGGTTGGAGATGTCGGAGCCGACGGCGTCGGTGTGACCTTCGATCAGGAAGGTCTCGGCCGGGTTCTGCTGGATCAGGGCCAGCATGGCGCTGGCGACCTGGGACAGCGAGCCGACCTGGTCGCGGCTGATGGTGGCCTCACCGGTGTTGAAGGTGAGGTTGCCGACTTCGAGGCGCCGCACGCTGTCACGGACACGGGCAGACCGCTTGACCTCGTCGATGGAATAGAGGCGCGCGACCTGTTCCACCGGGGGCTGGCTGAAGAAGACCTCAAGCTGGTCCTCGTCGGCGTAACGGGCATCGAGTACGTATTCCTGCACCGGGATGTTGAGGCGCAGCGGGGGCAGGTTCGCGGCCGGATCACGCCACTCCACGAGCTGATCGGAGTAGCGGTCGTCGAACTGGGCGAGCACGTACTCGCGGCCATCCGGCGTGATGCGAACGCGGTGCAGCACGTCGCCGTTGCGGTTCCGCACCGTGACCACCTGGGTGCCGTCGGGACGGGTGATGGTCTCGCGCGTCCGGCCGTTGCTCAGGTTCTCGTAGAAGATCTCGTCCTGCTGCGGATTGTAGAAGCGGTCGGTGTCCTGACCGATCGAGTTCACGATCAGCTGCGAGCCCACCTGCAGGATCACCTGCGTGATGAGGTCGCCGGTGTTCACGGTCTGGACCGGGGCTTCCTCGATGACGGTGACGTTGTTCTGCTGGATGTTGGTGTTGTTCACGACGTTACCGTTGGTGACGGTGTTGTTCGTGACGTTGGTGATGTTGTTGATGTTGTTGACGTAGTTGTTGACGACCGTCTGGGTCACCGTGGTGTTGCCGGTGGCCGTGACCTCGGTGCCGGTCTCGGCGGCCGCGGCGGCGGCGGGTTCCGCAGCGAGGGTGCGCATGATCTCGGCCTGGGCCGCCGCATCGTCCTGCGGGAGCGTTTCCTCGGTGACGACCAGCGCCTCCACGACCGGTGCTGCCGGAGCATCGGCAGGCGCGGCGGCGTCGGTTGCCGGTGCGACGGGCAGGGTCTCTTCCTTGCCCGAGTCGGTGAGCGGTGCGGCTTCGCCGGTCACGCCTTCCGGCAGTGCCTCGGTCGGCATGGTCGCGGGATCAACCGGCTCAAGCGGCGGCTCGGTGGCCGGAGCGCCTGCATCGGCGGCAGGCGGTGCTGCAACATCGGCAGGAGACGCAGCGGGCTCGGCGCCCGGCAGGTTTGGCACGGCCGGCAGCGACAGGCCGTACTGCGCGAGGCATTCCTCGGTGCTGGCAAAACCGGCCGTGGCGCACAGGGCGTCGATCTCGGCGCGCGCGGTGCCAAGCTCGGCCTGGGCGGCAACGACGTCGCCACCAGCCATCATGTCGGCAATGGCCTGGTTGTAGAGATCGACCTGGGCCTGGAGGTCTGCCGAGATGTCGAGGGCGGCGTCGGCAGGCTGGGCGTCCTGCGGCTGCTCCGGAGCGGGCGCAGGAGCGGGTTCAGCCGGCTCGGCGGCAGGTGCTTCAGGCGCGGGTGCTTCCGGTGCCGGAGCCTCGGGTGCAGGGGCAGGAGCCTCGGTCACCTGCGGCTCGGGAGCGGCCTGGGCTTCGGGAGCGGGCTCGGGTGCCGGCTGCTCGACAGGAGCGGGTTCCGGCGCCGGTTCGGGAGCCGGTGCGATGGCCTCGGGGGCAGGTT
>JAEZHZ010000230.1 GCA_023436745.1 Pseudomonadota bacterium | reverse complement strand
TCCCCAGACTCCTCGAAGCCTTGCGCGAAAAGGGTTATGGCGAGCCGCTGGTGCGCAAGATCGCCACCGACAACTGGATTTCGCTGCTTGAGCGAACGATCGGCTGATCAGCCCTCGCACTGCGTTTCGCCGCATGCCCGCATGTTGGCAATCCGCGAGCGTAGTTCATCGACGCCGATGGCACCGGGAATGATCTCGTTACCAATGATGTAGGTCGGCGTGCCGGTGATGTTCAGTGCCTTGGCGATCTCGTAGGAGGTCTGGATGGTCCGGGCGACCGCTTCCGTGCCCATGTCCATTTCGAGTGCCACCCTGCTCAGCCCGAGGGAAACGGCCGCGTCCAGGGCCACGTCCTTGTTGACCTGTCCGCGCGCGGTGAAAAGCGCTTCGTGGAAGGCCCAATAGTCTGCATCTGACTGGCCGACGAGGACGCCAACGCGGGCGGCGTCGATGGACTCGTTCGACAGGATCGGGAACTCCTTGAGCACGACCCGGAGGTTGGGGTCTTCGGCCAGCAGTGCCGCGAGATCGGGCAGGGCGTTGCGGCAATAGCCGCAGTTGTAGTCGAAGAACTCCACCAGCGTCACGTCGCCCTCGGGGTTGCCGAGGACGACCTGGCCCGGGGCGTTGTAAATGGCGTTCTGCATGGAGGCGATAGCGGAGCGCGATTGCGCCTGCTCTTCCCGGCGGAGCGTGGTCTCGAGTGCCACGGACATCCGCTGCAGGATCTTCGGATCGCTCATCAGATATGATTCGATCAGGGGATTGATCTGATCGGCACTGACGCTGGGCGGCTGGGCGGCTGTGGTCGCGAGCCGTTGTCCTTCATATTCGGACAGGGCCTTGTCGATGAGCGCCTGCACTGCGGCGGGTTCCAGAGGCTGAGGACGGCTGACAACCGCATATCCGAGGGCACCGGCCAGAACGCCCACAAGGGCAACCAGGACGAGGGACAGGCGTGACATGAGCAGGCTCCAGCAATGGTCCACGGAGTTCTAGCAGACGTCCGGTTCGCATGGCAGGCCTTCATGAACACTCTCCTTCGGCCGAAGACAACTCTTGTTGAGACCACCCTTGTCGTCGGGGCAGGGGCAAGGCATGAGAGGACATGTCCTCTGCACCCGATGGGCTGATGCCCTTTCACGCCATGGAGATCCTCAAGCGTGCGAACGCTCTTGAGGCTTCCGGTCGCAATATCTGTCACCTCGAGGTTGGAGAGCCCGGCGCGCCCCCGGCGCCGCGAGTGCTCGAGGCGGTCGCGAGAGCGCTACCGGGGGGACAGGCCTATACCCAGGCCAAGGGCCTGATCGAACTGCGTCTCGGCCTTGCCGATTACTACCAGACCCAGCACGGGGTAGGGGTGGATCCCGAGGCGATCCTCTGCACCATGGGGTCGTCGGCCGGCTTCATCATCGCGTTCCATGCCGCGTTCCGGCCGGGTGCGCGAATCGCCATCACGCGCCCGGGATATCCGGCGTATGTGAACACGCTTATCGGGCTCGGCTTCGATGTGGTCGAGATACCGGTCACCGCAGCCAATGGCTGGAAGCTGACTGGGGCAGACATTGCGAAGGCTCACGCCGGCAAGGGCTTCGACGGTCTGCTTTTCGCCAGCCCTGCCAACCCCACCGGTGCAGCCGTTGATCGCGAAGAACTCGCAGACATCATCGGGACCTGCGAGCGGCTGGGCGTCACCTTCATCTCTGATGAGATCTATCACGGTCTCGACTACCGGGGCCGCTCAGTGAGTGCGCTCGAGATCACCGACCGTGCCATCGTGATCAACAGCTTCTCAAAGTACTACTGCATGACCGGCTGGCGGATCGGCTGGATGGTGCTGCCGCCCGAGTTCAGCCGCCGCGCCGAGATCTTGCAGCAGAACCTGTTCATCTCAGCCCCGACATTGAGTCAGATTGCCGCGACGGCAGCACTGAATGAGCGGGAGTACGCGGAAGAACAGAAGGCGCGCTATGCAGCCAACAGGCTGCTCCTGACCGATGGACTGCGGCAGATCGGCTTCGACATCGACCATGCGGCCGAGGGCGCCTTCTACGCCTACGCCGGAATCGGCCGCTTCTCCAACGACGCCCTGACGTTCTGCGAGCACCTGCTCGACACCGCGGGAGTGGCGGCAACGCCCGGTGTCGATTTCGACCGAGTCGACGGGCACCACTTCGTGCGATTCTCCTATGCGGGTCGCACCGAAACCATAGAGGCAGCCCTCGAGCGGCTGCAGCGAGCGCTCGGCTAGGCTCAGGAGCCGGAGTTGACTTTCCGGCGCGCTACCCTACGTTCGTGATCATGACTGATCGGCTGGCAACATTGCTGAATATCCTGCGGTCCCGCACCGCAGCAAGAAAGCGTCCCTGAACCCGCGCCCGTCCGGCGCCTGCCGGGTTCAGGGTGCTGCATAGCCTGGCGCCAGCCACCTTCCCAGAAAACCTGTGACCGTGCCGCTTTTCGCGGCCGAAGGATCGTCATGACCACGATTTCTCTTTCCGATTTCAGCCTCTCTCCCGAGATCATGCTTGCCAGCAGCGAGCACAGCCTGTTGCTCCGGCTGGCCATGGCCGGCACGGGGCATACTGCCGAGAACGCCGACGAACTGTTGTATGAACTTGAGCGCGCGACGGTGGTGCCCGACCAGTTCCTGCCCGCCGACACCGTGCGCATCGGCTCGACCGTGTCGTTCCGCACCGCAGACGGCGAGAACAAGGCGGTTGAACTGGTTCTGCCTGTCGATGCCGACATCGCAGAAGGCCGGATCTCGGTGCTTACGCCTATTGGGACCGCCTTGCTCGGCCTGCGCACGGGCCAGTCCATCTCGTGGAGGACCCGCGATGGCCGGCGTCAGGCCCTGACCGTGATGCAAGTGATGCCGCCGAGGCTGGAGACCGAGCCCGAGCCCCCGACGGCTGCCTGACCCAGCCGGAATACAAAAGGGCCCGCCTTAGGCGGGCCCTTGTCATACGTGGTGACTACGGGCAGCTAGCCCAGGCCGAGACGGCGCTGCCACCAGCCGACCTTCTTCTTCTTTTCGGGTTCAGCCTCGTCCGTCGCCGGAGCGGCAGAGGAGGTCACCACGACACCTTCGGGAGGCAGCTGCTTGCGTGTCCGGCTTTGCCGGCTCGACTCAGCGGCGGCCTCGGTGCTCTCGGTCTCGGGTTCGGTCTCTGACCCTGCCGACGCTTCGACGGGCGCATCCACTGGTGCAGTCTCGGCCACAGCCTCAACCGGTGCTTCCGCGACTTCGACCTTCGGCTTGCGGGTACGAGGCTTGCGCTTTGGCTTCTCCTCGGCAACCGGCTCGGCAGCGGCTGTTTCGGCCGTAACGGTAGCGTCGACGGGAGTAGTCTCGGGCGGTGCCGACTCCTCCGTCTCGACAACCTTGCGGCGACGAGGCCGCTTCGGCTTCTCCGCGACCGCCGGCTCAGCTACGACCTCGGCCGGGGTGGCTTCGGCTTGCGGCTGCGCAACGGGCTCGGACATCTCCGAGACGGGGGCAGGAGCCTCGGGCTGCTCAGCGAGCTCTTCCGCGACGTCGCTGGTCTCGGCCAGGCTCAGGTCGCCTTCGCTCGTACCTTCCGCCTCGGAAACGCCATCGGCCTCGAGTTCGCGCCGGTTGCGGCGTCCGCCCCGGCGGCCGCGGCGACGGCGCTTGCGCGGCTCGCCTTCGGCGGCGGAAGCTGCCTCATCGGACACGGTTTCACCCTCGGATGCTTCCGACTCATCGTCGTCGGACGGTTCGCCTTCCACCTGCGGAGCGGAGGTTGCACGCTGAGCTTCATTCCGCTCACCGCCACCACGCCGGCGCCGACGGCGACGCCGACGGCCGTTGCCTTCACCCTCGCCGTTGCTCTCGCTGGCGCTTGCGCCCTCGGACTCGTCGTCCTCGGTCTCGGCAACCTCGTCTTCGTCGACAAGGTCCTCGATGACGGCGCTGTCGACACGCACATGGGTCGCCACGCGCTGGTCGGCATAGGCTGGCACACGCGCCTCACCCTTTTCGATGAAGAACTGCTGGCCGGTCAGCTTGCCGTCTGCCGTGATGGTGATCGACAGGTTGTTGCGGGCTTCGAGTGCGCTCAACGTCTCGCGCTTGAAGTTGAGGATGTAGAGCGCGACTTCGGTCGGGACGCGCACGTTGATCGACTGACCCTGCTTGCGCAGCACGTGGTCCTCGATATGGCGCATGATCATGAGCGCCAGCGACTCTGTCGACCGCACGAGACCGGTACCGTCGCAGATCGGGCACTTGTGGGTGGAGCTTTCCACCACGCCGAAGCGGATGCGCTGGCGGCTCATCTCCATCAGGCCGAAATGGGAGATGCGGCCCACCTGGATGCGGGCGCGGTCGTCCTTCAGGCAGTCCTTGAGCTTGCGCTCGACTGCCCGGTTGGACCGGTTCTCCATCATGTCGATGAAGTCGATGACGATGAGCCCCGCGAGGTCACGCAGCCGCAGCTGGCGCGCCACTTCGTCCGCCGCTTCCAGGTTCGTCTGGAGGGCGGTGTCCTCGATATTGTGCTCCTTGGTGGAGCGCCCCGAGTTCACGTCGATGGAGACGAGCGCTTCGGTGGGATTGATGACGATGTAGCCGCCCGACGGCAGGTTCACCACCGGCGAGAACATCTGATCGAGCTGCGATTCGATGTTGTACTTCGAGAACAGCGGCTGTTCGTCGGTGTACGGCTTCACGTTCTTGGCGTGGGACGGCATGATCATCTTCATGAAGTCCTTGGCCTCGCGGTAGGCGTTGTCGCCCGCGACCAGCACTTCATCGATGTCCTTGTTGTAGAGGTCGCGGATCGTCCGCTTGATCAGCGATCCCTCCTCATAGACCAGGCACGGCGCCTGGCTCTGCAGGGTCAGCGTGCGAACGCTTTCCCACAGGCGCATCAGATACTCGAAATCGCGCTTCACTTCGGCCTTGGTGCGTGAAGCACCGGCCGTGCGCAGGATGACGCCCATGCCCTGCGGCACCTCGAGGTCGGAGGTGATCTCCTTGAGGCGCTTGCGATCGGCAGCGTTGGTGATCTTGCGGGAGATGCCGCCACCGCGAGCGGTGTTGGGCATCAGCACGGAATAGCGGCCGGCGAGCGACAGGTAAGTGGTCAGGGCAGCGCCCTTGTTGCCGCGCTCCTCCTTGACGACCTGCACCAGCATCACCTGCCGGCGCTTGATGACTTCCTGGATCTTGTAGTTGCGCCGGTTGGGCGAGGTGCGGCGGCGCTCCGGCACTTCCTCGAGCGCATCTGCTCCACCGATCGACTCGACCGGTTCGGCATTGGCGGGGGCCTGCTCGATGTGGCTGTGCTCTTCGCCGTCGTGTGCGTCGGTGTCGTTCTCGCCGTCGCTGGACTGTTCGGGTGCGGCCTGCTCATCGGCCTCGTCGCCATTCTCCTCGTCATGCTCTTCGTCGCGCAGCAGAGCTTCGCGATCAGCAACGGGGATCTGGTAGTAGTCCGGATGGATTTCGCTGAAAGCCAGGAAGCCGTGGCGGTTGCCGCCATACTCGACGAAGGCGGCCTGCAGCGACGGCTCTACCCGGGTGACCTTTGCGAGATAGATGTTGCCCCGCAACTGGCGGCGGGTGGCGGATTCGAAATCGAACTCTTCGAGCCGGTTACCCTGGGTGACGACAATCCGCGTTTCTTCCGGGTGGATGGCATCCACCAGCATTCTCTTGGTAGCCATAATGTACTCCGCGCGCTCGCGCACCGACCGCCGGGCGCCGGCGAGCCGACACTCCTGCGATGGCGCTATGCGAGGCGAATAGTTGTGAGAAATCGGTACGCATAAGCTCTGCCTTGAGCGCACCAGTTGTATTGGTCATGGCCAGAAAGTGGGGCAGGGAAGGGCGGCAATCGGCATAATCGATCGCTTCGCGCTGTATCCGCCTGCGGGCCATATGACCTCTTCCTGTTGGGCTGCCGCCCGGCCCTGCCAGCCGGCAACCGTCCGGCCCATGAGGGCCGAAATCCGTAGAGGCGCAGAATTCGCCGCTTCCAGACCGGGCGCAGACTGGTGTCGCGCGTCCGGCTGCTCCCCCTGGCGACCGGTCATAAAGACCAGCCGGAAACGATCTCGGCGGAGCTTGCGCCTCAATGTAGCGTGTAGGAGGCTTGGGACGGAATGGCAACAAGAAAGTCATGTGCGGTGTCCCCGGCAAATTGCGCCAGTCCTGTTTGCCCGCCCGGCAAATCATCGCATAAGCAGGCCATTGCCGCAGAATCGCCCGAGTCCTGCGGCCACTCCTGAGCTCTTCTCGCAAGGTCGGTTTCCGGTTTGCCCACGCCCTGTCATATGCTGATCCGGCTCCTGGTACTGCTGGCCCTTCTGCTGCCGGGCTCGGCAGCCGTCGCCCAGGAGGCTGCAACCGCAGCCTTGCCACCACTCCCCAATGTCATCGACGTGCGGGTTACCTCGACGCCCGAGCGTGCACGCCTGGTCGTCGACCTCGCCGGCCGGACCGAGTTCGCCATGGTTACGCTGTCGGATCCGGATCGTATCGCCATCGATGTGCGGGCCGCGACCTTTTCCGTGCCGACACCTGAAGGTGAACCGGGAGGAGATGGGCTCGTCGAGGGGTACCTCGTCTCGCAGGTTGCCCCCGACCGTGTCCGGACCACCCTGACGCTGGCATCACCGGCACAGGTGCAGCAGGCGTATGTTCTGGATGCCTTCGAGAACCAGCCCGCCCGACTTGTGGTGGACATAATTCCCGCCACCCCCGAGGAATTCGCCGAGAACGTGGCCAAGTCCCTCGCAACGACCTCCGACGCCAGTTCCCCGGCCCCCGTGGAAGCCACACCCGCTGGCGGATCGGAACTGCCGCTCGACAGTCGCCCGCTCGTTGTGATCGACCCCGGCCACGGTGGCATCGACAGCGGTGCGGAGACCCCGGGCGGTGCGCGGGAGAAGGATATCGTCCTCGCATTCTCCCTCAAGCTGCAGGAGATACTGGTCTCTTCCGGTCGGTTCGACGTGGCACTGACGCGCGAGGACGACACCTATCTTCGCCTGGAAGAGCGGGTGGCACTGGCTCGAACCAACAAGGCCGACCTGTTCATCTCCATTCACGCGGACAGCTTCCAGCAGCCGGAAATCCGTGGCGCCAGCGTCTATACGCGTGACGAGAACGCGACTGACATTCTGGACAAGGTTCTGGAGGACAACGAGAACAAGTCGGACGTGATCGCCGGCTTCGCCATGCCGCAGATGGCGCCGCAGGTCGTCGACATCCTGCTGGACCTCATGCGGCGCGAGATGCGGCATCATTCGTTCATGGCGGCCCAGTCCATCGTTCACGCGCTTGAACCCAGCGTGGCGTTGAGGCGTTTCCCCGTGCGCCAGGCAGACTTCTTTGTCCTGCAGGCTCCGGACGTTCCGTCCGTGCTGGTCGAACTCGGGTTTCTCTCCAATGCTGACGACATGGCAAATCTGATGCAGGGGGAGTGGCAGGATCGTACCGCCGACGCCATCGCCAGAGGCATTTCAACCTATTTTGACAGCGTCGCCCCCGAGAACGTGCCGTGACGGGGGTAAGGGTGTGGCATTCCGGCGCCACCGCGGTGTTCGGCGTCTGTTATGATTCGTCGATCGGCTGCTTCGCCGGTGGTACTCCGATCGTGCGGGAGAAGAACGCCTGATGTTTCGCCTGTTGGGCTGGCTCTTCGGCTTTGGAATGTTCATGGCTCTGGCGGCGGTCGGAGTCGCGGCTGCGTATCTCACGACTGTTTCGGCACAGCTGCCGGACTACACGGTGCTCAAGGACTATCAGCCGCCGGTCACCACGCGCGTGCATGCTGCCGATGGCACGCTGCTGGCCGAATTTGCGCGCGAGAGGCGCCTGTTCCAGCCGATAG
>JAEZHZ010000209.1 GCA_023436745.1 Pseudomonadota bacterium | reverse complement strand
GCCGTCGGTGGAGGCATCGTCCACAACGATAACGTCCACCTCCACACCCACTTGCGAAACCGCGCTGTCGATAGCAGCTGGCAGATACCGCTCGTAGTTGTGGCTGGGGATGACTACGCTGACTGTGGACGCCTTGGGCTGAGGTGTGTGTACGGGTCTGACGCTCTGCCGTCGCAGCAGTGAACCGGTGGGCATCACGACGCTTCTCCCGCGATTCGAAGATACTTCCGGTAGAGAGTGGCGACTTCCGAGATCTCCTTCTCCCGTGAGTAGGTCGACAGAATGTGTCGGGAAGCTGCCCGCCCCTTCGCCTGGCACCAGTCGGGCTCCTCTCGCTCCTGCCGCAGCGCGGCTTCGACGGCTTGTGCGAAGGCAGTGACATCACCAACCGGTATGGGAGCACTGAACTCCGGCCTGAAGAATTCGGCACCGGCGAAACCAGGGTAGCCGACCACGTAGTTGCCTGCTGCCATGGCCTCGGCCGCAGGCAAGCCGAAGCCTTCCTGGTAGGTGAAGGCCAGGAACAGGCGGCTACATCGAAGCTGTGCGGCGACCTGCTCGTGGGACAGGCCATCGAGTGCCACCAGCTCCCAACCCTCCAGTGCGTTCCTGTTGCGCAGCATCGAGATGACCTGATTGGCGTCGGTTCCTGCGCGGCGCGGCATATAGGCAATCCGCCGAGGCCGGTCAGCCTCATTGCAGTGGAACAGGTCCGAATTGATACCCAGATGCACCCGCTCGACGGCAAGTCCGGGAAAGGCATAACGGAGCATCTGGCTGTTGTGCTCCGAGACCGTGATTACTGCCTCGGGCGCTCGACGGTCAGCGCCACGCCGCCCTTCGGAGCGAAGCCAGGTGTTATGGCTGTTCTGGTTGAAGATGACGTAGCGCATCTCAGAAGGCGCCCGGGCGAGCAGGTCCACGTAGATTTCCGGCACCACCAGGAGATCATGGGGACCCAGCCGGGTCCTCGACGCGACCGCAATCCGGGTGTGGTTCTCGAACCAGGTGCAGCGGAAGCCCGGCCGCTGGTGCAGGACCATCGCCCTTATGCCTTGGGCGTTCAGGATGTCGACGTGCCTGTACAGGACCTGAATCCCGCCGGCCGGATTGGCATGGTCAGGCGCGAGAAAGTAGACGCAGCTGCCGTCTATGCGCGGGTCGAAGCCGGGCAGGCGAAGGGTCGCCCGATGCCAGGCAGCCCGCCTCTCCACAAGATGGCGAATAGCGGTGCGGACGATGTGGCCGGGAGCCCAGTTCCGGGTGGGCAACCAGCGACGGCCGGCGTCATGCCGTACTCGCTCCGTCGCAATGCTCGCCTCGGAAACTGCCACACTCCACTCCTCATGAGCCCGCATCCGAGGCTAGGTGAAGAGCGAAGATCGCGGGAATAGCCTGTTTCGTCTATCGGGCCACACCCCGACCGGAGGAGCTATGGCCTCCGCGCGCGAGAGGGCTAGGCTGAAGACCCCGTCGCACGCGATCTGTCCGGTAGCCAATGACCGCAATCACTTACGACCGCCGACGCAAGCCCCCTGGAGCAAACGCGCGTGCAGCATCCGCCTCCGGGAGGGGTTTGTGGCCCGCCTTTCCGGTTGTCCTGCTGTTGATCTCCCTGGTGCTGCCGTGGACGCTGACCTTCGGTCCCATCGCTGTCTCTCCCTATCGGCTGGTCCTGCTGTGCCTGACTCCGCCATGCTGCGTGTACTGGCTCTCCGGCAAGGCCGGGAAGATCAGGCTCCCGGACGTCCTCATCGCCCTCTATTGCCTCTGGTGCACGCTGGCGCTCGTCATGGTGCATGGGCCGTCAGCGGCGGTCGAGCCGGGCGGGATGCTGTTTATCGAGACTCTCGGTGCCTACCTGGTGGCGCGCTGCTTTATCCGGCGCCCATCCGATTTTGTGGCAACGAGCAGACTGTTGTTCGTGATTGTCGCGCTCATGATGCCTCTCGCGCTGCTCGAGACGGTGACCCGCCAGAAGGTGATGTTGAACCTGTTCGATCTGGTTCTTCCCACCATCGAGGCCACGTATATGGGCTATCGCTGGGGCTTGGCGCGGGTGCAGGGGCCGGTGGAGCACCCCATCCTGTTTGGAGTCTTCTGCGGTGGCGCCGTCGCGTTCACCTATTTTGTTGTTGCCCGCGAGGCCGGGTTGGTCCGCCGCTGGCTCATGACCGGCGCCATGGCCTTGACGGCGATGCTCTCGCTCTCCTCCGGTCCGATCACCGCCGTGCTGGCGCAGCTGGCCCTCGTGGCATGGAACGGCGTGCTGGGCCGGGTGACCGCACGATGGAAGATCCTCTGGGTCATCGTTATCTGCGCCTACGTGGTGCTGGAGCTAGGGTCCAACCAGTCGGTCGCGCAGATACTGACGCGCTTCGCCTTCGATCCCTGGACGGCGTTCTATCGTCTGCTGATTTTCGAGTACGGCTGGGCTTCGGTGATGGCTCACCCGTTCTTCGGCACGGGTTTCAACGAGTGGTTGCGCGCAGCCTGGATGCCGCCCAGCATCGATATGTTCTGGCTGTTGCCGGCGGTCCGCCACGGCTTGCCCGCTGGCATGCTGTTAATGCTGGCCTTCTTCGCGGCGTGCTGGTCCGTGAGCAGAAAGGTCGAGGGCACCGGCGCCGCGCGGGATTTTGCCACAGGCTACCTGATCACGATGACGGGGTTCTTCCTGGTCGGTTGGACCGTCCATTTCTGGAACGCGACCTACGTCCTGTTCATGTTCCTTCTCGGTTCCGGCATGTGGCTGATCGATCACCCCTCAGAAGCCGGCGATGGCACTGAGGTGAGGAGGCGGCGTCCGGGCGTACCGGTTCGGAGAGGAGCGCTGCGATGAAGTTGCTTATGGTAGCACCCGCTTGCGACGGGACGGACGTTGGTGAGTCCTGGGTCGCCCACCAATGGGCAGCCTGCCTGAGCGAGCGCCATGACGTGACTCTGCTCACCTCCCGCAAGCGGAGCCGGCCGTCGGCGAAGGGGCAACTGCCAGACACCCGGGTGGTCGAATGGGTGGAGCCGCCCCTTCTCGGTCGCGCTGAGCGGTTGAACAGCATGCTGGCCCCCGGCTACGTTCCCTTCTATTTCCGGGCCCGACGCTGGATAAGATCCGCTCTTCGCAGGGGTGATCGCTTTGATGTGGCTTTCCAGCCGGTGCCAGTGGCTATGAGATACCCTTCACCGGCGGCGGACCTTGGCGTACCGCTGGTGATCGGACCGGTTGGTGGTGGTCTCGACACCCCGGCCGCGTTCATGGAGGAAGGCAGTACCGATCCCTGGTTCGTCCACTTGCGGCGGTTCGATGCTCTCCGCCTGCGCCACGACCCCGTTCTGCGCAGAAGCTATGAGGCCGCGGATTGCGTCTTCGGCATTGCCCCATATGTGGCCGAACAGCTGTCGGGCGTGGCCATCAAACGGCTCGAGATCATGAGCGAAACGGCCATCCACGAGGTGCCCCCCGTCACGGTGAGGGAGCGCAAGGATGACGTGGTTCGTGCCCTGTTTGTCGGTCGCCTGGTTCGCACGAAAGGCGCCCGCGAGGCGATCTGCGCCCTTGCGCTGAACAAGGACCTTCCGCTGGTGCTGGATATCATCGGCGAGGGGCCCGATCGGGCCGCGTGCCAGGCACTGGTCGAAGCGAACGGACTGGCGGACCGGGTGACCTTCTGGGGGCGACAGCCGCAGGACGTCGTCATGCGCCACTATCAGTCTGCCGACATCTTCGTGTTTCCCAGTTTCCGCGAGCCCGGAGGAAACGTGACGCTCGAGGCCATGAGCTTTGGTCTGCCACTGATCGTGTGTGACCGGGGCGGACCTGCGGCGGC
>JAEZHZ010000202.1 GCA_023436745.1 Pseudomonadota bacterium | reverse complement strand
AGACGGGACTGTCGAAGTTCGCCGTCTCGCGCGCTCTCTCGGGCAAGAGCGGGGTCAGCGACGAGACCCGTCGGATGGTCCAGTCCGTCGCGGCTGAACTGGGGTATCTTCGCCCGGTCCATCCCAGCACGCCCAACGTGCTCGGCATCGTCTTCCACGATACCGACCTCGTTAACTCGGAACTGCAGGTTCTTGTGCAGTCGGGGTTCCAGGCAGAGGCTGCGCGACGGGGCTATCAGGCGCGGATGATCTGGACGCACCAGCCGGAGGAGGTGGAGGCTTTTGCCCGCACCTGTGCCGGCGTCGCCATGGTCGGCCCTCACCTCAGGGAGAGCAAGTACCGCATCAAGGCGCTCGGCGTTCCGCTCTCGCTCAATGGCTGGATCGACCCGCTGGAGCGGTTCGACATGGTGCACGGCACCGATCACGAATCCGGCGCCGCCGTCGCCAACTACCTCATCGGGCTCGGCCATCGCCGCATCGCCTATGTGCAGGGCTCCGCCAACTACCGCGGCCGCATCGAGCGCCTCTACGGCCTGCGCGAAGTCACGGAGCAGTATCCCGACGTCGAACTGCGCCAGCTGACCTTTGACTCCGAGAAGATGTTCATGGGCCGGCTGAGGGAGCTTCTGGACGAAGGCTTCAACCCCACGGCCTTCTTCTGCGCCCATGACGGGCTGGCGCTGACCGCGATGTCCGAACTGATGGGCATGGGCTACAAGATACCCCAGGACGCCACGGTGATCGGCTTCGGCGACTTCTCCGCCGCGACCCAGATCACCCCCAACCTCACGACGGTGAAGACTCAGGGGCACGAGATCGGCGCCGGGCTGGCCCGGGTGCTGGACGACCGCATCAACGCCCGCATCGCTCCGGACGTGCCGGTGCGCATGATGTTCTGCGGACACCTGGTGGAGCGGCAGTCATCCGGCCCCGCTCCGTTCGACCCCGCCGGGCTGGCGCTGGCCGGCTAGTGCAGGGTCACCAGCCCCGCGGCATTGCGGAACTCGGCGGGACGGATCAGCCCGGCATGGGCGACCGTCACCGAATGCAGCCTGCCGTCGATCTCGCGTGACCAGAAATCGAGGAAGGCCTTGAGTTCCGGGAACTGCGGGGCGAGGTCGTATTCCTGCCAGACGAACAACTGCAGCAGTGAGGGCTGGTCGGGGAGATGGTAGTGGATCTGGGCCGTGGTGAGCCCGTAGCCCGCCATTTGCCTGAGGAAGGCGCGATCGGTCATGACAGCAAATTCCCTTGTCGGTTCACTGCCGAATAGGCGAGCACAAACAGCAGCTTGATACAAATCAGCACTCCCTGTCGGGGAGTGCCAAAAAATCTGCATCACCCCTCTTGAAAGGGTTTTTGCCCCTCCTAAGTTGATGCTCGCTTCCTCCGGGAATGCCGGGGAAGCTCCGTCATTGTCCATTTCTGGAGGTTGAACCATGGGACTTCGTCCCCTGCACGACCGTGTGGTCGTTCGCCGCATCGAGGCCGATCAGAAATCCGCCGGCGGCATCATCATTCCCGACACTGCCAAGGAGAAGCCCTCCGAGGGCGAAGTGGTCGCCGTGGGTGCGGGCGCTCGCAACGAGAAGGGCGAGATCGTCGCGCTCGACGTGAAGGTCGGTGACCGCGTGCTGTTCGGCAAGTGGAGCGGCACCGAGGTGCGCCTTGATGGCGAGGACCTGCTGATCATGAAGGAAAGCGACATCCTCGGCATCGTCGAGGCTGCCGAACCGGCCCGCAAGGCCGCCTGAGGCAAACCAGTTCGTTAGGGAGCAGAAAGAATGGCTGCCAAGGAAGTAAAGTTCTCGTCTGACGCGCGCGAAAAGATGCTGCGCGGCGTGGATACGCTTGCGAATGCGGTCAAGGTGACCCTGGGCCCCAAGGGCCGCAACGTGGTCATCGAAAAGTCGTTCGGGGCACCGCGCATCACCAAGGACGGCGTCAGCGTCGCCAAGGAAATCGAACTCGAGGACAAGTTCGAGAACATGGGCGCGCAGATGGTGCGCGAGGTTGCGTCCAAAACCAACGACCTGGCGGGCGATGGCACCACCACGGCAACCGTGCTGGCGCAGGCCATCGTCAAGGAAGGCGCCAAGGCCGTTGCCGCCGGCATGAACCCGATGGACCTCAAGCGCGGCATCGACCTAGCCGTAGGCAAGGTGGTCGAGGACCTCAGGAGCCACGCCAAGAAAGTCACCGCCAACAGCGAGATCGCCCAAGTCGGCACCATCTCGGCCAATGGCGATGCCGAGATCGGCCGCTTCCTCGCCGAGGCGATGGAAAAGGTCGGCAATGACGGCGTGATCACGGTGGAGGAGGCCAAGACCGCCGACACCGAGCTCGAAGTCGTGGAGGGCATGCAGTTCGACCGCGGTTACCTGTCGCCCTATTTCGTCACCAACTCCGAGAAGATGCGGGTCGAACTGGAAGACCCCTACATCCTGCTCCACGAGAAAAAGCTCTCCAATCTCCAGGCCTTGTTGCCCGTGCTTGAATCGGTTGTTCAGGCCGGCAAGCCGCTGCTGATCGTGGCCGAGGACGTGGAGGGCGAGGCGCTCGCCACACTCGTTGTGAACCGCCTGCGCGGCGGGCTCAAGGTTGCCGCGGTGAAGGCACCGGGCTTCGGCGATCGCCGCAAGGCCATGCTGGAGGATATCGCCATCCTGACCGGCGGCAATGTCATCTCCGAGGAGCTGGGCATCAAGCTCGAGAACGTTACGCTCAACATGCTCGGCACCGCCAGGAAGGTGGTGATCGAGAAGGAGAACACCACCATCGTGAACGGCGCTGGCTCCCGCGAGGACATCGAGGGCCGCGTCAACCAGATCAGGGCGCAGATCGAGGACACGACCTCCGACTACGACCGCGAGAAGCTGCAGGAGCGGCTGGCCAAGCTCGCCGGCGGCGTGGCCGTGATCCGCGTGGGTGGCGCCACGGAAGTCGAGGTGAAGGAGAAGAAGGATCGCGTCGACGACGCCCTTCATGCCACCCGCGCCGCTGTGGAGGAGGGCATCCTGCCCGGTGGCGGCGTGGCGCTGCTGCGCTCGCTCAAGGCTCTCGATGGGCTCGAGGGCGCCAACCAGGACCAGCAGGCCGGCATCGACATCGTCCGCCGCGCCATCCGGGCTCCGGCGAAGCAGATCGCCATCAACGCCGGCGCGGATGGTTCGATCATCACCGGCAAGCTGCTGGAGAAGGACGACTACAACTGGGGCTACAACGCCGCGACCGGCGAGTACCAGGACCTGGTCGCCGCCGGCGTGATCGACCCGGCCAAGGTGGTCCGCACCGCCCTCGAGGACGCCGCCTCGGTGTCCTCGCTGCTGATCACCACCGAAGCCATCGTGGTCGAGAAGCCGAAGAAGGAAGCCGCACCCGCAATGCCGGGCGGCGGCATGGACTTCTAGGTCCTCACCGAACCTGCAAGGGGCCCCGCACGGGCCCCTTGCTGCATATGGCCGCGCCTGGTGGCTGGCGCCGCAGCGGACAGGGGGGTATGACGGCGGCACCGCGATCAGCCTGCCCGAAAGAGAGTCGCATGAGCCTCGACACCGTCCTCGATGATGCCTTCCAGCCGGTGCAGGAGGCGATCGCCGCGGGACGCATTCCCGGCGGCGTTCTCGGCGTGGTGGACGCCGCGGGTGGCCGTGCCGTCCGTGTCGCGGGTGCCGCCCAGATCGCGCCGGACCATCGCCCGATGAGCGAGGACACCTGGTTCGATCTCGCCTCGCTCACCAAGGTGCTGTTCACCACCCCGCGCATCCTGGCGCTGGCGGAAGAGGACAGGCTCTATCTCGACGCGCCGCTGGTCAGCGTCATTCCCGATTTCGCGCAGTACAATCCCGACAACTGGCAGCGCAAGGTGACCTTCCGCCAGTGTCTCGGGCACCAGACGCCGTTTCCCGGCGTGTTTCCGCTCTACACCCACGGCACCGACCCCAACCTGCTCCGGCACTTCGTGCTGCAGCGCGAGTGGCCCGCCGGGCCGGCGGTCTACTCCGACATCAACTTCATCCTGCTCGGCATCGCCATCGAGCGGCTGGAGGGGCGTACCATCCGCGCCAGCGACCCGGGGCAGGGCTTCGCCTGGTCCGCCGATCCCTACGAAGCGGCCGCGACCGAGCGCTGCCCCTGGCGGGGGCGCGTCCTTGCCGGGGAGGTCCACGACGAGAACTGCGCGGCGCTTCAGGGGGCGGGGCATGCGGGCCTGTTCGGCACGGTGAACTCGGTGCTCGATTTCGCCGCCGGCGTGTTCGACGGTACCCGGGTCTCACCGGCCGCCGCCGAACTGATGCGCACGCCGCTCTCGGCGCGCCGCACCCATGGCTGGGAGCGCCCGTACGAAGGCTGGTCGGGTGGCGAGCTCTGTTCGCCGGATACGATCGGCCATACCGGCTTCACCGGCACGGGACTGTGGATCGACTTCGCGCGCGGGCGGGCCTGGACGCTGCTGACCAATCGCGTCCACCCCACGCGCCACTTCGACAGCGGCATCCTGGCCCTGCGCCGGGCCGTCGGCGACAGCATCAACCGGCACTGAGGTGACCATGCAACCGATCTGGGCCGTCGGCCTGATGACAGGCACCGCCCTCGACGGCTTTGTCGATGTGGCACTTCTGAAGACCGATGGCGTCACCGTGGAGCAGTTCGGGCCGTATGAACTGATGCCCTATGGCGAGGACCTCCGGGCGCTGCTCGAGGCGACACTGGCGGCCGCGCGCGCCTGGAACTTCGAGGGGCCGGAGCCGGCAATCTTCGCCGAGGCCGAGGCGGCACTGACCCGCGCCCAGGCCGAGGCGGTGCGCCGTCTGGTCGAAAGCCGCGGCATGCAGATGTCCGACATCGGGGTGGTCGGCTTTCACGGCCAGTCCGTGCTGCATCGCGCGCCGACCGCGCAGCGGCGCGGCGACACCCGCCAGCTCGGCGACGGCGAACTGATGCACCGGATGCTGGGTGTGCCCGTCGCCTATGACTTCCGGACCGCCGACGTCCGCGCGGGCGGGCAGGGGGCCCCGCTCGCAGCCATCTACCATCAGGCGCTGCTGCGCGGTCTCGGGGCGCGTGGCGAGACGGCCGTGCTAAACCTCGGCGGTGTCGCCAATGTCAGCTGGTGGGATGGCGCGGACAGCCTCGTCGCCTTTGATACCGGCCCCGCAAACGCGCCGATCAACGATTTCGTCAAGGCGCTCGGGCACGGGGACATGGATCGCGACGGCGCGCTGGCACTTGCCGGGGCCGTCGACGAGGCGCGGCTGGCAACGCTGCTGGAGCACCCTTACCTGTCGGCTCCATGGCCGAAATCGCTCGACCGCTTCGACTTCACCGCCGCGATGGCCGACGGGCTCGACCTCACCACTGGCGCGGCCACGCTGACGGCGTTCAGCGCCGCCGCCGTTGGCAAGGGGCTCGACCTGCTGCCCCGGCGGCCCGACCGTCTGATCGTCTGCGGCGGCGGCCGGCACAATCCTGCAATGATGCGCATGCTGAACGAGCGGGCGAGCGTCGCTGCAGTGCCCGCCGAGGCGGTTGGTTGGCGTGGCGATGCCATCGAGGCCGAGTGCTTCGCATTCCTTGCCGTGCGCGTGCTGCGCGACCTGCCGACCAGCTTCCCGACAACGACTGGTGCGCCGCACCCGCTGACGGGCGGGCGCGTGGCGGGCTGACAGGACCCTGCGGGGCTATCCTCAGTCCGGCAGCACCCTAACGAAATGGTTGTCGGCAACCTGCCGGGTCTCGTGCTGCGGCAGCGCGGAGCGGCGGCGGATCGACTCCACCTGGCTCAGTTCATCCACCGGCGCCTGTCCGAAGCGGCGGTCCGGGTCTGGCACGGCAGCCAGCAGCAGCCGCGTGTAGGGGTGCTGCGGGTCGCCGAGAACGCTGTCGGTCGCGCCCCATTCGACGATCTGGCCGGAATACATCACCATGATGTCCTCGGCCACGTAGCGGGCCGTGGCGATGTCGTGGGTGATGTAGAGCAGCGCGAGCTGCTCCTCGGCCTTCATGGCGTTGAGCAGGTTGAGGATACCGAGCCGAACCGACACGTCGAGCATCGAGGTCGGCTCGTCGGCGACGATCACCTGCGGGTTCACGGCGAGGGCGCGGGCGATGCTGATGCGCTGGCGCTGCCCGCCCGAGAGCTCGTGCGGGAACTTTGCGAGCACCAGCGCCGGATCGAGCTTGACGCGGCTCAGCAGTTCCTCCGCTGCGGCCCTGCGGGCGCTCGCGGACTGCCCGGGCCGGTGCAGCTTCAACGGCCGCTCCAGGTGGTAGCGTATGGTATGTGCCGGGTTGAGCGAGGAGAAGGGGTCCTGGAACACCATCTGCA
>JAEZHZ010000180.1 GCA_023436745.1 Pseudomonadota bacterium | reverse complement strand
GGTCGCCCGCCTTGAGTTCAACCAAGCTGCTGAGATTGCTGATGATTTCTGGAACGCTCCAGATCTGGTCGGCGAGATCGCCGCGCTGGCGTTCGCTGCCGTTGACGCTGAGGGTGATGGCGCCCCGAGCCGGGTGGCCGATCTCTGCGGCCGTGGCGATCAGGCCGATGGGAGCCGAATGGTCGAAGCCTTTTGCCATATCCCAGGGGCGGCCGGCCTTCTTCGCGGCCGCCTGCAGGTCGCGGCGGGTCATGTCGAGACCGGCGGCGTAGCCGAAGACGTGCTCGAGCGCTGTGTCCACCGGCACGTCCACGCCGTCGCGGCCGATGGCGACGACCAGCTCGATTTCGTGATGAAAGTCGGACGTTTTGGGAGGATACGGTTGTGTTCCGTTACCGCCAACGACTGCATCTGCAGGTTTGGCGAAGAAAAACGGCGGTTCGCGCACATCATTGCCCATTTCGCGGATGTGCTCGGCATAGTTGCGCCCGACGCACCACACACGGCGGACGGCGAAGCGCGAGCCATCGGCGACCGGCAGGGTTACGGGGGGACGCAGGAACAGCGGTTCAGCCACGCTTGAACTCCTCGGCGTAGGGGCCGATGAGGTCGAGGTCGATCGGGCCAAGCCGGTCCTGCGCCGTGAAGCTCTGGTGCCAGTAAGGGTAGATCAGCGGCGGCTGGCTGACGGCATCGAGCTTCTGCCGCTCCTCTTCGGTCAGCACCAGCTGGGCGGCCTTCAGGTTGTCCTCGAATTGCTCCTGGTTGCGCCCGCCGATGATGACGGAGGTGACGCCGGGACGACCGAGCAGCCAGGCGAGGGCGACCTGGGCACCAGAGACGCCACGGCCGTCGGCGACTTCGACGATGGTGTCTATGATGTCGTAGAGCTTGTCCCAGTCGTAGACGGGGGGCTCGCGGAAGCCGCCGACATGGCGGCCCGACTTCGGCCCCCCGTCGCGCCGGTACTTGCCCGAGAGCAGCCCGCCGGCGATCGGCGACCAGACGAGGATGCCCAGGCCCTGATCCTGCGAGATCGGCACCAGTTCGTACTCCGCCTCGCGGGAATGGAGGGTGTAGTGGATCTGCTGGCTGACGAAGCGGGCGCCGCCGCGCCTGTCGGCGGCTGCCAGCGCCTTCATGATGTGCCAGCCGGAATAGTTGGAGCAGCCGATATAACGGACCTTGCCCTGCTCGACGAGCGTATCGAGGGCGGCCATGGTCTCCTCGATCGGGGTCATGCCGTCCCACTCGTGGACCTGATACAGGTCGATCACATCGGTCTTCAGCCGCCTGAGACTGGCTTCGCACTGGTGGATGATGTGGTGGCGCGACAGCCCGGCTTCGTTGGGACCCTCGCCCATCTTGAACCGCACCTTGGTGGCGACCAGCGCCCGCTGCCGGCGGCCGTTCTCCGCGCGCGCTACGCCCAGCATCTCCTCCGACACCCCGGCATTGTAGACATTCGCCGTGTCGAACAGGTTGATGCCGTGATCGAGACACAGGTCGACCTGGCGTGTGGCATCGTCCTGATCGGTCGCGCCGACGCGTTCGGAACCTCCGAAGGTCATTGTGCCCATGGTCATGGTCGACACCTTGAGGCCGGAGCGGCCCAGATAGCGGTACTCCATAGACATTCCTCCTTTGTTCCGGGTGACCAAGGGCTAAAGCCCATTGAGAGCGCGGTCAATCCGCACTAGGCAGAAGCGGTTCGCGAAAGCTGCTTCCTTGTCCCAGAAATCCATCCTCCTGCCCGTGCTGCTGGTGGTGCTCGGCATGGCCGCCACCCAGACCGGGGCATCCTTTGCCAAGATGCTGTTCCCCGTGGTGGGGGCGCAGGGGGCGACAGCGCTGCGCCTGACGCTGGCGGCGCTGGTGCTGATGCTTGTGTTCCGGCCGTGGCGGCGCCCTATGGGGGCGAGACAGTGGCGGGCGGTGCTGCTTTATGGCGGCGCGATGGGAGCGATGAACCTGCTCTTCTATGCAGCGCTGGCGAGCATTCCACTGGGAGTGGCCGTGGCGCTGGAGTTCACCGGCCCGCTGGCTGTGGCGCTGGCGGGGTCGCGACGTCCCCTCGACTTCTTCTGGGTGCTGATGGCAGTCGGCGGGCTGACCCTGCTGCTCCCGCTCGGGCACTTTTCCGGCGACATCGCCATCGGGGGCGTGCTGCTGGCACTTGGCGCAGGCGTGTGCTGGGCGGGGTACATCGTCTTCGGCCAGCGCGCCGGCAGCGGCGGCGGCGGCGGGCATACGGCGGCACTCGGCGTGGCTACCGCCGCCGTGATCGCCCTGCCCTTCGGCATTGCCGGGGCGGGCACCTCCCTCGTCGACCCCTCCATCCTGCCGCAGGCGCTCGGGGTGGCACTGCTGTCGAGCGCCATCCCCTATGCCCTGGACATGGTGGCGCTGCCTCACATTCCGGCGCGCCTGTTCGGCATCCTGATGAGCGCGCAGCCTGCCTTCGCGGCACTGTCCGGACTGCTTATCCTGCACGAGCGGCTGGAATGGCCGCAGCTGGCGGGCATTGCCGCGATCGTCGTTGCCTCCCTCGGCGCCACCGCCACCATCAGTCGGCCGGCGCCGCCGGTTGCGTAGTTACCGGGATGGCAGCGCCACATTTTTGAGGCATAGTCCGCCGCCGGAAAGAGGGAGTGCATCGATGCTGTACGCCGTATTGTGCTACAATGACGAGAACGCCGTCGCCAGCTGGACGAAGGAAGAGGATGAAGCCTGCATGGCGCGCCTCGCCGAGGTCAACAACCGCATGGCCGCCAGGGGCAAGCTCGGTCCAGTCGCCCGGCTGGAGGACACCGGCAGGGCCGTGACTGTGCGCAAGGGTGCCAAGCCCTTCGTGGTCGACGGCCCCTTTGCCGAGACCAAGGAACAGTTCCTCGGCATCTATCTGGTGGATTGCGAAACGCTCGACGAGGCGGTCGCCTTCGTCGAGGAACTGACGGAAGCCAATCCGGGCAGCGGCTCCTACGAGATACGCCCGGTGCGCATGTTCGAGCAGGGCGCCTTTGCCGCAAAGGGCAAGGCCGAGGCCGCCGCCTAGCCGAACACCACCGTCTTGCGACCGTTGAGCATCACCCGGCTTTCGAGGTGGAGCTTGACGGCGCGGGCGAGCACGCGGCTTTCGATGTCGCGGCCGGCCGCGATCAGGTCGTCCGGGCTCATGGCGTGGGTCACGCGGGCGGTTTCCTGCTCGACGATCGGACCTTCATCGAGGTCGGGCGTGACGTAGTGGGCGGTTGCCCCGATGATCTTCACCCCACGCTCGTGAGCCTGGTGATAGGGCTTGGCGCCCTTGAAGCTCGGCAGGAACGAGTGGTGGATGTTGATTGCCTGCCCGAAGAGACGGGTGGCGAGCTTGTCCGACAGCACCTGCATGTAACGCGCCAGCACCACCAGCTCGGCGCCCGTCTGCTTGACGATGGCGAGGACCTGCTCCTCCTGCTCGGCCTTGGTGTCTTTGGTCACCGGCAGCAGATGGTAGGGAATGCTGGCGTCCTCGGCGATCTTGCGGGCGTCGTCATGGTTGGAAATGATCGCGGCGACCTCGGCATCGAGCCAGCCCACGCGGATCTGGTAGAGCAGGTGCAGGAGCGTGTGGTCGAACTTCGAGACCATGATGACGATGCGCTTGCGGCGGCTTTCGTCGACCAGCGTGGTCTTCATGCCGAACCGCTCGATCGGCGCCTTGAGGGCGCGCTCGAGCTCCTCGCGGCCGACGCCCTCCGGCGCCGTGAAGGCGATGCGCATGAAGAAGCGGCCGGTTTCCCGATCCCAGAACTGGTTCGACTCGGCGATGTTCGCGTTGAGCGCCGCCAGCTCCGTGGTAACGGCGGCAACGATGCCGGGACGGTCTTCGCAGGACAGGGTGAGGACGAAATTGGCCGCGGACATGCTGAAAACTCAATGGATTACCGGGCCGGAGGTACCGGGGCCCCGCCATGACGTCAAGCGGCAAAGGGAAAGGGCCGCCCTTGCGGACGGCCCTTCCTGAGCATGTCGGCCTCGAGGGGCCGTGGGAGGGCGTGCTAGCCGAGATCACTCCCGACCATCACACGAAAACCCAGACCTTCCTCGAGAGCCACGATCTCATAAGACACTGGATCACCTCCTTTCAGCTGTTGAACATGAGCGCAGGATGACAGGTTGGCCGGGCTTGTCCAGTCACGGATGCGACAGCGGATGAACGAACATGAACAACACATGAGCGGAGGCTGACATGACCAACCCCCGCGACGTGAAGTATTCCAACGAAAGCATTGCCCAATGGCAGGCAAAGCTGAAGGACCGTGCGCTGCTGGCGACCAACAACATCACCTTCGCATGCCTGCGCGGCGTGCTGCACGAGGTGCGCGCGCGGCTGACGCTCGAAGACATCGCCACCTTCGGCAACCACCTGCCGGCGATACAGCGCGGCGTGTTCTACCAGGACTGGCACCCGGCCGAGCCGCTGCCGACCCCGGACCTCACGAGCTTCGAGACCGCGCTTGCGGGGCGCCTGCTGCCGCACGTCCACATGCCGGAGGGGATCACCGCCGACACGCTGTGGCTGATCAGGACCGAGAGCGAGCCATTCGACGCCCAGGCCATCCGCGGGGTGCTGCCGCAGCCCCTGGCGGAGCTTTGGGACAGCCTGGACTAGGCCCGCGCCTTCTTCGGGCGCGAGCGCAGCTGCAGGATGGTGGCGGTGAGCACGCCCAGCGCCACGATGCCGATGATAATGGTGGCGAGCGCATTGACGTCGGGCGACACGCCGAGCCGGACCTTGGAGAATATCACCATCGGCAGGGTGGACGAGCCGGGGCCCGACACGAAGCTGGCGATCACGAGGTCGTCGAGCGACAGGGTGAAGCCCAAGAGCCATCCCGACACCAGCGCCGGGGCGATGATGGGCAGGGTGATATCGAAGAAGGTGCGCACCGGCGAGGCCCCGAGATCCATCGCGGCTTCCTCGAGGCTGCGGTCGAAATCGGACAGGCGCGACTGCACCACCACGCACACATAGGCGGTGCAGAAGGTGGCATGGGCGATGACGATGGTCAGCATTCCGCGCCCGCGCGGCCAGCCGATCAGCGATTCCATGGCAACGAACAGCAGCAGCAGCGACAGGCCGGTGATCACATCGGGCATGACCAGCGGCGCCGAGACGGTGCCGGCGAAGGCGGTGCGGCCGCGGAAGCGCCGGAAGCGGACCAGCGCCACGGCGGCCAGCGTGCCCAGCACCAGCGCGATGGTGGCCGCGAGCGCCGCGATCTGCAGGCTGAGCCAGGCGGCATTCAGCATCTGCGGGTCCCGGAACAGCTCGCCGTACCACTTGGTCGAGAAGCCCGACCAGACGGTGACCAG
>JAEZHZ010000130.1 GCA_023436745.1 Pseudomonadota bacterium | reverse complement strand
GCCCCCGTCAGGGAGCTCTTTGGAAGGCCACCGCACCTGCGGTGGCCTTTCTCGTTTGTGCCTGCTAGGGTACAGGCATGGAACCGAACAAGACTGCGCTCGAACGCGCCTTCGAACTGGCCCGGTCCGGCCGTTTCAGCACCACGTATGCGGTAAAATCCGCTGTCGGAGCGGAAGGGTACTCAGTCAGCCAGATAACCGGCCGCACGCTGATGAAGCAGCTGCGCGAGATCATCCAGGCCAACCAGGCCAGCGCCGAGTCGAACTGACGCACCACCCGCGACCGCACCGCAGTAGCGGGCTTCCCCGCCGCCTCGAAGCGCGCGCCGGCAGGCCGGCTCAAGTTGTACCGGCGCACCGAGATGTCTGAGCCCCAGCTGGTCGTCGCCATCCCAGGCACGCCATAGCTGGATGCGCCCGCATCACGATTGCAGACCACAACCGCAATTTCTCCGCTGTCGTGTCGATACTGACATCCCCTGTCCGTCTAGTGGGCGAATTGTCCCGGAGGGAGCATGGAATGGAACGGCATTATGGCTGGGTGATCGTGGCCGCTGGCGCGGTGATCACCTGCGTGGCGATGGGCGCAATGTTCGCCCTCCCGGTTTACTTGCAGCCCATTGCGGATGAGGCTGGATGGACCCGTGCCGGCATATCGGGTGCGATGACGGTCGGGTTCATCGTCATGGGCGTGGCAGGGTTCCTCTGGGGCACCCTGACCGACCGCGTCGGCGCGCGGCCCGTGATCCTGATCGCCGCGGCGATGCTGGGTACTGGCCTCTACATCGCCAGCCGCGCGACCGACCTGATCGTCTTTCAGTTTGCCTATGGCGGGCTCGTCGGCGCAGCCGGCGGCGCCTTCTTTGCACCGCTGATGGCCACGACCATCGCCTGGTTCGACAAGAACCGCAGCCTCGCCGTGTCCCTGGTGTCGCTCGGCGCCGGGGTTGCGCCGATGATCATCACGCCCCTCGCGACCGTTCTCATCCAGTCCTATGGCTGGCGCGACGCCATGATGATGACAGCCATCGTCGCAACCGTCGCGATCATGCCCCTCAGCCTGCTGATCCGGCGGGCCCCGGCGGTTCTGGCCAACGCTCCCATGCAGTCGGATCACGTCGCACCTGCCGAGCCGAGCCCGACAGGACTCGGCGCCGTGCTGCGCAAGCCGCAGTTCTTCATCCTGGCGGGGGTGTTCTTCCTCTGTTGCGGTGCCCACTCCGGCCCTATCTTCCACACCGTCAGCTACGCCATGCTCTGCGGAGCCTCGGCGCTCGCTGCCGCCAGCATCTACAGTGTCGAAGGCCTCGCAGGCCTGTTCGGGCGGGTGATATTCGGCGTTCTCGCCGACAGGGTCGGAGTGAAGCGCGTGATCATTGGCGGCCTGGTGCTGCAGGCTGTCGGCATCTACAGCTACATCTACGTCAGCGAGCTGACCCAGTTCTACATGCTGGCGGTGGTGCTGGGGATGGCATATGGCGGCGTCATGCCTCTCTATGCCGTGCTGGCCCGCGAGTATTTCGGCCCGCAGGTGATGGGCACCGTGCTCGGTGGGATCACCATGACATCAAGCATCGGCATGGCCTTCGGCCCGCTCGGTGGCGGCTGGCTGTTCGATACCTTCGGCGACTACCACTGGCTCTATGTGGCTTCCGCCGCCATCGGGCTGAGTGCAGCCGTGCTGGCTCTCGCCTTCCCGCGCCCTTCGGCACCTCCCGCCGATGCGCGGGTGGCGCCCGCCTGACACAATCACCATCTGCCTAGGCAGGAGAACGCGCGATGAGCCCCTTCCACCAGATCCTGGCCAACAACCTTGTTGCCAACATCACCAACTTCACGGTGTGGTTCGCCATCACCTTCTGGATCTTCATCGAGACCCAGTCGGTGTTCGCGACCGGCATGGTGGCCGGCATCTACCTGGTGTTCACCGCGGCTTTCGGCATCTGGCTCGGCGCCATCGTCGATCACAACTCCAAGCGTCTGGCGATGCTGGGCTCGAGCGTGGTCTCCTTCGCGCTCTACGGGGCATCGATGGCCATGCTCCTGCTGGCGCCGGAGGGGGCGTTCACCGATCCCTACGGGCCCTATCTCTGGGCGTTCGTCCTGATCGTGATGCTTGGTGTCATTGCCGGCAACATCCGCAGCATCGCCCTCCCCACACTGGTAACCATCCTGATACCCGAAGGCGAGCGCGACAAGGCCAATGGCCTGGTCGGGATGGTGAGCGGCATCGGCTTTCTCACGACATCGGTGATCAGCGGGTTTCTGGTCGCGTGGGGCGGCATGTACGCGACCCTGCTGCTTGCCCTGGTGTCCACCGCGCTCGTGTTCCTGCACCTGTCTTTCGTCCGGATTGATGAGGGCAGGCCACAACCCGTTGCAGGCACACCGCAGGAGCCGAAGCGCGTCGACATTGCGGGCACCATCCGCGTCATAGCGGTGGTTCCCGGGTTGTTCGCGCTGATCTTCTTCTCCACCTTCAACAATTTCCTCGGTGGCGTGTTCATGGCGCTGCTCGACGCTTATGGCCTCTCGCTGGTGTCCGTTCAGGTGTGGGGGCTGACCTTCGGCGTGCTTTCCACCGCCTTCATCCTCAGCGGCATCATCATCTCGCGCAACGGGCTCGGAAAGAACCCTCTCCGCACGCTCATGATCGTCAACATCATCACCTGGTCGGCATGCTGCGTGTTCACCATCCAGCCCTCCTTCTGGCTGCTGGCGGCGGGGTGCTTCGTGTGGATGCTGCTCGGTCCCTATGCCGAAGCCGCCGAACACACCACGCTGCAGAAGGTGGTGCCGCTGGAGCGTCAGGGCCGGGTGTTCGGCTTTGCCCAGTCTGTGGAACAGGCGGCCTCCCCGCTCACGGCATTCCTGATTGGGCCGCTGACGCAGTTCGTCTTCATCCCGTTCATGACCGATGGTGCCGGTGCCGATGCGATCGGCAGTTGGTTTGGCACGGGCCCCGCGCGCGGTATTGCGCTGGTGTTCACGATAGCCGGCCTGCTCGGCCTGCTCGTGACCATCCTTGCGTTCAACTCCCGCTACTATCGGCAGCTCTCGGCTGCCTATGCCGATGGGCCGGACGAGAATACCCGACCCGATACTGCTGCGACGAGCACGGCGTGAACGTCAGCGTGGGCGCACCAGCACCCTGCCCCGCACCTGTCCCTCGAGGATCCGCTCCGCCGCCTGTGGAAGGTCCTCGAGGGCCACTTCCTTGACCAGACCGTCATAGGCCCTGAAGTCGAAGATGTCCGCAATCCGCTTCCAGGCGGCCATGCGTGCCTCGTACGGTTGCATGACGCTGTCGATGCCGATCAGGGTCACGGCCCTGAGGATGAACGGGAGCACGCTGGTCTCCAGGCCGATACCCCCGGCGTTACCCACAGCCGCAACTGCGCCGCCGTACTGCACCTGCTTCAGGAGCTTGCCGAGCACTGCGCCACCGACATTATCGACCGCGCCAGCCCACCGGGCTGACTCCAGCGGCTTGTCTGGCTGGGAGAAAAACTCATCGCGCGGCAGTATCTCGCTGGCCCCGAGTTGTCGCAGCGCCTCGCCATGCTCTGGTCGCCCCGACAGGGCCACCACCCGATATCCCAGGCGCGCGAGCAGGCTGACGGCGATGGAACCGACGCCGCCGGAGGCTCCGGTCACCACCACGTCACCGCGGCCGGGCGTTACGCCCGCCGCTTCCAGCCGCCCTATCGCCAACATGGCAGTCAGGCCGGCGGTACCGATAGTCATCGCATCGCGCGTTGTGAGCCCCTGCGCCAGCGGCACAAGCCAGTTCGCATCGACCCGGGCGCGCTCGGCATAGCCGCCCCACCGTGTTTCGCCGACCCGCCAACCCGTCAGCACCACTGCATCGCCCGGTGCATAGCGGGAATCCAGGCTCTCGCGGACGGTTCCGGCGAAATCGATTCCGGCGATATGCGGGTAGGCGCGCACCAGACCGCCCTGCCCTGTCAGGCACAGCCCGTCCTTGTAGTTGAGGCCTGCCCAATCGACGTCAACCGTGACGTTCCCGTCGGGCAGACGATCGTCCTCAACCTGCTGCACGGTCGACGTTATAGTACCGGCTTCATCCCGATCCGTGATGAGTGCGCGAAAGCTCATTGGCAGTCCTCCTGCCACCGAATCTGCCACGACCGGTGGGCGCTGTCACCGTAACCGACGGAAGAACCTCGCATCCCAGGAGCGACGGTGTGCAGCCAATCGGCCGCAAGTTTACCCGGCGTCAACCATACGCATTCAGCATCGGTACTGCCGATTGCGGCTCGGAGATTGAGAGATGGAAGATCGGATCAAGGAACTTGCCTATCAGCTCTGGGAGGCCGATGGCCGCCCCGACGGGTCAGACCAGGTGTATTGGTTCAAGGCCGTCGCACAGCTGGCCAAGGACACGGCGAAATCCGTGAAGTCCGCACCAAAAAGGGCGTCGCGTACGCGCAAGGCTGCCTGAGCAGGTAACCCTCCGCTATGCGGAGGGTGCCGCCTTCAGCTCCAGACGCGGGGCCAGTACACGTCGCTGTTGAAATCGCTCGGAATGGGCATCAGCCGGCTGATCGCCCGGGCCGCAAACTCCACCTGCATCGCGTAGTGCCGCACGTCGTCAGGCATTGGCCTGCCAGTGATGAATTCCCGCGTGCGCCATTCGTCCAGGCGGACAGCCTTCAGGCGTCGTTGCGCCTCCGCCTCCACATCCTCAACCGATAACGACCTGGACACATCGCGCAGGGCCGGCCTGGCTGGCTCGGTCCATTCCCTGCTGCCCTCGATCACGGCGAAACGCACTTTCTACCCCTTGATCACGCGCAGCGCTCACGGGCGCTGGTGACTTCAGATTGTCACTGAGGACTTAACGAAAGGGTAAGGTCTGGCTTTGGCAAGCGGCTGGCGGCCTGCTATTCGATCACAAATGAGCATTCTCTACGTCATGGCTGCCGAACAGGAGTACGGGCCCCACCTGCGCTCCCGCATCACGCCGTTGATGTGCGGCATCGGGCCGGTCGAATCTGCCATCGCCGTCACCCGCGAACTCGCCGCCCGGCAGGCGCAGGGGCAACTGCCCAGCATGGTTGTCTCGCTCGGATCTGCCGGCTCGAGGACGCTCTCGCAGGCCGAGGTCTACCAGGCGAGCACCGTCTCCTATCGCGACATGGATGCGTCCGCCCTGGGTTTTCCCAAGGGCGAGACGCCGATGTCCGGCCTCCCGGCAGTGCTGCCGCTGTCTCTGGGTGTTGAGGGTGTACCGCGGGCACGGCTCTCTACCGGTGCCAACGTGGTATCCGGCGCCGCCTATGAGACCGTAGACTCCGACATGGTGGACATGGAAACGTTCGCGATCCTGCGCGTGTGCCAGGTTTTCGACCTGCCGCTGATTGCAATGCGGGGCATTTCAGACGGACCTGAGGAATTGCAGAAGCTGTCCGACTGGACGCAGTACCTTCATGTCATCGACGAGAAACTGGCCGCTATCGTCGACCGTATCGAAGCCGATTTTGCTGCCGGGCGCCTGCCCTAGCGCTGATTACGTCCGTCACGGCGGGAACGCTGCCACGTGCTCCACTTGCGCGTGCCGCGCAGAACCGAGGTGTTCACCGGCCCCTGCAGGAACGGCAGGTCGAGCGCCAGCAGCAGCAATCCCAGGGGCAGCATCCAGATCCCCAGCACGGGCAGGAAGCTGAAGATTCCGCCGAATATCAGCAGGACGCCGAGTGGAATGCGGAACCACCTCGTCTCCGGGCGGCGAAGGTACCTCAGCCAGCGCGCCGCTATTGGAACGCGCCGCTCCAGGCGGTCGAACAGACGCTCCAGGCGGGCGCGGCTCTTGTCCATGGTGGTCTCCCTCCGATGATGGATGCACATGGTGGAGCGGCGCAGAAAATCCAAGATGCTGGCCGGTCAATTCTTGCGGCGGAACCGGTAGAGGCACGGGCGAGTTGAGACAGTACACACGGCATGAGGAGCGTCGTCATGGCCAGGACCGGCAGGGCTTTCCATATGATAGAGCGCAACCGAGATTATGCGGCGGACGTGTTGGCTGAGCGCGTTGCCCGCCTTCGGGAGGACGTGAGGGAGTTGGCCAGCGCGCTGCGCGACCAGGGTTCTCATCGTTATGAGGATCTTCAGCAGCATGCCTCTGCGCTGGTCCACGACCTCCGGCGTCAGCTGCCCGTGGCGACAGAGGAGTTGGGTCGCCAGGCCCGCCTTGCAGGACGCGCGGTTCAGAGGGACCCGGTGCCACTCCTCGTCACCGTCGGCACCATAGCCCTGTTGTCCACTTTGTTTCGCCGGGGCCGCCGTTAGCGGTTCGTTTACCGTCCCGGGCAATCCACCCTTAAGGCTGATAGGGCAAATTTGATCCGTATTGCATCAATGCAACGGATCATCCCATGCGCTCCAGCTCGCTCGCACGCACGCTGTGCCGTCTCGCCGCCATTTCCGTGGCGACCGTTTCATTGGGTGGCTGCAGCCTGTTCGGCATCAACTTCGGCATGGCGCAGCTCTCCGAGAAGGAGTGCATGATGCGTGCGATGTACTTCGAGTCCAACCGCTCGAGTGCAGAGGGCATGCTTGCCGTCGGGAGCGTGGTGATGAACCGGGTCAATGATCCACGCTATCCGAAAACCGTGTGCGGAGTCGTTGGGCAGAAGAACCAGTTCGCCCAGGGCGTTCTCACCCGCAAGATGACCGACAGCGGTGCCGTGCTCGCGGCTCAGATGGCGGACCAGGTGCTACGTGGAGCCCGTCACCCGGGGGTACGCAACGCCCAGCACTTCCACACCGCCGGACTGCGCTTTCCCTACAACAACATGTATTACGTGCTCGAGGCCGGCGGAAACGAGTTCTACGAAAAGCGCTAGAACTCGCCGAAGTCGAAGTCGCCGCCGCCGAAGTCCGAGTGGTCGCCACCGTGATCGTCCATTCCGGTGTCCGCAGGCTCTTCCGGCGGCAGTTCGCCGGCTTCAGCACCGCCGGTGAACATTCCAGCGATGGCGCTGCCCAGCAATACGCCGCCGGTTACACCAAGGGCAGTCTGCGCTGCACCCGAGAGGAATCCGCCGCCGCCTGGAGAGCGACGCTGCTCTTCGCCGCGGTCCCACGGACCACGGCGAGCGGGGCGCCGCTCAGGCTCGCCATCCCCGAACAGCCCGCCGAGAAAGCCGCTGCCACGGCTGGTTCGCGCCTCGAGTTCCTCGATCTTCTGCCGCGCCTGACGCAGCGCCTCTTCCTGCACCAAGATGGTCTGCGCCATGTAGTAGGGTGCAGGCGGATACTGCCGGAGCCTCTCCTGGATCAGCGCCTCCGCGTCCCGGTCCCGCTGTTCGCTCCGGCGCGCGACGTCCTCGATACGGTCGAACAGGCCGTTGATGGCGTCGAAATCCTGCTGCTGGCCCATGAAACGCTCCCTTGCTGTACTACGTAAAACATGGGGAGCCACCCACCCCGTTTCAATGGATCAGCGTTTGCCGTTGACCCGCAGCACATAGCCGATCACCACGGCCACGGCCTCATAGAGCTCGATCGGGATCGTCTCGTCGAGTTCGACGCCGCTCAGGGCCTCTGCCAGTGCGGGGTTGGCCTCGATCACCACGCCATGCTCGTCGGCGAGCGCCACGATCCGCTCGGCGAGCAGCCCCCTGCCCTTGGCGACCACCCGCGGGGCATCGCTCGTACCCTTCTCGTACTGAAGAGCCACGGCGATTGCAGGTGGAGGCGGCGTCTCCGTCATCGCCGTTCATCCAGCAGGTGTGAACCCGGCTGTAGTTGCGGCCCGGCGGCGGGTTCTCCGTGCCGGACGAGAAGCGATCCAGGTTGCAGGCCTGCAGCCACGAGCCCGGCGCGGAGCAGTTCGATGTCCTGCTCCAGTGCCACCGCCGTCGCCTCCTCGGTCGCCCACAGCATCACACCAGCCGTACCGGCCCGCAGCGACACCTGGGCACCCACCTCGCCCAGAGCCGGCAGGTTGATGGCGAACCGCATCTGCCAGCCGCGATCGGCGCTTCCGGCCTCTTCGCGCCCCTCCCCATCCTGCCGGATCTGGAGGTGCAGCAGCGCCTGGTAGCCACCAACCATCACCGGCACATCGAGACTCAGGGCCGGAGCCGGCCGCCCCTCCGCGTCCGGCAGAGATGCATGCTGGTGGAGGCGCAGGCGCGCGATGGCTGCCTCGGCGTGATCGAGGGCCCGCCGGCCGAGTTCATCGACAGGCTCGCCCCCCTCGAGAGGGAGCACCGGCTGCACATCCGGCACCCTGGCGCGCGGCGTCATGCCGCGAAGAGGCGGCGGGACGGTTGCCGGGGCAGCTATCGGATGCTGCCCGCTGCCAAGCCACGCGACAAGGCTGCTGCGCAAGGCGAGAAGCACCGACTTGGCATCACCCACCCCCGCTGTCGCCGGGCTGCCGAGCCGCGCCTCGGAGAAGATGCCGGAGGTGGCGACCGCCTGCTTCAGCGTGCCACCGCTCAGCGTGCCGGCGCTGAGATCCAGCCTGCCTGCCAGCACCTGCTGTGCCGCCCTCAGTACCGGTTCTGGCAACCCCGTGGCGCCGACCAGCGTCGCCAGCACCGCAGTGAGCCCCGTAGCCGCGCCTTGCAGCGGCACGGCAGCCTGTACCATCTGCGTCAGCACCTGCTGCGCGGCCGCCGGTGGAGCCCCATTGCCTACGCCTGCCACCGGAGCTTGTGGCGCCGCCGGTACCGACGGCACCTGGACGGACAGCCGCACCTGGGGCGTGACGGCCTCCACCGTCAGCTTCAGGATCGTTCCGGGCGCGGCCGGTTGCGGCAGCAGCAGGTTGAGCGATTGCCCCTGCACATCGATGCGCACCGTGCCGCCAGCGCCCGGACCGACCACCTTTGCGTCGAGCACCTGCCCCGGCCGCAGCGCGAGTGCCATAGACGGAGGATTGCGGAGAAGCGTCGCCAACTGCGGCAGGGCTGGTATCTGCGTCGGCACCGACATCCCGCGACGACTCCCTGGCCGCTATCCCCTAACGATCCATCACGAGACGAGCGGCAGCTGCCATCCGAGCACGTTGCTGAGCACGAACAACGCGCTCCACACCAGAGCCAGCACCACGCCCCACACGATCACCACCGCCGCGACTGAAAGGATGGCGCCGACGATGATCCACAAGCCGTCCCGCTCCAGCACACCCAGCGCGAGCACGCAGATGGTGAACGCCGGCAGCATGTTGCCGAGCGGGATGGGCAGGAACAGGATCACCGAAAGAACGAGGCAGATGAAGCCGATCACGAACTCTGCAGGAGGGCGTGCCAGCCGCTGCAGGCGCGGGCGCATCAGCCGTTCCGCCCTCGCCAGCCAGGGGGCTGCAAGGTCTACCACTTTCTGGAACTCGTGGTGCGACAGCGACCTGTCGGTGACGACACGCGGCAGCCAGGGCCGCTGGCCCAGCATCATCTGAAAGGACAGGAATATGAGCGGCGCGCCCAGCACGGCCGACACGCCCGGTGGCACAGGAATGGCATTCGGCACTGCGAAGATGAACATCAGCGCCCCTACTGCGCGATGTTCCATGGCGTGGAGCAGGTCTCCGATCGAGATCCGCTCCCGCGTTCCGTCCCTCGCAATCGCCCTCAGGATGGCGGACAGCCGGTCGGCGCCTTCATCCGGGGGTACATGGTCGATGTCGACTGCGGGATCGGTTTGCGCCATCTGCCCTCCTGTGGCCCCGACTTCGTCGGGTCTGGTCAGCCGGCCCTCAGTGAGGCCGGATGTCCGTATAGTCCTTGGTCACCGGTTTTCCCCGGAATGTCACCCAGAAGAAGTTGAGGGTGTAGGTGGAGGCCGTCTTGAATACGCCTTCCTTTTCAAGCCGCCGGCCAGAAGTCTTCATCTTCAGCTTGAATGTCCACTTCACCGCTCCGACCTTGGAAAGCCGCACGGCGACGTCGGTGTCCTCGCCGAAGAAGGTGATGGAGCGGTCGTAGCCGCCCACATCGGCCCAGGCCTGGCGCTTGAAGACGAAGTTCCCACCCTGCACCACGGAGCCGACCCGTAGAACGTAGCGGTTCACCAGGTAGATCAGCTTGGTCAGCACATAGAACGCGTTCACCAGGAAGCGATTCCACGCGCTCATGTCGTAGTAGACATAGGGTCCGGACAGGCACACGAGGCGGCTGTCGCGCTCGAACTCCCGGTATACGGTGTCCAGCCAGCCCTCCGGCACCAGGGTGTCCGCGTCGATGTTGGCCACCAGATCATAGCCGGCGCTGGCAGCGAAGCCGGCGTCGCGGGCGTTGACCAGCCCCTTCTTGGGCTCGTCCACCACTTCGACGCCCGGGAAACTGCGGGCAATTTCGCCGGTCCGGTCGGACGAGGCATTGTTCACGACAATGATCCCGGCCGGCCGGCCACTGCGCGCAACTTTGGCCACGACGCTCTCGAGGCATTTGCCGATGAGCGCTTCCTCGTTATAGGCCGGAATGACGAATGCCAGTTTCATGCTGTCTCTTGGTGCCGAACACGTTCCCTCGGACATAGCTGTTGGCGGGGTCGCCCGCAACTGCGGCCGCAGGCGGCGATTGACGCAGCCCTCCACGGTGCCAGCGTCATGACGCTCATCTGCCCCCTCCGGAGGCCCCCACGATCCAGGGCTCGCCGGGGAACCGCTGGCGCGGGCGGGCGTTCCGGAAGCCGTCGGCATCAGCGGAGGTCGCGAGCCTGAACAGGTTCCCTCTGCCGGGCCACATGGTGTGCCGGGCGGCGATGATCGGCAATCGCCGTAGGAGGCTCAGCTGGGCGAAAAGACCAGAGAACAGGATACCGAAGGAGGAACTCTGGACCGCCTGCGGCGACGGCTCCGGATACTCTACCACGGCCATTCGCCTGCCGCGTTGCGCTTCCAGAGCGCCGTGCTCCTGGTCGATCTCGCCATCATCGGCTTCTTCATCGCCAGTCCCCTGCTGCGCGACGCCGAGTCCTTTCTGTGGATCGATCTGTCCATCGCGGCGCTGCTGGCGCTGGACCTCATCGCCCGTGGCCTCGCCTCCACCGATGTTCTGCGATGGCTGCGACAGCCTCCGGTCATCATCGACATTTTCATACTCGTGACGCTGCTCGCGCCCACGTGGTTCTTCAACCTGGGCTTCCTGCGCATCCTGCGGCTGTGGACGCTGACCCGCAGCAACGTGTTCTGGCGCCCCCTGCTGAAGCGGGGGCTGGGCCTCTATCGCGAGCCGATCCAGGCGGGCATCAACCTGTTCGTCTTCCTTTTCGTGGTGACGGGTTTTGTCTACACGGCCTTCGCGCGCTCCGGGCAGGGCAACATCAACGGCTATGTCGATGCCCTCTATTTCACCGTCACCACCGTGACTACCACCGGTTTCGGCGACATCATCCTGCCGGGCACGTTCGGCAAGCTGACGTCGATCGTCATCATGATCATCGGCATTTCGCTGTTCGTCCGTCTGGCACAGGCGATCTTCCGGCCCGCCAAGGTCCAGTTCACCTGCCCCGAATGCGGCCTGCAGAAGCACGAGCCGGATGCCGTCCACTGCAAGGCCTGCGGGCACCTGCTGAACATCCCCGATTCCGGCAACTTCTAGGCTCTACCTTGCCACCGCCAGCTTCACCCGGAAGCACGCGCCGGAAAGCGGACTGGACACCAGTTCCAGCGAACCGTTCATGCGGGCAACGATCTGGCGCGAGATGGCGAGCCCCAGTCCTGCACCCGCCTGCTCAACCATGCCGCGCTCGCCGCGAGCGAACTTCTCGAAGATCAGGTTGCGTTCGGTCTTGGGGATGCCCGGGCCGTTGTCCGCTATGTCCACGACATAGAAGCCTGAACGGACCGCCGAACTGACCCGCATCACCGGCTGGTCGGCATCGTTGTACTTCACGGCGTTGGAAATGACGTTGATGAACACCTGGCAGAGCCGGTCGGGATCGCCCTCGATGATCGTGGTGCTTGCCCTTTCTCCGAACTCGACACGCATGCCGCGCTGCCGCAGCAGCGCCTCGCAGACGGATAGCGCCCGCTCCAACGCCGCCTCGGCATCGAGAGGCATGTTCTCCCAGCTTCGCTCGCCGCGCTCCAGCGCGGAAAGGTCCAGTATCTCGTCGAGCAGGCGGGTGAGGCGGACGCTCTCCTGATGGATCGTGCGCACGAAGTGCGTCCGCTGCTTCTCCTCGACCTCCGTGCCGTCGAGCAGGATTTCCGAGAAGGAGCGGATCGACGTCATCGGGGTACGGACCTCGTGACTCACCTGGCTCAGGAACTCATCCTTCTGGCTGTCCAACTCGCGCAGCTGGGCGTTCGCCTCCTCCAGTTGCTGGGCTGTCGAACGCAGTTCCGCCGAGGTCTTCTCCAACTGCTGCGAGTACTGGATCATCTGCTGCGTCTCGTCTGCCATCTGCATCATCTCTTCCAGGGAGACGGCACTGCCGGAGACCACCTTGGACAGCATAACGTGGGCCGACGCTGCGCCGATGGCGCCCGCGAGCTCCCGCTCAAGCCTGCCGATGAAGTCGGGCGACGGTTCAAGCGTGTCGGGTTCGACCCCGAGCTCGCGCGCCTCAGCGTCGAACAATGCTGCGGCACGCCGCTCTCCCAGCACGCGCTCCACCACGAAGTAGAGATCGTTGGCGGTCGCCGAGCCGCGCACGAAGCTGCCCCGGGGTCCGCCCCGGCGGAACACATCGACGAAGACGCTGGCCTGCACCCGCTCCAGGGCAGACTGGCTGGTGAGGAGCGACACTATGGTGAGGGTCAGGATGTTGGCGGTAAGGCTCCAGAATGCGGCGTGCGCGAGAGCATCCAGTCCGTCGAGCCCGAACATGGCCTCGGGCCGAAGCCAGGAGATGCCCCACGGTCCTTCACGCAGCAGCATGGCGACCTGTGGTGACACCGACTCGAAGGATGGCAGGAAGCTGCACCAGAGCCAGAACGCGAAGCCGATGGCGATCGCGCTCGTTGCCGCCTTCAGCGATGCCTCGCGCCAGAAGAGCGCGGCGATCACGGCGGGGAAGAACTGGGCGATGGCGGTAAAAGAGATCAGGCCGATCTGCGCCAGGCTGTCCGAATCGCGGGCGAGGAAGAAGTACGAGAGCCCAAGCGACAGGATCAGGACGATGGAAAACCGCCGGGCTGTGAGCAGTATGCGGGTCATCCCCTGCCCTTCGCCACCCTGACCGGACCCGAACCGCAGGATCAGCGGCATGATGATGTGGTTCGACACCATGATCGACAGCGCGATCGACTCGAGGATGATCATGGAGGTCGCCGACGAGAAACCGCCGATGAAGGCAAGCAGCGCCAGCATGTCCTGATCGAAGGCCAGCGGAAGCGTCAGCGCGAACATGTCCGGATTCGAGCCCGGGGGCATCGTCGAAAGGCCGATGACGGCAATCGGCAGGATGAAGATGCTCATCAGCAGCATGTAGGCGGGAAAAGCCCAGCTCGCGACGCGGAGGTGACTCTCGTCCGAGTTCTCGACCACGGTCACCTGGAACTGCCGCGGCAGGCACACGATGGCGGCCACCGACAGGAGAAGCGTCGTGAACCAGCGCGCATCGAAGGTCTGGTCGGAATTCACCTGCACGCCGACCGCTGCAGCCTGGTTGAAGATCTCCTCGAAGCCCCCTCCGACATAGACGACGAACACACCCACGGCGACGAGGGCTGCGAGCTTGACCACCGCCTCGAAGGCGATTGCCGCGACGACGCCATGGTGCTGTTCCTTGGCATCGAGGTGACGCGTCCCAAACAGGATGGTGAAGAGCGCCATGCCGGCCGCCACGCCGAGCGCCAGGGTACCGTCGTCGATCCCTGCAAGGCTTCCATGGCCGAACTCGGAGGCGCCGGCCACCGCCTGGATGGACGAGGTGACCGCCTTGAGCTGCAATGCGATGTACGGAGCGATGCCGATCACGGCGATGCAGGTCACCAGCACCGCAAGCCGGCTGGATTTGCCGAACCGCGACGACAGGAGGTCGGCCACCGAGGTTATGCGCTGCAGATGGCTGATGCGGACCAGGCGTCGCAGCAGGAACCACCACCCGACAAACACCAGCGTCGGGCCAAGATAGATCGTCAGGAATTCGAGCCCGCTGCGGGCCGCGTTGCCGACTGCGCCATAGAACGTCCAGCTGGTGCAGTAGACCGAGATCGACAGCGTGTAGACCGCTGGTGAGTGCAGGAAGGACTTCGGGTTGCTACGGGCCCGCCGGTCGCCGAAATAGGCCAGGACGAACAGCAGTCCCACATAGCCGATTGCTGTCGCGATGACGAAATCCGCCGAGAGCATCAGCGCTCGCCTTCCGGCGGCTCCCGCCCCATCCTGTCGGCGGGCATTGCGTGCGTCAGTGCGGCCGTGCCCACGATGAGCAGGAACCACACGCCGAACAGGTAGAACACTATGAGCGGCACGCCGAATACCGCCAGCGGCTGGTTGAACACATAGACCAGCGGCGGCAGCATCATGGCGGCCCCCAGGGCCACCAGCAGGAACATGCCCCCGGCAAGTTTACGCTGCGCCGGCATCGTCGCCCAGCAGGTCCCGCACGGCACCGACGACCTCGGCGTTCGCGTAGGGCTTGGTCACGAAGCCATCGGCGCCGAGTTCCTCGGCGATGCGCCGATCCTGCTGCTGCCCCTTCGCCGTAAGGATCAACACCGGCAGCGTGCGCGTGGCTGCTTCACTGCGCAGTTGCTTCAGAACGTCGAAGCCGCTGCGTCTCGGCAGCATGACGTCCAGTACCAGCATGCGCGGCTGCAGTCTCTTCACGGCCACCAGCGCTGCCTCTCCGTCACTGACGGAGCTTATGGTCCAGCCGGCGCGGCTCAGGATGAAGTCGAGCGATTCCAGTATGCTCGGTTCATCCTCGGCGATGAGTATGTCGATTGCCAAAGTCCCCCCTTGTCGCCCGCGGTCTCCCCTCCGCGAACGTCTTCAGTTAATCGTAATCATGCGGGCTCGCCAAGGGGCCTCTGGGGCGCGACCAGGGGCCCGCGCAGACCCGGCACCGTGCCAGCGGGCGACAGGGCCTCCTCCTGCCGTGCCGGGCAGTCGTGGCGCGTGCACAGCCGGCAACTCGGCCCCACGAGCACGTCGGCCGAATGGTCGGTGAGGTCCAGGCCCACTCCGTACACCGTGCGGTCGGCATGGAGCACATCGCAGGCCAGCATCACCGAAGATGGCACCATTGGCTCACGGAACGCCGCCGGCCGTCGCTGCGTCGTGCGGGCGATGAACAGATACCGCGACCCATCCGAAAACCGCACGGCCTGCCGCACGATCATGTCCGGCTGCCTGAACGCACCGTAGATCGCCCAGAGCGGACAGGCGTGACCGCTGTTCGGCAGCAGCAGCCCGGGCAGTGGGAAGTGCTTGGTCAACCTGCCGGCGGGATCGGAGCGCAGGAATCCGAAGGGCACCCCCTCTGCACCAGGCCTTCTCAGCGTCACCAGCCGGTGCGCCACCTGCTCGAAACTGGCGTTGTAGTGCTGGCGCAGGTAGTCGATGTCGTACCGGCAACGCTCGGCATCCGCGAGCACCCGGTCGTATGGGAGCACGATCGCACCGGCGAGGTATGAGCCCAGCGCCCGCGCTGCCAGGCGCCGCGCCGTGGCCGTCTCGATGTGCGAGGCCGCGAGTTCGTGCTCCACGGCATCGCGCGCGACCAGTTCGCTGAAGAGGCGCGCCAGCTGGAACTGCCGCGTCGCCAGCGTCGTCGCCCCATGGAACCACATCGAGCGCTGGCGCGCGTCAAACCGATAGTGCCCGGGATATCCCGGCTCTGGCGCAGGGCCGCCGACATGGATGCGGACGCCGAAGCGGCCGGCGAGCAGGTCCGTCAGCGTCGCCACGCCGAATGGCCCCGCCCGGTCGACTTCCGCCCGCAGGCTTTCCGCCACCGTCTCGAGCGCCGGGAAATAGTTCTGGCGCTCGATGATCATGTCGTCGATCTCGCGCGCTGGGGAGATGCCGCGCTGATACTGGCTCGACACGTCGAACTGTCCAATGAGGTTGCGCGCAACATCCGTCAGCCCCACCGCCTCCCGGCTGATGGCCGCAACGAAGCGGGCGCGCTCCGCCTCCCCCAGGTCGGGAACGTCCGCCAGGATCTCCGCGCTCGAACGGATGGCCGTGATCCCCGACAGCACCTGGTGCAGTAGTTGGCTCAGGAGCGGGTCCGAGCGCAGGCGGTCGGCAAATGCATCGGCGTTCGAGCGGGCCGCAGCGTAGGCCCGGTGGAGCCTCGCCAGCGCCGCGGCACTCGCGGGATACTGCGCCACGATCTCGCGCCGCTCGTCCGGCTGGAACGGCAGCGATTCAAGCATCGGATCCGCGAATGCTTCTTCGAGGTCCTGCAACAGTTTCTGCTCGGCGCGGCCGGCGAGATCGTCGATGTCGATGCTGAGCTGGGCCGCGATCCGGTTCAGCAGCGCCCCGCCGACGTCGCGCTTGTTGTTCTCGATGAGGTTCAGGTAGCTCGGCGAGATACCGACCAGCCGCGCAAGCGCGGCCTGGGAAATGCGAAGCGATTTCCGGCGGTTGCTGATCCGAAACCCGATGGGTGCACGCAACGACAGCCCTCCCCCACGACGCCCGTAGTCAATCAATTGACAGTTCTTGGCGCCGCCCAGAACAAGTATTTACAGAATTACGCTTGGATTACAACGACCTGTTGCGCCCCTTTGCTGCAAGCACCCATACTCCGGCAGCGGTGAGCCATTGGCTATGAACCAGTTGCCCCGCGCCAAAGGAGGAAATCGATGACAGCTTTCAAGCGTGGCTTCAGCCGCCGCCGGGTGCTGCAGACCGGCATGGCCGGTATTCTGGGCACCGGCGTCGCGCCGATGATCTTCACCAGGGGCGCCTGGGCCCAGGATCAGGAGTTCTGCAACAATCCAACCGGTGACACCGTCACCATCGGCCTGAACCTGCCCCTGACCGGCGCCTATGCCGAAGAAGGCGCCGACGAGCAGAAGGCATACGAGCTCGCGTTCGAGCATCTCAACGGTGAGGGCGACGGCGGCCTGCTCAACGTCTTGACCCCGTCCGCGCTCAAGGGCAACGGCATCCTCGGCAAGCGCGTGACATACGTCACCTCCGACAGCCAGACCAAGTCCGACGTGGCCCGCGCCGGCGCTACCCGCATGATCGAGCGCGATGGCGCCATCATGATCACCGGCGGCTCGTCCTCCGGCGAGGCCATCGCCGTGCAGATCCTCTGCCAGGAGATGGGCGTCATCTTCATGGCCGGCCTCACCCACTCCAACGACACCACCGGCAAGGACAAGCGCCGCTACGGCTTCCGGCACTTCTTCAACGCCTACCAGTCCGGCATCGCCCTGGGCCCGGTGCTCGGCGAGCAGTACGGCAAGGATCGCCGCGCCTACCACCTCACCGCCGACTACACCTGGGGCTGGACCCAGGAAGAGTCGATCAAGGCCGCCACTGAGAACCTGGGCTGGGAAACCGTTGCCACGGTCCGCACCCCGCTCGGCAGCACCGACTACTCGCAGTACCTCACGCCGATCCTCAACTCCGGCGCCGACGTGCTGATCCTCAACCACTATGGCCTCGACATGGTGAACTCCCTGCCGCAGGCAGTGCAGTTCGGCCTGCGTGACCGCCAGTCAAACGGCAAGGACTTCCAGATCGTCACCCCGCTCATCTCCGAGCTGATGGCGAAGGGCGCCGGCGAGGCTGTCCGTGGCGTGTTCGGCACCTCGAACTGGCACTGGAACCTTCAGGATCCGGGCACGGTGGCCTTCACCAAGTCCTTCGGCGCCAAGTACGGCTCCCCGCCGTCGCAGGCCGCTCACACGGCCTATGTCCAGGCTCTGCTCTATGCGGATGCCGTGGAGCGCGCCGGCACCTTCTATCCGCCGGCGGTGATCGAGGCCCTGGAAGGCCACGAGTTCGACGGCATGGGGAACGGCCCGACGCTGTATCGCGCCGAGGACCACCAGTGCATGAAGTCGGTGCTCGTGGTGCGTGGCAACGAGTCCCCCACCAGCGATTTCGACGTGCTCAACATCGAGCAGGAAGTCAGCCGCGACGTCGCGACTTACGACCCGTCGATCTTCGGTGGCGAGCTCGGTCCGGCAGAGCCGGCACCGCTGTGCGCCTGAGGCACAAGTAGTCTCAACGCCAGTCGTCCTTGCCTCGTGAACGCCGGGGTGATCCGCGGCCGCTCCGCGGATCACAGGGGGCCACGCGAACGCGGGGCGAGTGCGAAGAGGCCGCGGCCAGGCGCCCGGGGCCCCGGGTAGGGGCGGCG
>JAEZHZ010000279.1 GCA_023436745.1 Pseudomonadota bacterium | reverse complement strand
TGATCTCGCGAGCAAGCCGCCCGTTCGCCTGGGCAGCCGCTGCGCGCTGCTGGCTGCGCAGCGCGAACATGTCCTGGTCCTCGCGGCTGATCCCGTAGTCGGCCGCGCCGTTCTCACCGGTCTCCGGCATCGAATCGACGCCATAGAGGGCCTTCATGCGCGGATTGACGAAGCGCCAGCCGATTGTGGTGTCGTAGATCTCGGCAGTGCGCGAGAAGGCCGTCTCCGCCTTGGGCATGACGAAGGGAGCGCGCGACATCGACTCCGTGCCGCCGGCGATCATCAGGTCCGCCTCGCCGGCGCGAATGGCGCGAGCGGCGGTGATGACGGCGTCAAGGCCGGAGCCGCAGAGCCGGTTGATGGTGGTGCCGGGAACAGTCTCGGGCAAACCGGCGAGCAGCAGGCTCATGCGCGCAACGTTGCGGTTGTCCTCGCCCGCCTGGTTGGCGTTACCGAAAATCACGTCGTCGACTGCAGCCCAGTCGATCTGCCGGTTGCGGGCCTGGAGCGCCGTGAGGGGGATGGCGCCGAGGTCATCGGGGCGCACGGGGGACAGCACGCCACCGAAGCGCCCGATGGGGGTGCGGATGTAGTCGCAGATGAAGGCTTCGGCCATGCTCAGACCTCCGGGGCGACGAGGTCGCCGACGCGTTCAGGGATGACGAGTTGCGCGCCCGTGACCGCCTGCAGGTCATCGAGCGACATGGATGGGAGCTTCTCGCGCAACACGAAGCGGCCGTGCTCGATGTCGATGACCGCAAGGCTCGTATAGACGCGCGTCACGCAGCCCACCCCGGTGAGCGGGAGCGTGCAACGCTGGACGAGCTTCGGCCGGCCGTCCTTGGTCAGGTGATCGGTAATCACCGCAACGCGCTTGGCCCCGTGAACAAGGTCCATGGCTCCGCCGACCGCCGGGACGCCCTTTGGGCCGGTGGACCAGTTGGCAAGGTCACCGTTCTCCGCAACCTCGTAGGCGCCAAGAATGGCAACGTCGAGGTGGCCGCCGCGCACCATCGCGAAGCTGTCGGCATGGTGGAAGAAGGCCGCGCCCGGTTTCAGCGTTACCGCTTTCTTCCCGGCGTTGATCAGGTCCCAGTCCTCCTCACCCGGCGGGGGCGATTCTCCGAAGTTGAGGATGCCGTTCTCGGTATGGAAGATGGCCTGCCGACCGGGCGGCTGGAACTTGGCCACCATTTCCGGAAAGCCGATCCCGAGGTTCACATAGGCGCCATCCTCGATGTCCTGAGCTGCACGCCAGGCGATCTGGGCATTGGAGAGCTTGTCAGACATAGGCGACCCCCTCACGCATGAGGTCCTCTTCCTGCCGCGCTTGCGGCACTTCCACCACCCTGTCGACGAAGATCGACGGGGTCACCACGTGTTCCGGATCGATCTCACCCGGCGTCACGATCCGGCGCGCCTGCACCACGGTCAGCGCGGCCGCTGAAGCCATGAGGGGCGAAAAGTTGCGGGCGGCGGCGCGATAGGTGAGATTGCCCATGCTGTCGGCAAGCTCGGCCTTGATCAGTGCGGCATCCGCCTTCAGCCAGCGTTCCTGCACGTACATCCGGCCATCGAACTCGGCGGTGGGTTTGCCCTTTGCGAGGTCGGTACCATAGCTGGTGGGTGTGTAGAAGGCCGGTATGCCGGCGCCGCCGGCGCGGATGCGCTCGGCAAGTGTGCCTTGCGGTACGACTTCGAGTTCGATCTCACCGGCGAGGTACTTCTCGGTGAAAGCACGGGGATCGGCGGACCGCGGGAAGGAGCAGATCATCTTGCGGACCATGCCGATGTCGATCATCGCCGCCAGACCGACACGGCCGTTGCCGGCGTTGTTGTTGACGACGGTGAGATTGCCCGGGCTGCCGGTCTGCCGGAAGCGGTCGACCAGCGCGTGGATCAGTTCGATGGGTGCGCCGGAGCCGCCGAAGCCCCCGATCATCACCGTCATTCCATCCTCGATGCCCTCCACTGCGGCAGGGAGGTCCGCGACCGTCTTGTCCATCGTCACTTCCTTCTATTCGCCCGGGCCGAACCGAAGCTGGTCGAGCAATTGCAGGCCAAGCCGGAGACTTGCTCCGGCAGTCACGGCCATCTGCGGCAGCACCAGCCATTCAAGTGTCCAGGCAGCGCCCGAGCGCTCGTTCTCGTGTACCATGGCCTGACCAAGGGTGCCCGACAGGCCGGCATTGAAGCGGGCCAGGGTGACGAGCACTTCGGCTGCCACCGGGTTGTTCTTGTGCGCCATGGCCGAGGATCCGCCCCCACCCTCGAGCCGCACGACACCCAGTTCTGACTGCGCCAACAGCCCAACATCCGCGCCCAGCTTGCCGAGGGAACCGCTGATCAACGCCAGCAGCGCACCAAAACCGACGATGGGATCGCGGGTGGAGTGCCATGGCGAAGCAAGACCGAGATCGAGCTGGCCCGCCAGCGCACGGGCAACCGCATCCCCCTTGCCCTCGAAGCTGTTGCGATCTCCCACCGGGCCACCGAGTTGGACCACCAGCAGGGACCGTCGTGCCGCTGCCAGTGCAGAGTGGTAGCGCAGGAGCGGCTCGCCCCAGGTTCGGAACTTGTCCGCCCATTGCATCGGCAATGCCGCCTGCATTCGCGTGTGCGCCATCAGGGACAGCGCGCCGTGTTGCTCCCGAAGGTGGTCCAGCCGCGCCTCGAGCGCAGACAGGCGCCTCTCTAGAACGTCGATGACCTTGCCCAGTTGCAGCATGAGGGCGGTATCGATCACGTCCTGGCTGGTGGCGCCGCGATGCAGCGCCGCACGATGGGCTTCGGGCAGGCGGCTGCGCATCTGCGTCACCAAGGCCGGAACCACGACACCGTCGCGCCGAATGCCCTGTTCGAGATCGGCCCTATCCGGCTCGAAGCCGTTCGCCGCCACGGCAATGGCAGCAGCGGCCTCCGAAGAGATCAGCCCGACTTCCGCCGACGCCTCGGCCAGTGCGACCTCGAAGCGCACCATGGCCGCGAGCTGGGCGTCGTCCGACAGCAGGCCCGCGATCTCTTCGTCGCCGGTGAGCGCAGAGAGCAGCGTCATATGTCGAAGAACACCGTCTCGTCGTCGCCCTGAAGATGAATGTCGAGGGCATAGGTCGCCCCCGGTCCACCCTGACGGCGCGCGATCAGTGTCTGGCGGCGCTTCGGATCGGCGATCCGGTTGAGCACGTAGTCGGCCGCGTTCGCTTCCGCCTCGTCTTCGAAGTAGAGCCGTGTCTGCAGCCCGATATTGATGCCGCGGGCAACGATCCACAGCGAGACGTGGGGGGCCTGCAGCGAGCCGTCCGGCGCGGGAACCCGGCCCGGCTTGATCGTCTCGAAGGTCGCGACGCCATCCTGGTTGGCAGGCTGTCGCCCCCAGCCGGTGAACGCCGGGACGGAATTGCTCTCGGGCGACATGGGCGCGGCGAAGCTGCCCGTCGCGTCGGCCTGCCAGATTTCCACGACGCCGTCACCAAGCGGGGCACCGGCACCGTCGATCAGGCGCACGGCAAGCGTGATGCGATCGCCCTCGACCTCGCCATGGATCATCGTCGCGCCGGGATCGGCAGGGTAGACGCCGGTGATGCCGCAGAAGTTCGGCGTCATGCCGATATGAACATAGGGACCTGCCGTCTGGGACGGCGTTTCCTTCAGGGATGGGGTCGGGTGCAACATCAATTGCCCTCCAGCTTGTTCTCGAACATCGTCGAGCGACGCCCGCGCAGCACGATATCAAAGCGATAGGCCAGTGCATCCATCGGCGTGGTGTTGTGCCGGTCGAGGCGAGCGATCAACTGGTCGATGCCGGCCTTGTCGGGAATGGTGCTCACGATGGGGCACTGCCAGATCATCGGGTCGCCCTCGAAATACATCTGGGTGATCAGGCGCTGCGCAAAGGCATGGCCGAAGACCGAGAAGTGAATGTGGGCCGGGCGCCAGTCGTTGCCGCCGTTCGGCCAGGGGTAGGCACCGGGCTTGACGGTCCGGAAGTGGTAGAAGCCGTCCGCGTCGGTGATGGCCCGGCCGAAGCCGCCGAAGTTGGGGTCCAGCGCGGCCAGATAGCCTTCCTTCTTGTGGCGGTAGCGCCCACCTGCATTCGCTTGCCAGAACTCGACCAGCGTGTTGGGGACAGGCCGGGCGTTCTCGTCCAGCACCTGACCGTAAACGATCATGCGCTGACCGATGGCTTCCGTGCCATCCTGGCTGAAGTTGCGGATCAGATCATTATCGAGCGGCCCCAGCTTCTCGTGCCCGAACGTGGGGCCGGTCATCTCCGACTGGGTGGGGCCGAGAGCCAGCAGGCTTTGGCGCGGGGCCCGGAATGTGGTGCTCTTGTAGCCCGGGGTGTCGGCAGGCGGATGCCAGGCTCGGTCACGCTGGAAAAGCACCCCGTCGGCTCCGGGCAAGATGATACCGCTCATTCGACGGCCTCCTCAAGTTTGGCAAGTTCCTGCTTGGCGATGCGGAAGCCTGCATTGGCCGCCGGCACACCGGCATAGACGGCCACGTGCAGCAGGACTTCCTTGATGTCCTCCGGCGTTGCCCCGGTATTTGCCGTGGCCCGCACATGCATCGCAAATTCTTCTTCGTGACCAAGGGCGGCGAGCAGGGCCAGCGTTATCAGCGAGCGCTCACGGCGCGTGAGGCCGGGCCGTGACCAGACCGAACCCCAGGCCCCCTCCGTGATGAAGTTCTGGAAATCGTCGTCGAACGGGGTCTTGCGGGCATTGGCAGCGTCGACATGCCGGTCTCCGAGGACGGCGCGCCGCGTTGCCATTCCGCGTTCATACAGGGACGGTTCAGCGTCAGCCATGGCCGAGCTCCTTCAGAAAACGGCTGATCTCGGCAGCCAGGGCATCCGGCTGCTCGATGGACGGGATGTGGCCGACGCCTGCCATGACCTCGAAGCGGGCACCGGGAATGGCATCGGCACAGGCCCGCACCAC
>JAEZHZ010000258.1 GCA_023436745.1 Pseudomonadota bacterium | reverse complement strand
GCGGAAGACCATGCGGGCATCCTCGAGGACGAAACGGAGCATCGCCAGCCGTTCGTCGACGGGAATGACAGGGTGGAAACCGATGCCCGTGGATGCCTTGCTGCGATCCATGCCTTGGCGCTGCGCCAGCGGCTTTCCATTGAGAGTTGCCGGCACGCCTTCGCCGCCGATCACCATCTGGTCGCGTGCGGGCGCGTGGATAACACCGAAGCGGGGCGCCCCGTTCTCGTACAGTCCGATGGACACGGCCCACTGGTCGCCACCACGCACGAAGTTGAAGGTGCCATCGATGGGATCTATGACCCAGATGCGTCCGGAGCGGCTCGAAACCGAACCACCTTCTTCCCCGAACACGCCGTCGTCCGGAAACGCCTCGCGCAGCTGCTCGATGATGAAGGCTTCCACTTCCTTGTCAGCTGCGGTGACGAGATCGAGATGCCCCTTGGACTCCACGGGAACGCTGGCAAGCGCGCTAAAATGGGTCATCGCCAGTTCGCCGGCACGGCGAGCGATGGATTCAACAATTGCCTGCATGGTCTTGGATCCGGTCAGAGCGAAAGATAGCGGGTGTGGACGGTAAAGGTGCCGTCATCCGCCAGTCGGTGGATGAAGTACGCGTAGGGCTCGCTCACCGGGCCGGGCTCGGGTGCGTCCGGATCGAGGCTGTACTCGTGCTGGAAGGCCGGGCTGCCCGCGACCGCGCAATAGACGCCGTTCCAGATCGCGTTGTAGGGGCGGTGGATGTGGCCGGACAGGATCCGCAGCGTACCCGCATAATTCGCGACAATCTCGCCGAGCTCTGCCTTGCCCTCGATCAACGCCATGGCGTCGAGGCCGCGCATCCCGGAAGGAAACGCGGGGTGATGCATAAGAACGAAGGTGGGGCCATCGGTGACCGTCTCCAGCTTGCCGCGGAGCCAGTCGAGCTGGTCTGCATCGAGCCGGCCCGGAACCTGTCCGGGGATCAGCGTATCCAGCGCCAGGATACGCAGGGGGCCGACGCTGGCTTCGTATTGCAGCGTTTCCGGCGCTTCAAAGTCGAAGCGGTCCTTGAAGGCGGCGCGCAGGGTGTCACGCCGGTCGTGGTTTCCGGGGATGAGAAACACCGGCACCTTGAGCGGGGACAGGATGTCCTTGAGCAGCGAATAGTCCGCCTCCGAGCCGCCATCGACGAGGTCGCCGGTCAGGCAGACGGCGTCGACGACCGGAACATGGCCGACGATATCGGCAACGACCTTGCGTGCCGCGGCCTCGGCGTCCGGCCGGACAAGCGAGGTCTCGGGAGCGTCCGCAAAGACATGAAAGTCTGAGATATGAGCGATGAGCATGTTGATACCGGGAGTGGCGGCTAGCGGATGCCAGCACGCATGAAGCTTTGAACGAACTGGCGCTGGAACAGCAGGAAGGCCACCAGCAGCGGCGCCACCGACAGCAGTGTCGCCGCGGTCACGAGGCTCCAGTCGACGCCTTGCTCGACCGTCGCGAAGACCTGCAGGCCCACCGTGATTGGACGCGTTTCGACGGAATTCGTCACCACGAGCGGCCAGAGGAAGTTGTTCCAGTGGTAGCTGACCGTCACGAGGCCGTAGGCGATGTAGGTCGGCTTCGCGACAGGCACGAAGACCCGCAACAACACCTGGATCGGGTTGGCGCCTTCAAGTCGAGCAGCCTCTTCGAGCTCCTTCGGCACGCTCTTGAAGTTCTGCCGGAAGAGGAAGATGCCGAACGCCGATGCGAGATAGGGCAGCCCCATGGCGAGCGTCGTGTCGAGCAGGCCCAGCGAGGAGACCGTCTTGTAGTTCTCGATCAGCAGCACTTCCGGCATGATCATGAGCTGCACGAGAACCAGCATGAACAGGATGTCCGACCCCTTGAAGGGGAAGCAGACAAAGGCATACGCGGCCATGGTGCAGACGACGAACTGGCAGACCAGGATCAGCGTGACGAGCACGAAGGTGTTGAGGAAGTACTGGCCGAAGGGCGCGACCGCCAGCACGCGCTCGAAGTTCTCGAGCGTCCAGGGTGCAAACAGGTCAAAGCGCGCAGCACTGCCGGACGGATGGAATGCGGTCCAGAAGGCATAGAGCAGTGGCAGCACCCAGATGATCGCCAGGAGCCATGCACCGATCGTGGTCAGTGCAATAACGGGTCTGGATCGGGTTTCGACGCTCATCTGTAGTGAACCCTCTTGTCGGCATAGCCGAATTGGAACAGCGCGATCAGCGCCAGAATGGCCAGCAATACGACGGTCAGTGTGGCCGCATAGCTCGTGTCCCAGAAGCTGAAGCCGGTCTGGTAGATGTAGAACAGCAGCAGCGTCGTGGCGTTGTCCGGCCCCCCCTTGGTCATCGAGATGACATGGTCGACGAGGCGGAAGGCGCCGATCACCGCGTTGATGGACACGAACAGTGTCGTCGGCATCAGCAGCGGGAGCGTCACCCGGCGCAGGATCTGCCAGGGGCTCGCGCCTTCGAGGCGGGCCGCCTCGAGCAGGGTGGGCGAAACCTGCTGAAGGGCCGCCAGGTAGAAGATCATGAAGAAGCCGGCTTCCTTCCACACCGTGATCACGATGAGCGCCCAGAGCGCCGTGTCCGGCATGCCGAGCAGGTTGTTGCCTGCCAGCCCGAACGGACGGAGGAACTGGTCGACCAGGCCGTAGTCGGGTGCGTAGAAGAACAGCCAGATATTGGCCACGGCCACCATCGGCAGCACCGTGGGAGTGAAGTACGCCATCCGCACCAGGCCCTGGCCACGCAGCTTGGAATTCACCAGGAGCGCCATGCCCAGGGCCAGCGCCATGGAGAGCGGGATAGTGGTGACGGCATAGATGCCGTTGTTGATCAACGACTTCCAGAATACCGGATCGTTGATCATGACCTCATAGTTCTCGAGACCGACGAACTCCGCCGGCCGACGCGCTGAACGACGCTCAGGCCGAGATCG
>JAEZHZ010000237.1 GCA_023436745.1 Pseudomonadota bacterium | reverse complement strand
AGCAGCAGTCGCTCGAGCGTGGGCTGGCGATCGGGGCTGTAGGTGCCGAGATAGCCGAGGTCCCACTGGTGCGCCTCGCCCGTCGGGCGATAGCGTGCATCATCGACCGAGCAGTAGAGTGCCAGGGCCCTCTGCGCCCCGAATTCCTGCTGCAGCCGGGTGAGGACAGGCCCGCCCGAGAACGAGAAGTACACATCGAATGCGGGGATCTGCCGGCGTTCGAGGTATTCCTCTTCGCCGCGCTCGAGCCTTGCGAGGGTGACGGGTGTGTCGATGTCGTAAAAGCTCAGGTGGCGCGGTCGAATGCCCGCCACGGCGTCGATCACCGCGGGGCCATCCGGTACGTAGGAACCGATCATCACCGCATCTGCCGCGCGCAGCTGCGCGGAAAAGCGCCCCATCAGGTCGGCAACGCCCGTATAGTATGCGAGCGTGCAGAAATCCGGCTCCGGCAGGTCACGGTTGTTGGCATACCAGGGCACGTCCCGCTCGAGAAACAGCACGCGCCTGCCCTCCGCCGCGACGCCTCGCAGGAGCGCACGGAAGGTGGTGGCGTGGCCATTGCCCCAGGACGAGGACAGCGACAGGCCAAGCACCACCAGGTCATACCGCTCCGTCATCGGACGGACTCCATCCGCCGCATCTCGACATGGCGCCGGAAGATCGCGTCGGCCAGTTCGGCGCGATCGGCATAGGTGTGCTCGGACAGCACCCGGCGCATGGCGGCATCGCCGATCGCATCCGCCTTCTCGCGGGTGAGGCTGGAGAGGATGTCGACCACGTCGTTGCCGTCGCGGGCGACCAGCACCTCCCGCTCGGGCGCGAGGAACATCTCGATGCCCTCCCAGTAGTCGGTGATGAGGCAGGCCCCTGCCCCGGCCGCCTCGAACACGCGCGTCGCCGGCGAGAAGCCGTTGCGCGCCATGCTTTCGCGCGAGATGTTGAGCACCGCCTTGGGCGTGACGTTGAAGCTGTTGTGGTCGGCGGTGCCGACATGGCCGATATAGTTGACGTTCGGGCTCATCGGCTTGTCGCCCCAGCCCGATCCGCCGAGCACGAAGCGCTGCTCCGGCAGGCGCGCCGCGGGGGCTAGGAAGAACTCCTCCACCCTGCGCTCGCGATCCGGCAGGCGATTGCCGAGAAAGCCGAGGTCACCCGCGAAGCGCGGCTGCGGCGGCGCCGGATGGTGGGTCGAGGGATCAAGGGCATTGTAGATGGGAATGCACTCGCGGGCGCCGAGGTCGCGGTAGGCCTCGATCACCGGCTCGCCGCCGCCATAGGTCAGCACGAGGTCGATGTCGGCAAGGGCGCGGCGCAGTGCATGCTCCGGCGCAGCCTGCAGTTCCGCCAGCGTCGCCGGCGCGTCGACGTCCCAGAAGACGCGCACCGCAGTCGGCGAGGCTGCGGCCAGCACCGCCTCGAGGATGCGATCGTCCTCGAAGCCGACGCCGCTAGCCTTGACGACGATGTCCGCCTGCGAGGCTTCGGCGGCGACGCGCTGCAGCGCTTCGACGGTGCCGTCATAGACCACCACCCGGCACCAGTCCGGCGGATCGATGTCGCGGTTCTTCTGCCGGTCATAGACGTCGGGCTCGTAGAAGGTCACTTCGTAGCCGAGCCCGGCGAGCGCGCGGATGATGCCGCGATAGTAGGTGGCGGCCCCGTTCCAGTAGGCGGAGAGCAGGCTCGAGCCGTAGAACGCCATCTTCATTGGGCAGCCTCCCTTGCCGCAAGCTGCTCGAGCACACGCTCGCTGCCGTGGGTTGCCAGCACCGCCAGGAGTTCGTCGACGCGGTGCGCGCAGGTATGCCGGGCGAGGATGGTTTCGAGGCCATGCCGCTCCAGGTCCTTGGCGAGGCTGCGGTCGGTCAGGATGTCGGTCAGAAGGTGCCGCATGTCCTCCCCGTCCCTGGCGAACAGGAAGTCGGTGCCGGGGCGGAACAGGTTCTCCGCATCTTCCCATGGAGCCGATACCAGCGGGATGCCGCAGGCCAGCGCCTCGAACATGCGGATGGTAGGAATGCCAGGCAGCGCCTCGACATAGGGCCGGCGGGGAATGTGCATGGTGACGCGATGGCGGGCGAAGGCACGCGGCGCATCGACATTGGCGATCCAGCCGCCGTGTTCGAGGCCGGCGTCACGCACCGCAGCCACCGCGTCCTCAGGATAGCGCACGCCGTGCACCGTGCCGGTCAGGCGCAGGTCTCCCGCCGGCTCGATCAGGAACTCGCGGATCTCGGCGCTCCGCTCGTCATCACCCCAGTTGCCGATCCAGATCAGGTCGCGTTCGCGCTCGATCTCGGGCATCGGGTGGAACAGCACATGGTCGGCGGCCTCGTGCCAGGTCACGACCTGCCGGCCCCAGCCCGCCTTGAGGTAGCGCTGCCGAAGCGTCTCGCCGAACGCAAGGATGACGTCGTAGTGCTGCAGCGTCAGGGCCGCGATATCCTCTTCGGCCGAGACGGCGCGGTGGTGGGTATCATGGAACATCAGCGTGAAGCGGCCACCGTCCCGCCGCGCCCGGCCTAGGCGCGCGACGAGCTCCGGGTCGGTCCACTCGTGCACCAGCACCACGTCGGCATCGTCGATGGCCGCCTCGTGGTCGAACGCAGCGTCGTACTGCCGGGCGGTTAGCCCCGGAAAGTCCTGCCCGAACCGCTCTATGGCGGCGGGTCCCTGCGTCTCCAGCAGGTTCTTCCGGCTCCAGGATTCAACGGGCTCGAGCGCCAGCACGGAGTGGCCGCGGCTCATCAGGTCCCGCATCACCCCGCGGAGGAAGTGGGCGTTACCGTGGTTCCAGTCCGAAACCAGCGAGTGGGTATAGAAAACGAAGTGCATCGAGGCCCTCAGGCAGTGCGGCTCAGACTTGGCAAAAGCAGGCTTTCATAGACCTGCTGCATGGCGCGGCCCTGGGCGGCCAGGGTGTAGCGCCCGGCCCGCTCGCGTGCAGCGGCGCCTAGCTTCCGGCGCCGTTCGGCATCTCGCGACAGGCCGTTGATGGCGTCGGCGAAAGCTGCGGGGTCGTCCTTGTCGGCGAACACCGCCACCCCATCCCAGAGTTCGCGATAGGTCGGAATATCGGAGAGCACCATCGCCGCACCGCTGCCGGCCGCCTCGAGCGGCGCCAGCCCGAACGGCTCGTAGCGCGATGGCGAGACGAAGATGCCGCACTGGCGCATCCGCGCCATGACCTCGGCATGGCCGAGTTCGCCCATCCACCGGGCATGGGCAAGCTCGCGCACGGCGCCATTGGGACCGTGGGTGGCCCCCGCCATCAGCACCGGCCACTCGGTTGACGCCGCCGCGGTATCGAGAACCCCGGCATTCTTGCCGTCATCCCACCAGCGCCCCGCGGCAAAGACGAAATCCTCGCGCGCAATGCTTGCCGCGACGGCATCGGAGCCATTGTGGACCACGCGAGGACAGCCGATGTCGCCATAGCTCTGGCGCAGCATGCCGGCATGGGCCCGGCTCGGCGTGACGATCATGTCGGCCGCCTCGAACCCGGCACGGTTCAGCCGCTCCTGCCACAGCCAGTCCGGCGGCATGCCGGTGCCCCGCACCGCTGCAAACCAGGTGACGGTGCAGGAGTGGGAAACTGCCAGTACCGGCACCTCGATGTCGAGCCCGGCCGCCTGGGATGGCAGGTTGAGATGGACGAGGTCGATCTCACGGTCCTCGACGAGCTGGGCGATCAGCGCGGGAACGTCGCGCAGGCCGTGCTCGTCGGTCGCCATCCAGTCGAGAGGCGCATCGAGCCAGACGAGATCGCCGTGCGCATCCGCCTCCGCTCGCTGCCCTTCGCTCGGCGGCGGACCGAAGCCGGCGAAGGTGAAGCTGAAGCCGGCTCTCTTGAGTGTTGCGGCGAGATCCATGGCATAGCGCCAGACGCCGCCCACCGCGTCGACAGTCATCAGCACGTGGCGAGGGCGATGGAGGGAAACGGCGGAGCCGTGCTGGGCGCCAAGCATCGGTTCCGCGGGGGTTCTCATGCCCTGGCCCGTTCGCGCAGGGCGGCCGCACTGCCGCTGCGAAGCCACTCCGCGAGATCCCGGACCCCGGCGCGCCAGCCCATCTGGGCCTTCCAGCCGAGATCCGTGGCGAGCCGCCCCGTGTCGGCGACGAAGTAGCGCTGGTCACCCTCGCGCCACTCGTCATGCGCGATATCCACCTGCGCGCCCGTGACACGGCCGATTTCCTCGAGCACGGCGTTGAGGCTGACCGCATTTCGCGGCCCGCCGCCAAGATTGAAGGCACGCCCGCTCACCCTGTCGATGGCGCCGAGGACGCTGCGATAGGCGGCGACGGCGTCGCTGACATGCAGCACGTCCCGCACCTGCTGGCCGTCGCCGTAGATGGTGATCGGCTCGCCGCGCAACGCCCGGATGAGAAAATGCGCCACCCAGCCCTGGTCCTCGGTGCCGAACTGGCGTGGACCATAGATGCAGCTCATGCGCAGAACCGCGGTGGGGATGCCGAACGAGTTTGCGTAGTCCAGCACGTACTGGTCGGCTACGCCCTTGGAACAGCCATAGGGTGTGCAGAACGCCAGCTTGCGATCCTCGCTCACCCCTCGCGCCCGCAGCAGCTCGTCGGTGGGGGCATAGCCGGACGGCTCCTCCGTCAGCGCGATGTCATCCAGGCTGCCATAGACCTTGTTGGTGCTGGCAAAGATCACCGCTGCCTTGTGGCCCGCGCGCCGGACCGCCTCGAGCACGTTGAGCGTGCCGCGCGCATTGATCTCGAAATCCTCGACGGGATCGAGCAGGCTGGTGGTCACCGCCGTCTGGGCGGCGAAGTGAAACACAGCGCCGGCTTCCGCGATCACCGGCGCAATGGCCTCGGGGTTGCGGACGTCGGCAACCACGATGTCCACCCGGTCGCCGTGACGCTCCTTGAGCCACGCCGCATTTCTGTCCACTCCGGCGCGGCTCAGGTTGTCGATGGCAATGACCCGCTCGCCTGCGGCGAGCAGGGTGTCCGCCAGGTTGGAGCCGATGAACCCGGCTCCGCCCGTGATGACGATCGGGCGCTCGGTCATGAAACCAGACCCCGCTCTTCGAGCTGGCGGCGCATCTCGGTCCCCCTGTCCTCCACGGCACCAGCCTCACGCACCCATTCGGCCAGTTCCTCGAGCGAATCCTCGAGGCGATACTGCGGTTCGAAGCCTAGGAGTTCGCGCGCCTTGGAGATATCGGCGAAACAGTTGCGGATATCGCCGGAGCGCGCCTTGTTCATGATCTCCGGCTCGATCTCCGGCACGCCCATGGCCGAGGCAAGGAGCGTCGCCACCTGCCGGATCGGATAGGCGTTACCGCTGCCGATGTTGATGACGTGCCCCGCGGCCGGCCGCTGCTCGAGCGCCAGGCGGAAGGCACGAGCGATGTCGCGCACATGCACGAAGTCGCGCTGCTGCTCGCCATCCTCGAAGATCATCGGCGCCTGTCCGTTGGCAAGCCGGGAGGCGAAGTTGGCAAGCACCCCCGTGTAGGGATTGGAGAGCGCCTGCCCGGGGCCGAAGACGTTGAACAGCCGCAGCGCCACGGCGTCGACATTGTATGCCTCGCCGAAGATCAGCACCTCGCGCTCCTGCGCGTACTTGGTCAGGGCATAGATGGAGTTGAGGTCGACCGGCTTCTGCTCGTCGGTGGGTACCGGCCGCAGCGCTCCGCCATCCGGACCCGTCGGGTTCCACTGGCCCGCCCTGATGGAGGCGGAACGCCGGCGGACGGCGGCCTGCCGGGTGCCATCCCCGGCGAGATAGAGGCCTTCTCCGTAGACGCTCATCGAGGAGGCAACGACGATCCGCTTGACCGCAGAGCCGATCATGTTCTCGAGCAGCACGGCGGTGGCGAGATCGTTGCCGCCGACATAACGCGAGATCTCGTACATGGACTGGCCGACGCCGACTTCTGCCGCCAGATGAACGACGCCCTCGACGCCCTCCAGAGCCTGTTTCACCAGTTGTGCGTCGCGCACGTCCCCATGGAGCACCTCGACGCCCGCGGGCATGGCCGGCACGGCGCCGCCATGGACCTGCTCGACGAAGCTGTCGAGCACACGCACGCGGTAATCCTGCGACAGCAGCTCATCGACCACATATCGCCCGATAAAGCCGCAGCCACCCGTAACGAGTACCTGTTTCATGAATGCCGACCCCAGAGGTAAGTACCCTCACAGGAAGACCCAAGCCTCGCGCCAGTTCCGGCAGGCATCTGCGGGCCTTGGAAGGTTCCACCGCCGCCCGCCGACCAATCGGCAGAAACCCGCGGAATCCATCTGCTGCAACAAGCTTGCCGCTCAGATGCAACCGATCACCACCTTTATCATAGGTTAAGGGGATACGGCGGCGAGGCCCCGCATGTGCCTGAGCCAGCGTCAGGTTCGGCGATGCCTTCGGTGGCAGGAACCCCCGCCCCGCCCCGCATGTTGCTGCATCGTGCCGCCTGTGCGCGCACGCGGGCAAGGGAGCAGACAATGAGCGAAGCCAGAACCACGACGGATCACGACGAAATCCGGAAATGGGCCGAGGGGCGGGACGGCCATCCGGCGATGGTTGACACCAAGGGCCCTGGCGGCGTCCTGCGCATCGATTTCGGCGAACCGGAAGACTCGCTGAAGCAGATCTCCTGGGAGGAGTTCTTCGACATCTTCGACAAGAACAAGCTCGCCTTCCTCTATCAGGACAAGACCAAGGATGGCGGCAAGAGCCGTTTCAACAAGTTCGTCGAACGCTGAGCGGGGCGGCCATGAACTATGCTGCACCGTCCGCCGGCATGATGTCGGCAGCCATCGTCACCGGACCCGGCGAAATGGTGGTTGAATCCCGCCCCCTGCCCGAGCCCGGTCCCGGCCAGGTTCGGGTCCGGCTCGAAGGCTGCGGGGTCTGCGCCTCGAACCTGACGCCCTGGGCGGGCCCCGAATGGATTAAATTTCCTACCGAGCCCGGGGGGCTCGGCCACGAAGGCTGGGGGATGATCGATGCGGTCGGAGATGGCGTGACGGATCTTGCGATCGGAGACCGCGTCGCCACCCTCTCCTACCACAGCTACGCCACCCACGACGTGGCGGATGCGGCTGCCGTGGTGAAGCTGCCCCCCGAGCTCGACGGCATGGCCTTCCCCGGGGAGCCGCTGGGCTGCGCCATGAACATCTTCAAGCGCTCCGCGATCAAGGCCGGCGATACCGTAGCCGTCGTCGGGATCGGGTTTCTCGGCGCGCTGCTCGTCCAGCTGGCGCTCGGCCCCGGAGCGCGCGTGATTGCCATCGGCCGGCGGCAGACGGCGCTCGACCTCGCTGCTGAACTCGGGGCGGAAACCATCCCCATGGACGATCACTGGCGGATCATCGAAGCCGTGAAGCAGGCGACCGATGGCGCTCTCTGCGACGTGGTGATCGAGGCGGTGGGCAAGCAGTGGCCGCTCGACCTCGCGGCCGAACTCACCCGCGAGCGGGGGCGGCTCGTCATCGCCGGCTACCACCAGGACGGCCCAAGGCAGGTCAACATGCAGATGTGGAACTGGCGCGGACTCGATGTCATCAATGCCCATGAGCGCGAGCGCGAGGTCTATGTGCAGGGCATCCGGGACGCCGTGGAGGCGGTCACCCAGGGGAGGCTCGATCCGAACCGGCTCTATACCCACACTTTCCCGCTGGAGCAGCTCGACCAGGCCCTGAACAGCACGCGCGACCGGCCGGACGGCTTTCTCAAGGCGCTGGTGGTCTACTCATGAGTGGAGCCGCAGAACAGAGGTCGGCGGTGTCGCGCCCGCGGGTGGGATTCCTCGGTACGGGGCGCATCGGCCTGTTCCGCCTGCAATCGCTGGTGGATTGCGGCCTTGTCGAACCGGCCATGGTGGCCGACCCTTCCGACGAGATGCGGGACGCAGCCCTGGAGATCGCTCCCGGGGCGGAGGTTGCCGGCTGCCTCGAGGACCTGCTCTCGGCGGGGCTCGACGCCATCGTCATCGCCACGCCGAGTGCCATGCACGCCGAGCAGTCGATCGCCGCTCTGGAAGCTGGACTTGCCGTGTTCTGCCAGAAGCCGCTGGGGCGGACGGAGGCGGAGGTGCGGGCCGTGGTCGAGGCATCGCGCCGGGCCGACAGGCTGCTCGGGGTCGACTTCTCCTACCGCCACACCGCCGGCATGCAGCGCATCCGCGATCTGGTGACCGCCGGCGCGCTGGGTCACGTCTTTGCCGCCGATCTCGTGTTCCACAACGCCTACGGCCCCGACAAGCCCTGGTTTTTCGACAAGAAGCTGTCCGGCGGCGGCGCGGCCATGGACCTCGGCTGCCATCTGGTGGACCTCGCGCTCTGGACCCTCGGCAACCCGGAGGTCACCGAGGTCGCCGGGCGGCTGGTGCGCAACGGCCACCCGATCCGCAACGACAGCGAGGACGTGGAGGATTATGCCTCCGCGACGATGATGCTGGCGAGCGGCACCCAGGTTCGCATCGCCTGTTCCTGGCACCTGCACGCCGGCCGCGACGCGGTGATCGGCGCCGATTTCTACGGCACCGAGGGCGGCGCCAGCCTCAGCAATGTCGGCGGTTCGTTCGTCGACTTCCGCGCCGACCACTATACCGGCACGGGCTCGCAGCCGCTTGCGGAGCCACCGGAGGACTGGATGCGCGGCGCCATCACCCAGTGGGCCGCCCAGCTCGCTGCCGGCCAGGGCTACGATCCGGCGGCAGAGGAGTTCATCACCGTGGCCAACGTTCTCGACCGCATCTACGCCCGGTAGCTCCGGCGATGGCAGAGATCGGCATCCTCACGTTCCATCGCTGCATCAACTATGGATCGTACTGGCAGGCACGCTGCCTTGCCGAGGGGCTGAGGCGGCGCGGCCTCGATGCCGTCCTGCTGGACCACCATTCGGGCGCGATCAGCCGGCAGGAGTGGCGCTGTGCGCTCCGGCCGATCCCCGGCGCCTGGGGAGAGGGTGACGATCGCCAGCTCTACGCCCGCAAGACACGCAAGTTTCTCGCCGCCTTCGACCAGATGCCCCTGTCGCAGCCATTCGACCTCGGCGACCCCGAGGAAGCGGAGCCGGTCGATCTGGTAATGGTTGGCAGCGATGAGGTCTGGAACCCCCGCCACCCGTGGTATGGCGGCCAGCCGATCTTCTATGGCGATGGGCTCAGGACCAGCCGCCGGGCTTCCTATGCCGCGAGCTTCGGCAACCACTCGGCCACCAGCGGGCTCGAGGCGCACTGGATCGAGAAACTGCGGGCGTTCCACGACATCTCCGTCCGCGACGCGAACTCGCGCCGTATCGTGTCCGATGTCCTCGCGATCAGCCCGCCCGTGGTGCTCGATCCGGTGCTGCAGTTCCCGGACCTGATCGACTATGACCCCGTGGATGACGGCCCGCCCTACGTCGCAGTCTATGGGCACGACTTCCCCGAGTGGCTGCATCAGCGCGTTCGCCGATGGGCCGCAGAACAGGGGCGCCGCGTCATCAGCGTCGGCTACCGCAACTGGTGGGTGGACGAACACTGGATCGAAGCCGGGCCAGGCGAGTTCGCCGCCTTCATCGCCGCCGCCGACGCGGTGGTGACGAACTTCTTCCACGGCTGCGTCTTCGCGCTGGTGAACGGCAAGCCCTTCGCCACCACGCCGTCCGACTACCGCTTCAACAAGGTCCGCGACCTGATGGCGGCCGTCGGCTCCGAACGCCACCTGATCCACGAGGACACGCCGCCTGAGCTGTTCCACGAGGCTCTCAGCGAGGCTCCCGGCTCCGCCATCGCCGGGCGGATTGCCGAACTGCGACAGCAGTCGGAGGCCTATCTCGACCATGTCCTTGCCTGAGTTCACCCGCCCTTCCGAAGTCGTCCGGGCCGGCCTCTGCATCGGCTGCGGCGCCTGTGCGGCGCAGACCGGCGGCACCCTGGGCTTCGACCGCTTCGCGCAGCAGAAACCGCAGGGTGAATGGGCCGATCGCCCGCACCCGTCGCTTGCGGGCACCTGCCCGTTCTCCGCCCCCATTCCGGACGAAGACCAGATTGCCGCCGCCCTGTTTCCGGCGCCGGCCCGGGTGGACGGCCGTATCGGCCGGTTCCAGGCTGCCTATGTCGGCGCCGTGGCCGAAGGGGAATACCGGGCCAATGGCAGTTCGGGCG
>JAEZHZ010000208.1 GCA_023436745.1 Pseudomonadota bacterium | reverse complement strand
TGAAGCAACTGATCACCACCCTTGGGCCCTTCCGGCGCGAGCAGCTCGGCCTCATCCTCCCGCACGAGCACGTGTTCGTTGACCTGAGGACGCCGGGCCAGCCGGGCTACGCCGAGGCGAGCACCGCCGAGGTGGTGGCGCTGATGACGCCCGAGATCGAGGCCATCAAGGCGCAGGGCGTCACGGCGCTGGTGGAATGCTCGACCGGCGGCGTGGGTCGCCGTGCCGATCTCGACCTTGCCGTGTCCGAAGCGACGGCCTTCCCCATCGTCGTGCCCACCGGCAATTATCGCGAGCCGTGGATACCGGCCTGGGTGCGGGACGCGAGTGAAGCGGAACTGGAAGCCTGGATGCTGCGCGAACTCACCGAGGGCATCGAGGATACGGGCGTCCTCGCCGGCTGGATCAAGCTCAGCGCCGGGGACGACGGCATCACCGCGCTCGAGGCGCGTATCCTCAGGGCGGCGGCGCGGGCGGCAGCGGCGACCAACGCCGTCATCGGCTCGCATACCATCAGGGGCCGGGTGGTAATGGACCAGCTCGACATCATCGAGCAGGAGGGCTATCGCGCCGACCGCTTCATCTCCATCCACACCCAGGCCGAGCCCGATTTCGAACTGCACAGGGCGGTGGCGCAGCGCGGTGCCTGGATCGAGTACGATCACGTCGGGCGCGAGCCCGATTCAGACGTGGTGCCGTTGATTCTGCGCGCGATCGAGGCGGGGCTGGCCGATCAGATGCTGCTCAGCCACGACCGCGGCTGGTTCGACCCGGCCCTGCCGGGCGGTGGTACGCCGCAGACCTACACCCACCTTGTTGCCAGCCTGCTGCCGGCGCTCCGCCGCGCCGGCGTGGAAGCGGCCACCATCAAGCGGATGACCGAGACCAATCCCTTCGAGGCGTTCGCCCGCTGAGCAGTCGCCTAGGCGGCCTGCGCGGCCTTCACCGGCTCCGCGAACAGGTCATATGCGTCGCTGCCGGTCACCGTCACCGAGACCAGGTCGCCCGGCTTGATGCCCTCGGCCTTGGCGACGATGACCTGACCGTCGATCTCCGGCGCGTCCCACTTCGAGCGGGCGATCGCCACGTTCTTGTCCGGCTGCACGTCGTCGACCAGAACATCGATGGTCCGGCCCACCTTCTTGCTGAGCTGGCCCGCCGAAACGTTCTGGGCAACTTCCATCAGTTGCTCCCAGCGATCCTGCGCCACCTCGTCCGGCACGATACCCTCGAGCTCGTTGGCAGGGGCACCGGTCACCGGCTCGTACTTGAAGCAGCCGGCACGGTCGATCTCGGCTTCCTCGATGAAGTCGAGCATCATCTCGAAGTCTTCCTCGGTCTCGCCCGGGAAGCCGACGATGAAGTTCGAGCGCACGGTCAGGTCCGGCACCTGCTCGCGCCATTTGAGGATGCGGATCAGCGTCTTCTCCTGATGGGCGGGGCGACGCATCGCCTTCAGCACCTTGGGGGACGCATGCTGGAACGGGATGTCGAGATAGGGCAGCACCAGCCCCTCGGCCATCAGTTCCATGATCTGGTCGACATGGGGGTAGGGGTAGACGTAGTGCAGCCGCACCCATGCGCCGAACTGCCCGAGTTCCTTGGCGAGGTCATAGAACTTCGCCTTCACCGGACGGCCGCGGTAGTTGGATTCGGCATACTTGATGTCAAGGCCATAGGCGCTGGTGTCCTGGGAGATCACCAGCAGTTCCTTGGCGCCCGAGCGCACCAGCCCCTCGGCCTCGGCGAGAATGCCGCCGGCGGGCCGCGATGCGAGGTCGCCGCGAATCTGCGGGATGATGCAGAACGAGCAGCGGTTGTTGCAGCCCTCGGAAATCTTGAGGTACGCGTAGTGCCGTGGCGTCAGCTTCAGCCCGCTTTCCGGCACGAGGTCCACGAACCTGTTCGGCACCGGCGGCAGGTGCTCGTGCACCGCGCTCACGACGCTCTCGTACTGGTGCGGCCCGGTGATGGCGAGCACGTTGGGGTGGGTCTCCCGGATCAGCGACTCCTCGACGCCGAGGCATCCGGTCACGATCACCCTGCCGTTCTCGTTCAGCGCCTCGCCGATCGCCTCAAGCGACTCCTGCTTGGCGCTGTCGAGGAAGCCGCAGGTGTTCACGAGGACGATGTCTGCGCCTTCGTAGTCACGGCTGAACGAATAGCCCTGCGCCCTCAGCGTGGTCATGATGCGCTCGCTGTCGACGAGTGCCTTGGGGCAGCCGAGGCTGACAAGGCCGATTTTTGGCGCCTGGCTCATGCGCGAATAGGTCCGGGGCTTGAAAGAGATGGCGCGTCTTACATCAAACTGGGGTGGTTCCGCAATGTGACTGCCTCCCGATGCGGTCGCATCTGGGCTGCCACAGGCGGTGAACACACCCTCTTGAACGGCTCGCCACCGCGAACGATGCGTCCACCGGAGAGCGGCTATGCGGAACCGGCCCAACTTAGCACAAGTTGCAGCGATGCGCCGCGAGGGGCGCATGGCCAACAAACTCAGGAGTCTCGACGTGTTCGACCGTCTTTCCGCCTACGCCCCCCAGGCACTTGCCGTCCTGCGGATCATTACCGCGCTGCTGTTCATCGAGCACGGCACCCAGAAGCTGTTCGGCTGGCCGGTGCCGCCGATGGGGCCGACCGAAGGACTGATGCTCGTTGCCGGAATTCTCGAACTGGTCGGTGGCGTGCTGATCCTGATCGGCTTTCTCACCCGCCCAGTCGCCTTCGTGATGTGCGGCTTCATGGCCGTGGCCTACTTCATGGGGCACGCACCCATGGGGTTCTGGCCGGTCGCCAACATGGGTGACGCCGCCATCCTGTTCTGCTTCATCTTCGGCTACATGGTCTTTGCCGGCCCCGGCGCCTGGAGCGTCGACCGCCGCTAGTCAGATCGCGCCGCCGTCCGGCTCAGGCCTTGGGCGGCGGCGTCCGCCGTGCCGTACGGCGCGGCTTGAACAGTTCGCCCGGCGTGGTTGCGGGGTCCCGTTCCGTACCGGTGGTCGTGTCAGCGGGCGGCACATAGGGTGCCGGCTCCGTTCCCGGCGCGTAGTAATCGTCAGCCTCGGCATAGTCGGTCTCGTCCTCGCCTTCCTCGGCGAGTTCACGGATGGCGTCCCGCACCTCGTCCAGCAGCGAGGCCGAGTAGCGCGACCGGCCGGCAGTGTTGCCCGTCGCTTCCTGGGCCCGGAACCACACCAGCAGCGCTTCGCACAGGATGCGCAGGCCGACAAAAGCCAGCAGGCCGAACACGGCGATTTCCAGCAGCCCCCACAAGCCGTTGCCGAAGCCGAAGCCGAAGCTCCAGAAGAAGTGGCTGACGGCCCAGAGCAGGATGCCTGCGAGCCCCAGGGCGTAGAAGATCGGCACCAGTCGGGGCGACAGGATCGAATCGAGCCGGAACAGCGTCTGGCGCGTGAAGAGGCGTTTGAGGTCGTCCAGCGTCATCTCGTCCTCCGGCGATTCTGGTTCACGCAACTTGGCTGGCGAGGGCGGGGCTGACAAGGCTCTCCTCGCCGCATGGCACGGTCGGGCCGAACCGCCGTTCGAAGGCGGCCCGCAGGATCGAATCGACCTCGGCCATCGAGACCAGTTGCCCCAGGTCCTCGAAGCTCGTGACCCCCTGGTCGGTGATGCCGCAGGGCACGATGCCGGTGTAGTGGCTCAGCTCGGGTGCCACGTTCAGCGAGATGCCGTGGAAGGTCACCCACTTCGAGACCCGTACGCCGATGGCTGCGATCTTGTCTTCCCGGCCGATGCCCTTGTCCGGGCGGCGCACCCACACCCCGACCCGGCCCTCGCGCCGTTCACCTTCGATGTTGTGCGCGGCCAGGGTGTCGATCACCCAGCCCTCGAGCCCGTTGACAAGGCAGCGGATGTCACGCCCGCGCCGGGTCAGGTCCAGCATCACATAGGCAACGCGCTGGCCAGGGC
>JAEZHZ010000129.1 GCA_023436745.1 Pseudomonadota bacterium | reverse complement strand
TTGAAAGGCCGGGGCCCACAGAACTGACAGACCCGGTCGTCCGCACTGAGATGAAGAAGGCAGGTGTCTGGTTCGGGTTCGCAATTGCCGTCGCGCTGGTCGCCCTCCTCAGCCAGCCGCTCCTTCTCATCGTCGGCGGCATCGTCCTCGCCTCCATCCTCGATGGCGGAACGCGCCTCCTAGGCAGGGTCCTTCCCATCTCGCGCGGTTGGCGTCTGCTTCTGGTGACCCTGCTGGCCTTCGGCTCATTGGCGGCGATCCTCACCTTTGCCGGGATGCAGCTCGTCAGCCAGGCCGCAACATTCCAGACCGTGATCACCGATCAGGTCAATCGACTGCTCGCATGGGTCAATTCCTTCGGTTTGGTGCCCGGTGGCGTCCACGTCGACCAGATCGCATCGCAACTGATGGGGAGCCTCGGCCGACTGACCCATGCCGTGGGCTCGGTCCTCGGCTCACTCACCAGCATGGCGATGATTGTCGTGATAGGATTGTTTGTGGCTGCCGAGCCGCGCCTTTACGAACGCGGCATCGCCTGGATGTTGCCAATGCGCGGCCGCGAGGAATTCTACCGCACCGCGCACCGGGTGGGCTTCACCCTGCGCCGCCTGATGGCGGGTCGGATGCTGGGGATGGCTGTCGAGGGAGTTGGCACCTGGCTGCTGCTTTGGGCAGGAGGAATTCCCCTTGCAGGCCTGCTCGGCCTGATAACAGGCCTTCTCGCCTTTTTGCCCAATATCGGATCGATCATTTCGGGCGTTCTGATCGTGATGGTCGGGTTCAGCGCCGGTTGGGAATCAGGCTTATGGGCATTCGGGGTCTATGCAGTCGTGCAGATCTTGGACGGCTATGTGATCGTGCCCTATGTCGCACGAAAGACGGTCGTCCTTGCCCCTGCGCTCGTCCTGGGCGCTCAGCTTCTCTTCGGAGCGCTCTTCGGCATTCTCGGCCTCGCCCTCGCCGATCCGATCATCGCCATGATAAAGGCTGCTCTCGAACAAAGGTCGCTGGCAAATAACGGGGCCGAGTCCGGCGCTCCCGAGCCCTGATCCGGCCGAGCCCTTGATCCGATGGCGCGTCAGCGCGACTGGATCAGCGGGCTCCGCCCATCTGTTCCTGCATCTGCTGCATCATGCGCAGCTGGTCAGGGGTCAGCGTCTGGAAGTCCCGGAGGGTCACCTCGAACTCGAGCGTCGCATTCGGGGGAATGACGCCGCCGGCGCCGGTTGCCCCGTAGCCGAGCTCGGGAGGAATGCGCAGTTCGTAGGTGGCACCCTTGTTCATGAGCTGCAATCCTTCGGCAAAGCCGGGAATCGAGCCGCTGACGGGGAGTGGTGCCGGCTGGCCCGCCTTGTTCGAATCAAAGACGGTCCCGTCGGTAAGCCTACCCTCATAATTGATGAGGGCGATGTCGTTGGGGCCCGGGCTGGCGCCTTCGCCCTCTTCTATGACCCGGTATTGAAGGCCGGAGGGCGTCGTCGTCCAGTTCTGGTTCCGCGTACCGATCCAGGCGATCACGCCAGCAACAATGGCGAGAAGCAGCAGCCCCAGCCAGAGCCTCGTGACCGAACCCTTTTTTATAGGACGAATCGGGACTGCGGTCACAGACATGGGGCTACCACCAACGATCAGTTTATCTTCGACGGCGCGAACCGCCGGTGCGAATCAGGCTGTGGTCCGAATTAACGGACGCCGTCGCGCTCCAAGCGCTTGCGCTCGAGCTTGCGAGCACGACGAACGGCAGCGGCACGTTCGCGCGCACGCTTTTCGCTCGGCTTTTCGTAGTGACGGCGAAGCTTCATCTCGCGATAGACGCCCTCACGCTGCAGCTTCTTCTTGAGCGCCCGCAGCGCTTGGTCGACATTATTGTCGCGAACGATGATTTGCATAAAGTCTCGTTAACTCCGCTCAAAGACTATCGCGCAGCCCGAATTGACTGCAAACGAGAGCCATGAAATTGCAATAGAAACGGCTCGTCGCAGAAATTCACCTGCGCCGTAGCGGGCGGCCACTAGCAGCCGGAGCATTGCTTTTCAACCTTAAAACACCATTCCAGCCGCCTTCGGAGCGCCCTAAGAAGCTTTCATGCGCTTTACCGTCAATGGCCAGCCGGCCGAATATCGCCTCGATCCCGATACACCCCTACTTTGGGCATTGCGCGATGCTTCCAACCTCACCGGGACCAAATATGGATGTGGCTCTGGCCATTGCGGAGCTTGCACCGTTCATTTGGACGGCGAGCCGGTGCGGAGCTGCCAGGTCAGCATCGCAGATGTCGAAGGAAGCTTCATCACTACGATCGAAGCGCTCTCCGCCGACAGGTCGCACCCGGTCCAGCGCGCCTGGATAGCGGCCGCCGTGCCGCAATGCGGCTATTGCCAGTCAGGAATGATTATGGCCGCCGCGGCACTTCTGGAAAAGACTGCCAACCCGTCGGATGCGGACATCGACGAGGCTATTACCAATATTTGCCGCTGTGGCACCTATCCGCGGATACGGGAAGCGATCCGGCTTGCAGGGCGGCTGAAGGCCGGGCAGGAAAGCGACGGGGACGCAGACGCTTCGATTGAACCACCTGGTCCGTCCGGCACGTCTGCGTGAATGGGAGCAAGATTGTTAAACCTTTCCAAACGCTTGCATTTTAGTTCAGCAACGGCTCACCTTCAAAGGAGCACAACTCGTCCATGGCTGGCGATGTTTGTCCAGCGGGTAGGAGTAAGCCGGATGCGTAAAGCATTGATTGGAATTTTGATGGCGGCCACGGTCGCCACGCCTGTCGCGGCGCAGGAGCGTCCGGCGCGCCGTGACGGATTTGTCGAGCGGGTCCAGCGGACTGTCGGCCAGGATCGTTCGATCGGGCGTCAGTCACAGCGCGCGGAGCGACCACAGCCGAGAATGGAACGCCAGCCGCAGCGCGCCGACCGGCCGCAGCGGCAGGTCGAGCGGCAGCCCCAGCGCACCGAGCGACCTCAGCAGCGCCAGTTCGAGCGTGGTGCCGGGCAGGAGCAGCGCCAGTATCAGCGGGTGCAGCGCGAAGGACAAAGGGCTGATCGGCCCGAACGCAACCCGCGTCCAGGACGCCCCCAGGGCACGCCCGTTGAAGTGCGCGGTCCCGCCGCAAGCTGGCCGGGCCAGCAGGAGAGGGCCAATCGAGTCGTCAATCGCTCCTTAGCGCAGGATCGGCGAGACGGCCAATACGAGCGGCGCGACAACCGCAGGGACTGGCGAGACGATCGCCGCCCTGCCACGCGACACAATTGGGACAGGAATTGGCGCAACGACAGCCGGTACGACTGGCAGCGCTATCGCTACTCTAATCGCAATCTCTTCAGCGTCGGCCGTTATTATGCGCCGTTCGACAATTACCGGTACAGCCGGTTCTCGATCGGGCTGAGGATTGGCCAGCCTTTCTATTCGGACCGTTACTGGCTGAACGACCCGTGGCGTTACCGCCTGCCGCCTGCTTATGCCGGCACCCGGTGGGTTCGCTATTATGACGACGTGTTGCTGGTCGACACCTACTCTGGCCAGGTGCTGGACGTGATTTACGACTTCTTCTGGTAGTCTAGCGGGAGCGGGCCCGAGGCCCCCGGATGCCTTTGGCGTCCGGGGGCTTTTTCTTTTGCCCGGCTTGATGCATGGGACTTCGTACGGCAGGTGTGAGAGGAAGCCATGTACCGGGCGCAGATCG
>JAEZHZ010000084.1 GCA_023436745.1 Pseudomonadota bacterium | reverse complement strand
GTATTCTTGCGGAACCAGACCTGCCGGTTCTCGCCTTCGATGGCTGCGATGAAGTCGCGCCGCCGCTTGGCGATCTCGTCACCGTGCGCCTTGTCGATGGCGACGCTGCCGCGGCTGCGGACATAGTCGTAGATGACCTTTTCCGGCGCCGGCAGCGGTTCGCCGGGCGCATTCCCGGTTGACGTCACCGTCAGCGCCTCTCCGGAATTGTCGATCCGCAACAGCCCCTTGACGCCGAGGTCGAAGATGGCCGCTGTCATCGCCGTCCAGCCGCTGTTGGTGAAGCCCCAATTGTGCACGTAGTGCGTCAGGGCCGGCGAGAACCCCTTGGGCGGATGGAACAACGGGATGATCGTGCCCTTCGGCGGATCGCGGCCCACCCGGTTCCAGGCGGTGAGGTTGTAGGCAAGGACCAGAACGACCCCGAGCACGGGCACCCAGACGTCGCGCAGGCTCGACAGCCAGGCAAGAACCGCGTCGACCCCGGTGGGGGCCACCAGCACGCCCTTGTTGAAGGCAACGGCGAAGGTCATCCCTTCCCCCGGCGCCAGCGCCCGCTCGGTGCGGAACACTGCCTCAGTGTTCGAGACGCGGGTGATGCTCACGGCCTGTTCGGTGGAGCCGACCTCCCCGGTATAGGCGACCAGGTCCTCGATGACCGCGCCTTCCGGCAGGATGGCGCGTGCCGAAGACTCGAGCACCGGGAAGTTCCAGTAGTGACCCGTGGCGTTCCAGTAGAGTTCGTCGTGGTCGTCGAACTGCCGGGCCATCCCCGTCATGGTGTAGCTGATGACGTAGCGGTGTACGCCGCGGCTCAGCATTCGCTCGGGATCGCCGATCCAGATGCGGTGAAAATTGCCCATGCGCTCGACGCGAAAGGTCTCCGGCTGTCCGTCGCGGGTTACAGCGATCACGTCGATGTCGGAGCGCAGCTTGGCCCCGTCGTCGGCTATCTGGGTGGTAAAGATGTCCCGGAAGATGCCGCGGCGGATCTCGGCCAGTTCGGCGTTGATGTCGAGCGTTTCAACCACCCGCACCGAACCATCGGTCCGCAGCGTCACCTCTGCGTCAAGCGAGCGGATCTCCTCGCGGGCCAGCGCCGGCAGCGCCAGCATGAGGGCGAGGAGGACGCCGAGAAACAGGCGCAGCAACCGCATGGCCGTTCAGAACTTGACGGTGGGGACAGCCCGGTCGGCAGGATTCTCGAGCTCGAAATACTCCGCCTTCTGGAAGCCGAAGGGACCGGCGATCAGGTTGGAGGGGACGGATTCCACCATGACGTTCAGATTGCGCACCGCGCCGTTGTAGTAGCGCCGCGCCATCTGGATCTCGTCCTCGATGGTCTGCAGGGAAGACTGGAACTCGAGGAAATTGGTGCTGGCCTTGAGGTCCGGATAGGCCTCCGCGGTGGCGATGAGCCGGCCGAGAGCCTGGGACAGCTGGCCTTCCGCCTGGGCGCGCTGGGCGGGAGAGCCCGCCGCGGCGCTGGTTGCGGCGGCGCGAGCATTGGTCACCGCCTCGAGCGTCTCGCGCTCGTGGCCCATGTAGCCCTTCACCGTCTCGAGCAGGTTGGGGATCAGGTCGGAGCGGCGCTTCAGCTGCACGTCGATGCCGGACCAGCCCTCCTCCACCAGCTGGCGGGACTTCACCAGCCCGTTGTAGAGAACGACCGCATAGAGCACCGCAAGAACTACGACACCCAGAATGATCCAGCCGAACATGATTATCCTCTCCCTGCGCTAACGTTGCGCCGAGCGGAGACTGGCACCGCCACGGAGCCGTTGCAACTTTTGTTAATGAATGCTGGCGGCTACCCGGCGCCGCCGCCGTCGGTCTGCAGCCAGGCTTCGCCGCAGGCCTTTGCCAGTTCGCGGATGCGCAGGATGTAGCTCTGCCGCTCGGTGACGGAGATCACCCCGCGCGCATCCAGCATGTTGAAGTTGTGCGAGGCCTTGATCACCTGTTCATAGGCCGGAATGGCCATGGTCTGGCGATTGGCAGTCGCGCCCTTCTCGAGGATGGCGCGGCATTCGCGTTCCGCATCCTCGAAGTGGCGGAACAGCATATCCGTATCCGCCGCCTCGAAATTGTACTTCGAGCTTTCCCGCTCGTTCTGCAGGAACACGTCGCCATAGGTCACCTTGTCGGCGCCCTCGCGGCCGTTGAAGTTGAGATCGTAGACGTTCTCGACGCCCTGCACGTACATGGCGAGCCGCTCGAGCCCGTAGGTGATCTCGCCCGGGACCGGGGCACACTCGAAGCCGGCGACCTGCTGGAAATAGGTGAACTGCGACACTTCCATGCCGTCGCACCAGCATTCCCAGCCCAGCCCCCAGGCGCCGAGTGTCGGGCTTTCCCAGTCGTCCTCGACGAACCGGATGTCATGCACGCGCGAATCGAGGCCGATCTCGGCCAGCGACTGGAGGTACAGTTCCTGAATGTTGTCGGGCGAGGGCTTCAGGATCACCTGGAACTGATAGTAGTGCTGCAGCCGGTTCGGGTTCTCGCCATAGCGGCCATCGGTGGGGCGGCGGCTCGGCTGCACATAGGCGGCCTTCCAGGGCCTGGGGCCCAGCGCGCGCAGCATGGTCGCGGTGTGGAACGTGCCGGCGCCCATCTGCATGTCGTAGGGCTGCAGGATGACGCAACCCTGCGCGGCCCAGAAGTTCTGCAGGGTCAGGATCAGGCCCTGGAACGAGTTTTTCGGATCCAGGTGAGCGGGGCGGGACGACATCGGCAACACAATCCGGGCGGGGAAACGCGGCGGACCCTAGTGGCGGCCGTTGGGGTGGTCAAGCGCAGGCGTTGACAAGCACCCCGTTAGCCCGCAAGCCGCTCCCATGCTCGAGCTTGCGACGGACCAGGACGTGCTTCTTCATCTCGGCAACGCGGACGCACCTTTGCTGGGGGCCGGGGGCGAAGCGCGGGTCTACGATCTCGGGCACGGGCGGATCGCGCGCATACCGCACGACGGCGCCGCGCGGCACCAGGTCTTCGCCCGCGCCGAACTGCTCGGGGAAGTCGC
>JAEZHZ010000082.1 GCA_023436745.1 Pseudomonadota bacterium | reverse complement strand
GCCTGCGGCTGCGCCCCGGATCATTCGAACTTGAGCCCCTTAGTGGCCCGTCAACGGAACGCCCCAGGCACCCCAGATGTAGACTGAGGCGAACAGGAACAGCCACACCACGTCGACGAAGTGCCAGTACCAGGCAGCGAACTCGAAGCCGAGGTGACGCTGAGGCGTGAAATCGCCCCGCTCCGCGCGGATCAGGCAGACCAGCAGGAACACGGTGCCGATGAAGACGTGGAAGCCGTGGAAGCCGGTCGCCATGAAGAAGGTGGCGCCGTAGAAGTTGCCCGAGAACGAGAACCCGGCCTGGGTATACTCGAGAATCTGGACGATCGAGAACAGCACGCCGAGGGCGATCGTCAGGATCAGGCCCCAGCGCAGGCCCTTGCGGTCACCCTCTAGCAAGGCGTGGTGAGCCCAGGTCACGGTGGTGCCGGAGGTCAGCAGGATAAGGGTATTGAACAACGGCAGGTGGAACGGATCGAAGAGCTCGATGCCGTTCGGCGGCCAGTGCCCGCCCGTCACTTCGACGCGGGTATACTGCTCGACGTCGGACAGCCGGAAGAAACCGTCGAAATAGCCCCAGAACCAGGCGACGAAGAACATCACCTCGGAGGCGATGAACAGCATCATGCCGTAGCGGTGATGGAGCTGCACGACGGGCGTGTGGCTCACGCCGTCATTGGCTTCCTTAATGACGTCGCTCCACCATGCGTACATGGCATAGAGCACGCCGGCGAGACCGATGAAGAACAGCCAGGGAGTCCAGTCGTGCATCCAGGCGATGCCGCCGATGGCAAGCACCAGCACCGCGGCCGACATCACAATCGGCCAAGGGCTCGGTTCGACCATGTGATAGTCGTGGTTCTTGGCTACTCCAGCCATGGTCAGCTTCCCCCGTTGTCTGAAGCGTAGAAGGTATAAGAGAGAGTGATCTCTCGGATGGTGTCGAGCTCGCGGTTGTCGTCGAGCTCGGGATCGACAAAGAACACGATCGGCATCTCTACTGTCTCACCGGGCTGCAGCGTTTGCTCGGTGAAGCAGAAGCACTCGATCTTGTTGAAGTACACACCCGCCGCGGAGGGTGTCACGTTGAAGATTGCCTGGCCGGTGACCGGCTTGTCGCTGTGGTTGGTCGCGATGTAGTTCACCGTGTCGACGCCACCGACATTGTCGGTCACGGAAGCTGCCGGCCTCACGGTCCAGTTGAGATCGTTGGCAACGCTCGCATCGAAGCGAACCGTCATGATCCGGTCGATCACGCCCTTGGGGCTGTCGGTCGCCACCTGCGTGGTCCCGCCGTAGCCGGTGATCTGGCAGAACAGCTGGTAGAGCGGCACCGAGGCGTAGGCCAGCCCCACCATCCCGGCAACGACAGCGAGCGAGATGAGGCCCACGCGCCTGTTGCGCCGGTTATCGGGCGTGCCGGAGGAGTGGTGCGCGACTTCCGTCATCAGAGCGCCCGTTCGAACAGGGCCGGCCCCATCTTGACGACGGTCAGCACGTAGAAGGTGAGAGCGAACAGCGCGAGGGCCGCGGCCAACGCCCAGGAGCGCCGGCGCCGCTGGCGGTCACGCGCGGCGGCCGCTTCCGGGGTCTCGACGGGATCAGGACGGTTGTTTTCGGGTGTAGCCATCAGAGCACACCTCCAAGACGGGCAAGCAGATTATCGCACAGCAGCGCAAGGAAGACGATGAACAGGTAGCTCAGCGAGTAGTTGAAGAGCACCCGCGCTGCCTTGCGCATCTGGATCGACTCGGTCGCGCGCACCAGCCGCACCGACAGCCACATGAAGGCCACGCCGGTGACCACCGCAACCACGGTGTAGACGGTCCCGGCCATACCGAGCCATGTCGGCAGCAGTGCTGAAACGGCGAGCAGCGCCGTGTAGATGAGGATCTGGCGCTTGGTGGAGTTTTCGCCCGCCACGTTCGGCATCATCGGAATGCCGGCAGCCCCATAGTCTGCCTGCTTGTAGAGAGCGAGCGCCCAGAAGTGCGGCGGGGTCCACAGGAAGATGATCAGGAAGAGAACGACGCTTTCCCAGCTGACCGTGCCGGTCACGGCGGCCCAGCCCACCATCGGCGGGAAGGCGCCGGCGGCACCGCCGATCACGATGTTCTGCGGCGTCGAGCGCTTGAGCCACATCGTGTAGACCACGGCAAAGAAGAAGATGGTGAAGGCAAGAAGCCCCGCGGCGACCCAGTTGGTCGCAAGGCCGAGCAGCGCCACCGAGAACACCGACAGCACCAGCCCGAAAGCCAGCGCCTCGCCGGGAGTGACGCGACCAGCCGGCACCGGCCGGTTGCGGGTCCGGCTCATCACCGCGTCGATATCGGCGTCGTACCACATGTTGAGGGCACCGGAGGCTCCTGCACCGATGGCGATGCAGAGGACGGCAATGATGCCCAGGACGGGATGAATGCTGCCGGGCGCGACCAGCAGCCCCACGATGGCCGTGAACACGACCAGCTGCATGACGCTTGGCTTCAGCAGCGCGAGGTAGTCCCCCACGCGTGCTTCGCCCGCCATGGCGGGAAGGTTACGGCTGTCGTCGATCAGAGCCACTGCGTCGGCCTCGGTTGTTGCGGGCCGCGCTGGCGCGGCCCTGTTGCGTGTTAGTGTGCCTTGGAGTCTTCGATCTTCGGCAGCGTCGAGAACTGGTGGAACGGCGGCGGGCTGGACAGGGTCCACTCGAGCGTCGTCGCACCTTCGCCCCACGGGTTGTCACCGGCCGGACGCTTCCGGCGGCTGGCTTCCCAGGTCGCATAGAAGAAGATCAGCATGGCCACGAAGGTGATGTAGTAGCCCACCGACGAGACGCGGTTCCACAGGGCGTACGCATCTGGGTAGTCGATGTAGCGTCGCGGCATGCCGGCGAGGCCGAGGAAATGCTGCGGGAAGAAGATCAGGTTCACACCGATGAACATGACCCAGAAGTGCAGCTTGCCGAGGAACTCGTTGTACATGTAGCCGAACATCTTGGGGTACCAGTAGTACCAGCCCGCGAAGATCGAGAACACGGCGCCGAGCGACAGCACGTAGTGGAAGTGCGCGACCACATAGTAGGTGTCGTGCAGGGCACGGTCCGCACCGGCGTTCGCCAGCACCACACCCGTCACACCACCCACGGTGAAGAGGAAGATGAAGCCGATCGCCCACAGCATGGGAGTGCGGAAGGTGATGGAGCCGCCCCACATGGTGGCGATCCAGCTGAAGATCTTCACGCCGGTCGGCACCGCGATGACCATGGTGGCCGCCACGAAGTAGCGCTGCACGTCGAGGCTGAGGCCGGTGGTGTACATGTGGTGAGCCCACACGACGAAGCCGACGAAGCCGATGGCAACCATGGCGTAGGCCATCGCGAGATAGCCGAACACTGGCTTGCGCGAGAAGGTCGCCACGATGTGGCTGATGATGCCGAAGCCCGGCAGGATCATGATGTACACTTCGGGGTGACCGAAGAACCAGAACAGGTGCTGGTACAGGATCGGGTCGCCACCGCCCTGCGGCGAGAAGAAGGTCGTGCCGAAGTTGCGGTCGGTCAGCAGCATGGTGATCGCACCAGCGAGAACCGGCAGCGCCAGCAGCAGCAGGAAGGCGGTGACCAGCACCGACCAGGCGAACAGCGGCATCTTGTGCAGGGTCATGCCCGGCGCGCGCATGTTCAGGATGGTGGTGATCAGGTTGATCGCACCCAGGATCGAGCTGACACCCGCAACGTGCAGCGCCAGGATCGCGAAGTCGAGGGCGGGACCGGGGTGACCGGCAGTAGACAGCGGCGGATAGACGGTCCAGCCGCCACCGAAGCCGAGCGCACCGGGACCGGCGCCTTCGAAGAACAGCGAGAGCAGCAGCAGGATGAACGCAGCCGGCAGCAGCCAGAACGCGATGTTGTTGATGCGCGGGAACGCCGTGTCCGGCGCGCCGATCATCAACGGCGCGAAGTAGTTGGCGAAGCCGCCCATGGTGGCGGGCATCACCACGAAGAACACCATGATCAGCGCATGGGCGGTGGTGAACACATTGTACATGTGCTTGCCGGCGTCCAGAGCCTCGCCGCCCTCGACGCCGTACACCATGGCTGCAAGGCCGTGGAAGATCTGGATGCCGGGCTCCTGCAGCTCCATGCGCATGACGCCGGAGAGCAAGCCGCCGATGATGCCCGCGATGATCGCGAACACCAGGTACATGATCCCGATGTCCTTGTGGTTGGTCGAGTAGAGCCAGCGGCGCCAGCCGGTAGGCTCGTGCGCATGCGCGGCGTTGTCATGCCCGGTGGCGTGCGCCTCGAGAGCGGTGGTGTCAGCCATAATCGTCCCCTGACCCTAAAACTTACTGCACAGCCGGCAGCGTGGCGGCCGCGGTCGCGTAGTCCGCGCCCTCTGCCGCCGCGATGAAGGCTGCGAATTCTTCCTTGGTGACCACGCGGACGGCGATCGGCATGAACGCATGGTCCTTGCCGCAAAGCTCGGAGCACTGGCCGTAGAAGATGCCGGTCTCGCGCGAGTTGAACCAGGTCTCGTTGAGGCGACCCGGCACCGCGTCGACCTTCACGCCGAAGCTCGGCACGGCGAAGGCATGGATGACGCCGAGCGGGTCGGCGGTGACCTGCAGGCGCACGGTCGTATCGACCGGCACCACGAGCTCGTTGTCCACGGCTAGCAGGCGCGGCTGCTCCGGCTTGGTGGCCAGGCGCTCTTCGTCCCCGAGCATGATCGAGGTCACGGTCACGCCCTGGTCGACATATTCATAGTCCCAGTACCACTGCTGGCCGATGGCCTTGACGGTCAGTTCCGGCGCCGGCACGTCGACTTCGCCGAACGAGAAGATGTTCGAGCCCAGATACTTGCGCTCGCCGTTCGGGATGGTCATCTGGTCAGCCAGCACGCCGAACGACGGGATGGCGATGATGATCAGCACGATGATCGGCGCGACCGTCCAGACGATCTCGACCAGCGTGTTGTGGGTGAAGGGATTGGGGTTCGGGTTGGACTTGGCGTTGTAGCGCACGACCACCCACACCAGCAGCGCCAGCACCAGCACCACGATCAGACTGATGCTCCACATCAGGATGCCGTCGTGGAACGACACGATGGAGTCCATGATCGGCGTCACGGAAGGCTGAAGGTGATACTGCCCTGGCTCGGCATATCCGGGGACCTGCTGGCCCGCCTCCTGGCCGAACGCCAGTGCCGGCACCATGGCCAGCGCGGTTGCCGCTGCGGCTCCCATCGTCTTGAAGAACTGCCCGGTCACCGAAACCCCCTATCGAATACAGTGGTGCGATCGCACCGGATTGAGGGATACCAGCGGCATAGCTAACGCCGCCCCGACTCAACCTCGGAGCGATAAACTCGTTCTTGGCACCTAAACCACATCGGAACAGCCGAGTCTATTGCGGCAATGGGGCGCCGGCATGCGTCATATTGATCCCCGGTTTCGCCTCACCGCCGCCGCAGTTCTTGCACCAGATGCGCGGGTGAACAGGCGTTTGGTTGACTCGTCGGGCCGCCTGCCCGACACAGAACCGAGCCCGCCCCGGCCCGATTCGGCAGGAGATGTGACAGAGTGACCTTCAGCCTCAACCGCCTCGTGGCCCGACTGGGCCTAGCCGCAGCGCTCGCGGCCACCTTCGTTATCCCCGCCTCTGCACAAGGCACCGTGCGTGGCGAGTACGGGGACTGGCAGATGAGCTGCGACACCCCGCCCGGCGCCAGCTTCGAACAATGCGCCATCATCCAGAACGTGATGGCAGAGGACGAGCCCAATGTGGGGCTGTCGGTGATCGTCCTGCGCACGGCCGATCGCGAAGCGCGGCTGCTGCGGGTGCTCGCGCCGCTGGGCGTACTGCTGCCCAACGGGCTCGGCCTCAATGTCGACGGTCAGGACATGGGCCGCGTTGCCTTCGTGCGCTGCCTGCCCAATGGCTGCATTGCCGAGGTGATCCTCGATGACAGCCTGATCCAGACTCTCTCCGAGGGCGAGGAAGCCATCTTCGTGGTGTTCAAGACGCCCGAGGAAGGGATCGGCATCCCGGTCTCCCTCAACGGCTTCGACGAGGGCTTCGCGCAACTGCCGTGAGTGCGGGGAGGGACAACCTCCCGGCGCCACTCTCAACTGACAGAAAGCCTCACCTGACAAAAAAGCCGGACGCGTAGCACAGGCTACGGTCCGGTTGAGTCGTCAGGAAATGGGACCGGCGGCAAAACCGATCCAGGGATGACGCGTCCGCTCGGCGTCCGCGCCATGGGGAAGCGGCACCGGCCAGCACAGCCGGCGCCGCAAGCTCGTCATCAGGCGCGCGCGTTGCGCGCCCTGGCGGTGCTCAGCACCAGGCCGGCACAGCGATCCGTGCGCAATGCCTCGAAAACATCGGCCCTGGCGATGCCCAGGTCACGCAGACGCGCATCGTCAAGCTCCAGCAGGGAATGGAGGGCAGCCCGGCGACGCCGGTCCGCAGCAAGGCCGCTGATCCAGCGCTTGAAGGCGGCGATGGGGTTCAGGGGCGTGGCGGCCGCGACTGACCGCTCGCCAGACAGCGAGAGAGCCATGATAGTCTCCGGATCGTGCTTGTACCGGCAGGGGAGGTCGCCGGCAGGTAAAGGCGCCAGTTGTCGGCGCCGGTGACCGTAGAACTAGGCTCTGGACTTCCATTCGTCTAACAAATAGATTTCATCATCGTGATCAATTCGGGTGATGAAGAAATGTCCGCCCCGCTCGACCTCGATCAGTTGCAGAGTTTCTGCGCCATCGCCGACTGCGGCAGTTTCACCGAAGCCGCCAGGCGGGTGAACAAGACCCAGTCGGCCGTCTCCATGCAGATCAAGCGGCTCGAAGAACGCCTGGGTTACACGCTGTTCACGCGTGATGGCCGCAGCGTATCGCTGACCGCCCACGGCGACACGCTTTATGCTCGCGCCCGCAAGATGCTTCGGCTGAACGCCGAGATCATCGACCACTTCTCGGATGGCGATCTTTCGGGGTCCATCCGCTTCGGTGTCCCCGATGACTATGCGGTGCGATTGCTGCCCGTGATCCTCTCCAGTTTCCAGCGCACGCATCCGCGCATCGCGGTGGATGTGTCCTGCATGGCCTCCGAACAATTGCTCTCGGGCATGCGCGCCGGCCGGTACGATCTCATCGTCTTTACCCAGGGCACAGAACAGAACTATGGCGAGCTCTTCCGCACGGAGCGCATGTTCTGGGTGGCCTCCCACGGCGGTCGCGCCCTTGCCACCGAGCCCCTGGCGATCGCCTGCGGTCCGCAGTGCTGCATCTGGCGCAAGGATGCGATGCAGGCGCTCGATCGAACGGGCCGGGACTATCGCGTCGCCTATACCTCCTCGAACGCCACAGCCATCTCCAGCGCCGTGCTGTCGGACCTCGCGGTAGGCTTCCTGCCCGAGAGCGCCTTGCAGCCGGGCATGCGCGTCATCAGCGACGAGCACGGCCTGCCCCGGCTGGGTGACGCGCAGATCGCGCTGATGCGGGCAAGCCACGCCTATGGCGGCATCTATGATGCGCTCGCCAACCACATCGTGCAGTCGATGGGCAACCTCGACGTCGCCTCCGCCGGCCAGGCCGAAGCTGCCGAGTAGTCGGGGACGGAGGCGGTCCCCCCTGCCCCGTGCGGCTTGACCCGGCGGCGCCATTGGCGCACCAGAACAGTATGTCCCAGGTCCTCACCAACGCCGCCGAGTACACCGTCAGCGAGATATCGCAGGCGGTCCGGCGCACGGTCGAGGAGGAGTTCGGCTATGTGAGGGTGCGGGGTGAGATCTCCGGCTATCGCGGCCAGCACTCTTCCGGCCACGCCTATTTCACCCTCAAGGACGAGAACGCCTCCATCGATGCTGTCGTGTGGAAGACCAGCTTCGCGCGCCTGAGCTTCAAACCCCAGGAAGGTCTTGAGGTCATTGCCACGGGCAGGCTCACCACCTTCCCACGGTCCTCGAAGTACCAGATCGTCATCGAGCAGATACAGCCTGCCGGTGCCGGCGCGCTGATGGCCCTGCTCGAGGAGCGCCGCAGGAAGCTCGCTGCCGAGGGGCTGTTCGCCCGTGAGCGTAAACGCCCCCTGCCCTACCTGCCGCGAGTGATCGGGGTCATCACCTCGCCCACCGGCGCGGTCATCCGCGACATCCTGCATCGTCTCGAGGATCGCTTCCCCACCCACGTGCTGGTCTGGCCGGTCCGGGTGCAGGGCGAAACATCGGCCGCGGAAGTCGTGGCCGCGCTCGAAGGTTTCAACGCGATGGCTGCCGAGGGTCCGATCCCGCGGCCCGAACTGCTGATCGTCGCACGCGGCGGCGGCTCCATCGAGGACCTGTGGGGCTACAACGACGAAGCCCTGGTGCGGGCCGTGGCTGCCAGCGGCATACCTGTCATCTCCGCCGTGGGTCACGAGACCGACACCACGCTGTGCGACTATGCCGCTGACATGCGCGCGCCCACGCCTACTGCGGCTGCCGAGGCGGCGGTGCCCGTCCGCAGCGAACTGGTGGGCTATGTGGACGATCTCGGTGCCCGCCAGCGCAACGGGGCCCGGCGGGTTGCCGGCAGCGCCCGCGACCGCCTGCGGGCTGCCTCAGCCGGCCTGCCGCGCCCGCAGGACCTCGTATCGGCCCAGCGCCAGCGCCTCGACCACGCCGCAAGCTCGCTGCTCGCCTGTCTCAGGCACTCCGTGCAGGATCGGCACGTCGCCTTCTCCCGCGTCGCACCTCGCCTTGTCCCGCAGATGCTGCAGCGCCGGCGCGCCGAACTCGCGGAGCGACTGGCGGCGCTGTCGCTGCGCAAGGAGGCGGGTGTTCGCAAGAGCGTCGAGCAGGCCCGTCTCAGATATGACCCCTGCGCCACGCGCCTTGCGCCAGAAGTGATGCGCCTGGTCGAACGGCGCCGAGGCCAGTTCCTTGGCGTCGCCGGCAAGCTGACACCCGCTGCCCTGCTCGCCGAGCTGCGCCACGGGCGCAGCGTACTGGCCCCTCTCGCCGCGCGTCTCGCGGGCGGGATGGATCGCGCCATTGCAGATCGGCAGGCTGCTCTCACCCAGGCAGGCAAGCTGCTCGATACCCTGAGCTATCGCAGCGTGCTTGCTCGCGGCTACGCCGTTGTGAAGGACATGGACGGCAATCTGGTTCACCACCGCGAGGGGCTCGCGCCCGGCGAACAGCTGGCGGTGGAGTTCCATGATGGCGAAGTCGGCGTCACCGTCTCGGGCAGCCCGGCCGTTCGGCCGAGGAAGCCCCGCAGCGACGGTGGAACACAGGAAAGCCTCTTTTGATCGACGCGGCCGAGCGCTATATCGACGACGACAAGGAATGGCGTCATGAACATCTTTGACAAGGGCTTCTCGCCCGCCGAGGCCACCATCCGCTACATGGACGGCGACTATGTCGTGCTCAAGCCCGGCACGTTCGTCAGGTGCGCCATTACCGGCAAGCCGATACCGCTCGATGAACTCTTCTACTGGAGCGTGGACCGGCAGGAGCCTTACGCCGACGCCGAGGCCGCACACACCGCCTTTGAGCGATACGGCCGGGGAGCCTGAGTGTGACGGAAGCGTCAGTCCGTCCGCGCTTTCTGGTTATTTCCAATGGTCACGGTGAAGATGCGATAGCCGCAGAGATCGCGGCACGGCTCTCCAGCGACGTGATCGTGGAAGCCTACCCCATGATCGGGTCGGGCAACGCCTATGCCAGTGTCTGCCGCATCGTCGGCCCCCGCGCATCGCTCGCCTCCGAGGGCTGGCGCAATGTGAAGGGCTCCCTCCGGCGGGATATCGCCTCCGGCGGGCTCGGCACCATTCCTCCTGCGTTACGCTTCCTGCACCGCGTTCGCGGCAAGTACGACAAGGTCATCGTGGTCGGCGACATGGTGGGCGTGCTGGCATGCCTCGCAACCGGGCACCGCAATATCTTCTATATCGACGTCTACAAGACCGGAGCGGCACGGCTCTATTCCGGCCTCGAGCGCCGGGCGATCAGGAAGGCTTGTGGTACGGTCTTTTGCTGTTCTCCTAACCTGGCGCAAATGCTCGCGGCGGACGGCGTCGACGCGCGCTGCGCCGGCAACGTGATGATGGATACCATCCCGCATGGTGATTACGACGCAGCCGGCCGCCGGCGCGCCACCTTTGCCGTCACTCTGTTGCCGGGCAGCCGGGCGCTCACATCGGAGAGCTTTGCCC
>JAEZHZ010000071.1 GCA_023436745.1 Pseudomonadota bacterium | reverse complement strand
GTCATGAAGACGGCGCCGGCCAGGTTCGACAGCAGCGAGAAGTTGCGGACCCTACGCCTGGGCTGGTCGCGATGGGGTTCGGTGGTCATGGCGGTCCAATCCGGCGCAGCAGGGCTGCCCTCTTGCGGGAGACCTCGGCATCCCCCTTCGGGCGTGAGCCGCGGTGCAAGTTCGACTCCCTTCGGACAAGGTCCGGGAACAGCCCGCTTGTGGCGGTCCATCGGGCAGCCGTGTTCCCTTGGCCCGGCACGCCGGAGCGCGCCGGGCGAGTGAGACTAGAGCAGTTTGACGGTGTTCTCTTCGCCGACAATGGAGATGACTGCCTGGCCGTACTGGGCCATCGCGTCTTCCGGGGAGAGTTCACCCGACACTACCGCCTCGGTCATGCGCTGGATTTCCGCCGAGACCGCATTGTAGTTGGGGTCGTTCGGGCGGGCCGTGGTCAACGGCAGAAGCGTCTGGCTGGTCTCGGTGAGGAAGGGGCTGTTCGGGATTTCGATGTCCGTCCGGGCGGTAATGCGCGGCTGAATGGCCTGGAAGGCGTTCTGCATCTCCGGCTCGTTCATGAAGGACAGCAGCGCCCAGGCTTCCTTGGGCGTATCGGTGGCAGGGTTCAGCACGAAACCAGTGCCGCCGGAGATGGTGACGAAGTCCTGTCCGCGGATGCCGGTGCCGGGCTCCTTTGCCGGGATCTTCGCCCACCCCATGACCTCTTCACGGTTCGGCACGGCGAACTCGGAGCCCTCGGGCGTGACCGAGCGGTAGAAATAGTCGCCCTCGAACAGGATCGCGGTCACGCCATCGCGGAAGTTGGCAAAGGAGCGGTTGCGCCCATCCGCCAGAAGCTGCGCACGCTGGTCGCCGAGTTGCTCATCGACATAGATGGTCTTGTAGAGGTTGAGCGTATCGAGAATGCCGGGGCTGGCGATGATGAACTTGCCGCTCTCGTCGACGACGCTCTCGCCGGTGCCGAGCAGCGCCAGCCAGTAGCCCTGCATGGTCGTGGCCTCGCCCATGGCGACGCCGGCGTTCAGCTGGATCGGGAAGCTGTCGGGACGCGCTTCCTTGATCTTGCGAGCGGCGTCGAGGATTTCCTCCCAGGAGGTCGGCTGCCAGTTGTCGCCGTCCAGCCCGGCTTCCTCGAAGATGTCCTTGCGGATGTAAGCCATTCGCACGTCGGTACCGAGGGGAATGCCGTAGTACTTGCCCTCGTACTCCATCAGCGCCTTGGAGCCATCGGACAGCGCCTCCCAGCCGGACCACTCGTTCACCTCGGGCCCTGCGACTTCTTCCAGCGGCTTCAGCAGCCCGCCCCCGACGAAACTCGGGATGAGGAAGCCGTCGAAAGCGGTGACGTCCGGGCCGGCGCCGGTCGAGAAGTCGAGTGCCAGTTGCTGGGTGAGTTGCGCGTCCTCGCCGCCGAACTGGTTGAGGTTGACGTTGATGTCGGGATTGGCGGCTTCAAAGGCCGGGATGACGGAATTCTCGATCCACTCGGCCGTGCCGCTGTTGACGCCACCGATGACGCAGCGGCAGGTGATCTCCAGGTCAACGGCGAAAGCCTGACCGGCCAGCGCTGTGGCACCGGCGAGCCCGAGCGCCAGGGCGCGCAGACGAATGCTCATTGCAAACCTCCCATGTGGTGGCTCCGGTTCCCGGTAGCCGCTTTGGACCGCTGAAGGCCTTGGCTGATGCAGCGGACCGATCCAGAATGAACACGTTTTCAACTTTGTCAATGCGCCGCCGACCCGAGGGACAACGGCGGCAGACGCGGGGATGCCTAGCAATGCGGTGCAACATCTGCATGACAGCGCCACCTGTGCGGCCGCTCCCCTTGACAGGCATGCGTTGGAGCAGCAGGGAAGTGAACACGCTTTCAATGCGAGGGGGAGATCTTGACTGGCACGCGTGAACGGGCGACCGCCGAAATGGTCGCGCGCCGGGCGAATGTCTCGCGCGTGGCGGTGTCGCGCGCCTTCAATCCCCACACTTCGCTGAAGCCCGAGAAGCGGGAACTGATCCTCAGGATCGCGGAGGAGCTGAACTACACGCCGGACCGTGCGGCGCGGGCGCTGGTCAGCGGCCGTTCGCATCTGGTCGGCGTCATCGTGCCCGACGTCTGCAGCCACTGGGAGAGCCAGGAGGTCGATGCGCTGACCACGGCACTGCAGGCGGAAGGCTTCGCCACCCTGCTGTTCAAGACCCGGACGGACTACAGCATGGACGAGCAGCTGCTCGCCTATATGCGCGGGTTCAACCCGGACTCGGTGATCGCCTTCGTCGAGAACGTGAAGCCGACGACCTTGGCGCGGGTGCTCGGGCGGGCCGTCCCGATCTACGTGCATTATCCGCCCCCGGGCGCGAGCGGAAGAACAGAGGGCGGCCCTCTCCACGACAGGCTGAACGTGCTCCAGTATGATGGCATCGAGCAGGCGGTCGCCCTGCTGCAGGGCTTCGGCGCCCGTCGCATCGCCTATGTGTCCGGCGTGTCACGCTCACGCGCCAACGAGTCTCGCGAGGCAACGCTGCGAGCCGTGATGGCCGAGCGCGGCCTGCCGCCGCCGATCATAGCTCCGGGCGATTTCAGCTACGAAGCGGCCTACAACGCCACGATCGACCTGTTCCGCATCGGCAAGGGTGCCGACGCCATATTCGCTGCGAACGACGTTGGCGCCTTCGGCGTCATGGACGCATTGCGGCATGAACTCGGGCTGAGAGTGCCTGAAGACGTCAAGGTCGTCGGCTTCGACGACATCGCCCAGTCACACTGGAAGAGCTACAACCTCACCACAGTGAAGTTCGACCTCGACGAACGCGTGCGCGCGCTGGTGCGCCTGATCCTGCGCCGGCTCGCCGAGCCCGGCGCCCCTCCACTCGAAGAGACCCTGCAGACGCGGCTCGTGGTGCGCGGCACGGTTGGCTGACTCCATGACCTCCCAGCTTATCCACCTCATCTTCAAGACCCATCTCGACATCGGCTTCACCGACCATGCCGCAAAGGTTCGCCGGCAATACCATGAGCAGTTCATCCCGCAGGCGATCAGCACTGGGGAGCACTTCTTCAACGAAAACCATGCGCGGCCTTCATTTATCTGGACCACGGGTGCCTGGCTCATCTGGGATCACCTGAACTCGCAGGCCCCGGAGCAGGTCAGGCGGCTGGAGCGCGCCATCGAGCGCGGGCTGATCACCTGGCACGCCCTGCCCTTCACCACCCATACCGAACTGATGTCCTCTGCCCTGTTCCGGGCTGGCCTCAGTTTCGCGCAGGAACTGGACCAGCGCTTCGGGCGGCGCACGAGTGCAGCCAAGATGACCGATGTGCCCGGCCACACTCTGGGCATGGTGCCGCTGCTGGCGGAGGCAGGCGTCCGTTTCCTGCATCTGGGCGTCAACACCGCGAGCCCCGTCCCCGACGTGCCGCCGATCTTCCGCTGGCGCGCCCCGGATGGCAGCGAAGTCGTGGTGATGTACCAGAACTCCTATGGCGGCACCGACTTCCCGGCCGGCAGCGACGTGGGGATCAGCTTCGCCCATACCAACGACAACATCGGTCCACAGAGCGTGGCACAGACGGTCGAAGTGCTGCGGCACCTGCACCACGCCAATCCCGGCGCCGAGATCACTGCATCCACCCTGGACGCGTTCGGCGCGTTGATGTGGGAGCGGCGCGAGGCGCTGCCCGTCGTCACCGAGGAGATCGGAGACAGCTGGATTCACGGCGCTGCCAGCGACCCCATCAAGCTTGCCCGCTTCAAGTCCATGCAGCGGCTCTATGACAGCTTCGCCGATGACCTGACACCCGAGCGCCGAGCATTCGGGCGTGGCCTCACCCTGGTGGCGGAGCACACCTGGGGCGTCGACATCAAAACGTTTCTCCGGGACACGACGGCCTGGGACAGGAGCGATTTCGAAGCTGCCCGCGCGACGGATTACCGCTTCCGCTACTCCGAGCAGTCATGGCAGGAGCAGCGGGACTACATTTCTGCTGCGATGTCACACCTGTCTGCAGATGATGCCGCTGCCGGTAACGGAAAGCAGACCGAACTGTCCCCTTCCGCTGCAGTTGAGCCGGTTGCGGGAACGGTCATCGAGGATGGAGGCTGGCGGGCAGACGTGTCGGACCTCACCGGCGACCTCATCTGCCTAACCTCCCCCAGTGGCTGGAAAATCACCGGCCTAGACGGGTCACTGGCGGGTTACCGGCACGAAAGCTACGACTGGCAGGCCCTGCAGGAACATCTTGATACCTACCTGCAGCACCGCCAGGAATGGGCGATCCTCGACCACGACAAACCGGGGCTGGACAAGGCCCGCACCGCCCGCACGGAGAGCTTCGAACCCCAGCATCTGGGCGTGTCGCAGAACGCCGCCGTTGGCCGCCTACCCCATGATGCGACGCTCCTGCTGGGTGGCCCGTCGAGCCACGAAATCCGCCTGCGCGGCATCGACATGACCACCGCGGAGGTGACGCTCATCCTGCGTGACAAGCCCGCTAACCGATTGCCGGAAGCTGGCTTTTTCCATTTCACACCAA
>JAEZHZ010000345.1 GCA_023436745.1 Pseudomonadota bacterium | reverse complement strand
ATCAGGTAGTCGAGGCAGCAGCCCTTGCGCCTGACGATCAGCACCTCGCTGCCATCCCCCGCCGGTACCGCCTCCAGAGCCACATGGCTGGTGAGGTCCAGTGCCTCGAACCACCGGGCGGCTGTGGCCAGCTGGTCCTCCTGCGTCATGTCCGGCCGGCGGTGGCCAAGCCACAGCATCAGGCTGGCCATCCGGTAGGCGAGCAGGCGCCGCGCCGGGGTTTCCCGCAGCCGCTCCAGCGTGTTGACCTCCGCCAGCATGCTCGTGGTCATAGCCCGCAGCTGGCCCGCTGCGTCGGCGATCATCTCTTGCACGGTCCCGTTGCGTTGTGGCCGTCCCGCCAGACGGAACCCGTCCACATAGATGCCGCGCCGGTCCTGCGAGAGACCGGAAAAGTCCGGGACAGCCCCGTGCAGATGTACCGCAATCACCGCCAGATAGGCCGGCTGCCAGATCAGGTTGGTCCAGAGCCGCACCGCGTGGAACGCCGCCCCTGCCTCGGGGTATGTCTGGCGCAACGCATGGTGCAGTGCCGAAAGGAAGGCGGAATTGTCTCCGCCGGCTCTGTACCAGCCCGGCGGCGGCTCACTCGGCACGCCCTTCATGAAGCCGGTGCTGCTGGCGGCAGTGGCGATCAGCCGGGTGGTCGCCACCGCGGCATCGTCTTGGGCGAAGAGAAAGGATCGGGCCATGCGGCGCTTCTATCCAAGCGCGGCGCAGGCTGCAAAGCGCCTTATGCCGCGCGTGCCGCTCTGATGGTGCGGCGCACCGCGTCGCCGTCGGTCAGCGTGATCTCGTATTCCCGCTCGATCTCGGTTCCGCCCATGCCGACATGGGGGTTGCGGTACGACATGGCGCTTGGCCCCGTGGTGAGGGCGGCGAAATGCATCTCGTCGCAGCCGCTCTGCTGCTTCACCCGCCCTATGTTGGTTTCGTCGAGCCCACCGCACGCCATCACCACGATCCGCCCCGCCGCCACCTCGGCGGTGGCCTTGAGGATGTCGATGCCCTCTTCTGCCGTGTCCCTCTGTCCGCTTGTGAGCACTCGGTCGACGCCGCAGCGCACCAGTGCTTCCACCGCTTCCCTGAAATCCGCCGTCATGTCGAAGGCACGATGGCAGGTGACCGCCAGCGGCCGGGCCGCATCCACCAGCGCCTTGGTGCGCGCCTCGTCTATGCGGCCATCCGCGGTCAGGCAGCCGATCACCACACCGGCGACGCCCAGCTCGCGCAAGGCACTGACATCCTCCAGCATCGAGCGAAACTCGAGTTCGGAATAGAGGAAGTCACCGCCCCGCGGCCTCACGATCACATGGAACGGGATCGTCGCGACCGCGAGCGCCGTCTTCACGACCCCGAGGCTCGGCGTGATCCCGCCTTCGAGCAGGCTCGCGCAAAGTTCCACGCGGTCCGCCCCGGCGTCCTGCGCCGCGACCAGCCCGTCCACGCCCTCCACGCAGATTTCGATCCTGAACGGGTGCTGCGCCATCACTGGTCTCCTATTGGTCTTCTAGTGGTAGTGATGGCGGGGTGGGCCTGCAAGGCTCTCCGTAATTGCTGCAGTCTGGATACTGGATCAGGACGCTTCGCCAACCCCGCCAACGATGATGGTTGACTCTCTGATCCACTGTGCTACATCACTACTACACTACTTAGGCGCAACACATGGATGACTTCCACACCAGCCAGCCGATCTTCGTGCAGATCCGGCAGCGGCTGACCGAGATGATCCTCCGGGGTCAGGTGCCCGAGGGCGAGGCGTTGCCGTCGGTGCGTCAGATCGCGGCCGACCTGTCGGTCAACCCGCTGACGGTCACCAAGGCGTACGACGCCCTGGTCGAGATCGGCGTGGTCGAGAAGCGAAGGGGCTTGGGCATGTTCGTCAAGGAAGGCGCACGCGCGGAGCTGCTTGCCCATGAGCGCCGGCAGTTCCTCAAGGAGGACTGGCCGCGCATCGCCGCCCGTATTCGCGCATTGGAGCTGGATATGAAGCAGCTCCTCACCCCAGATCATTCCACCGAGGACGACAGCAAATGACCGACCTGTCCCCGACTACCCTGCCGGCGACGCAGCCGCCGATCGTCAGCGCCAGGGGTCTGCGCAAGCGCTTCGGCCGCAAGGAGATCCTGCACGGGCTGGACTTCGACATTCCTGCCGGGCGGATCTACGGCCTGGTGGGCCACAATGGCGCCGGCAAGACCACCACCCTCAACGCCATGCTGGGCCTCACCAGTTGCGAGGGCACTATCCGCGTGCTCGGCGAGGATCCGTTCGCCCGGCGCGCCCAGTTGATGCAGAACGTCGCCTTCATCTCCGACGTCGCCAGCCTGCCCCGGTTCATGCGGGTCCGCGAGCTCTTCGCCCTGCTCAACAACATCCACCCCAACTTCTCGCAGGACAAGGCGCGCCAGTTCCTCGAAGGCACGGACATCCGGCCCGAGATGAAGATCAAGACGCTGTCCAAGGGCATGATGGCGCAGCTGCACCTCGCCGTGGTCATGGCGATCGATGCCCGGCTCCTCGTCCTCGACGAGCCCACGCTCGGCCTCGACATCACCTACCGCAAGCGCTTCTCCCGGCGCCTGCTGGAGGACTACATGACCGAGGAACGCACCCTGATCATCACCACCCATCAGGTGGACGAGATCGAGTTCATGCTGTCCGACATCATGTTCATCCGCGATGGTGACCTCATCCTGCACATGCAGATGGAGACCGTGAATGACAAGTTCACCCAGCTCGTCGTCAACGATCCCGACATGCAGTCGCAGGCCCGCAAATATGGCCCGGTCTATGAGGAAACCCGGTTCGGCCAGACCGTGATGATCTTCGATGGCGTCGACCGCGCGGTCCTCGAGCCTTTCGGCACTCTCTCCACGCCCACCCTGTCGGACCTGTTCGTCGCCCTCATGCAGCGACCCACCGCCAATCCGGAGACCGCTCAATGAGGGCCTTCATCGCGCTCATCCGCCGCGAACTCATCGAGCATCGCGGCGCCTTCCTCTGGGGGCCGCTGCTCCTGGTGGGCGTGCTCTTCGGGGCAACGCTGCTCGCCTTCACCGTCGGCCGGGTCGATGCGCGCTTCTCGGGGGCCATCTTCACGGTCGCTCCGCTGCGCATCTTCGAGATCGGCTTTCTCGGCTTCGGCGCGGGCTGGGCGCTCTATCTGATCGCCACCCTGTTCTTCTATTGCGGCGATGCCTTCTGGGCCGACCGGCGCAACAATTCCATGCTGTTCTGGAAGTCCATGCCGGTCAGCGACTTCCGCGTCCTGCTGTCGAAGCTCACGGCCGCCATCACCATCCTGCCGGGCACGGTCTACGCCGTTGCCCTGCTGAGCGGGCTGCTGCTGTTCGGCGTTGCCTTCGTCACCATGCTGATCAACGGGTCGGCCACCATGGCCGCGCTCGGCAGCATCGCCGTCATCTACCTCCAGGTGGCGCTTGCCATGCTCGTCGCGCTGGCCGTGGGCCTGCTGTGGTACCTGCCGCTGATGGGGCTCGTCGGCGGGCTCGCCACCGCCATCGGCCGCTGGGCCATCCCGGTCTCGCTGGTGTTGCCGGCGATCGTGTCGACGCTCGAATGGGTCACGCTCGGGGGCCTGCATCCGTTCGCCACCCGCAGCTGGGACTATTTCAGCTACCGCGCCAGCCTGCCTTTCGCCGAGGAGGGGTACGTTGACGCCTGGTTCCTGGGCGATGCGCCGTTCAGTGCGCTCGCCTTCGCCACTGATCTCATCAACCGGACGGACTGGTTCCAGGTGCTGATCGGGATCGTCGTGGCGCTGGTCTGCGTCTATCTCGCGAGCGAATACCGCCGGCGCGTCAACGCCGACTGACCCCGCCGCCGAAGGGTAGCCGCTTCAGCCACCAGCGCTTCCAGCGCTGGCGGGCGAAGCTGTAGAACAGCGCGTTGGTCATTACGTGCCGGTACCAGCGGGCATAGGCCGTGCTGCGGCGGATCCCCGCAGTGAGGGCCCAGGGCTTGTTGAGCCCGGTGAAGTGGAGGATGGCCGGGTTCAGCGTCTCGTGCGCCCGGTGCGCATCCATGGTGTTCCAGCGCCAGGGCAGCGCCTTCCACCGGCCGCGGAAGATGATGTTGAGCATGTCCTGGTCGTACTGCAGCCGCGCGAGCCATCCCCGGGCGGCCAGTTCGCCCATGGCGCCGCGCACGTCCATCGCCCGCCATCCGGCCATGTCCACCAGCATCAGCCCCGAGTTGAAGTAGGGATCTGCAAGGTCGAAGATGTCGGGATTCTCGCGCATGTCGCGGCGCCCCATGATGAACGGGTGCAGCGTGTCGAGCACCGCCCCGATCGGCTTGCCCTCGAGATCGGTGTCGAACAGCTCCTCGAGCGGCTGGCGGACCAGCATGTCGCAATCGAGATAGAGCACCCGCTCCAGGTCCGGCGGCAGCAATTCCCCCAGCAGCAAACGTGCATAGACCACCCGCGGCCACTGCGCGCTGGTCTTCAGGCCGGCGGTGAACGCGTCGAATATCGGCTGCTCCGCCAGCGGATACCACCGCAGCTCCGCCCCGAACACGGACGTGATCGCCTCGAGGTCGGCCCGGTGCTGCTCGCTCAGCGGCATGTGCAGCAGGTGGAACAC
>JAEZHZ010000350.1 GCA_023436745.1 Pseudomonadota bacterium | reverse complement strand
AGGGCAGCGGCGTCGATGCTGCCGAAGGGCAGGGCACGGCCGAAGGCGATGCCCGAGAGGCGGCGGATCTCGCCTATCGGTGGGACGGGCGCGGCAGCGGGGCGTGCCGGGCCAGGTTGAAGATCCCGGGCGCGGGCATCTGGCCCGATCGCGGCCAGGCGGTGGAGAAGGTCTCCCACGCGCTGGGGGGCATCTTCCGTCGGGACCGCTTCGCCCTGGGCGTCGGCGATGCTGAGGTCCCACAGGTCCGGCGCGAGCGCCGTGAGGCGGATGTCGGCCTTGAGGGCAGCCAGCGATACCTGCCCGCCACCATCGACGATGACGGCGACTTTTGGTCCAAGCCGCTCCGAATATGGTCGGGACAGGCGGCGGATGGCGGCCGCGATCGGTCCGGGATCGGCCGTCTCGGCGGGATCGTCGCCGGCCAGCGGCGGCGTCTCAACAACCAGGCCCTGTTCGACCACCACCATGGCCTCGACGCCGCGGGCAAACGGCGCTGCAGTACCGGCGGTAAGTCCGCGCACCTGCAGATTGCCGCGGGCAGTGACCTCGACGAGGCCGTTGCCATGGGTGGTGGCGAGAAAAGCGATGCTCGTGAGCTGAGCGGGCGTGAGGCTGGCGTCCCTTACCCTGATCCGCGCCAGCAACCCGTCGCCGGTGAGCATCGGCGCATGAAGCGTCGGGCACGCACCCCGGCGGCGAGGCTCGGCAATGGGCAGGGCAATGGCCATGAGTGAGGTTTAGCGGATTGCCGGGGTGGGCGCGAGGGAGGATGCGCGGTCCCGAACGGGGAACTAGCGCTTACGCAGCAGATAGGTGTCCATGATCCAGCCGTGCTGCTCGCGGGCGGCCTTGCGGGTTTCAATGATGTGCTGGGCAACGTCGCCGAGGCGGCCGGAGATGGTGATCTGATCGGGCGTGCCGAGATAGGCACCCCAGAAGATGTGAAGGTCCGGGTCGGCCTCGGCAAAGGCAGTGCGGCCGTCCAGCATGACCACAGTGTCCTCGCTTATGGGGCCGAGCCTGCGGCCGGTGGTGATGTGGACCGGCTCTCCGATGCGGTTGAGCGGTATGGCATGAGCGGCGGTGAGGGCCTGGATGGCGGTGATACCCGGAATGACGCGCACGGTGAGCTGGTCGCGCTGCGGCAGGCGGTCGAGGATCCGCAGGGTCGAATCGTAGAGCCCGGGATCGCCCCATACCAGGAAGGCGCCGGTGCCCTCGGCGGGGATATCCTCGATCAGCGTACCGAACCGCGCCGCGATGGCATCGTGCCACTCGTCCACGCTGGCGGCATAGTCTGGATTGGCTGCATCGCGCACGGGCACGGGGTAGGTGACCTGCCGCACGGCGGCATTGGTGACATATCGGGCGACGATCTCACGCCGGAGCTCCGCCAGATCGGCCTTGCCGGCGCCCTTGTCGGGGATGAACAGCCGATCGGCCCGGTTCAGGGCGTTGATCGCCTCCACGGTGACGTGTTCGGGATTGCCGGTGCCGATGCCGACGAGGAGCAGGGTGCGCATGGCACCGCAATGCCATCAGGCGCTCTCGTTGACAAGAATTCAACCAAACAGTATTATACCAAATAGAACAATACAGGACGGTTGAATGACTGACCCGCTCAGCAACACCCTTGCAGCCCTTGCCGACCCTACCCGCCGCGCGATTCTCGCTCGACTGGCGAAGGGCGAGGCCAGCGTCAACGAACTTGCCGCGCCGTTCGACATGACACTGGCGGCGGTGAGCAAGCACATCAAGGTGCTGGAGAATGCCGGTCTGGTCAGCCGCGGGCGGCAGGCGCAGTACCGGCCCTGCCGTCTGGAGGCAGCACCGATGCGCGAAGTTGCGAGCTATCTCGAATTCTACCGCGGGTTCTGGGAGCAGAACCTCGATCAATTCGACGCCTACCTGGCCGGACTGCAAGCCCCCGACAGCAATACCCAAAACTGAGGAGACCGCCCGTGACCACCGAGACCTTTGCCAATCCCTTCAAGACCGAATTGCCGGCGGACAAGCCGCTGATCATCATGTCACGCACCTTCGATGCTCCGCTCGAGCTGGTGTGGACCGCCTGGACCCGACCGGAGCATGTCGCCTACTGGTGGGGGCCGCACGGCTCCAACGAGATCGTCGACTACGATGTCCGCACCGGCGGCAAGTGGCGGGTGATCTCGACCATGCCCGACGGGGCGCAGATCGTGTTCTTCGGCACCTACCTGGCGGTGGAGCCTCGGGCTATGATCCGCAACACCTTCGTGGTGGAGGGCATGTTCGAGGAGGACCCGCGCTTTTACGAGGAGCACCACTTCGAGGAGCGCGACGGCAAGACCTACTACCGCTCGGTCTCGAATTATCCCGACTTCGAGATGCGCCAGGCGACGGTGGATACCGGCATGGAGTGGGGCGCCAATGTCTCGATGGCCAAGTTCGACGAGGTGCTGGACCGGCTCAAGGGCGGCAGCCGGAGCTAGGCCGTCGCTCTGCACGCACATCACCTGCCGGGAGCGTCCTCGGCGGGTGTCTCGTCCAGCAACTGGCCAAGTCGCTCCAGCCGCTCGATCCAGGCGGTGCGCCGGTCGCTGAGCCACTGCTCGGCGAGCCCCAGCGCTTCGGGGCGGATCTGGCAGGTGCGGACGCGGCCAACCTTCTCCGAGGTCACCAGCCCACTGTTTTCCAGCGCCTGAAGGTGCTGCACAACCGCCGGCAAGGACATGTCGAAGGGCTTTGCCAACTCGCTCACCGACGCGGGTCCCCGGCTGAGCCGGTCGATCATAGCGCGGCGGGTCGGATCCGACAGGGCCTGGAACATCAGGTCCAAGTCAGCACTTTGGTTAAGCATGGTGTTAACTAACACGCGGCGACCGGCGGTGTCAAAAGCGCTTGACCTTCCCAGCTGGGAAGGCCGCCTAGATGCATCTCCCGAACGAGGAGACGTCCACCATGCGCATTCCCTTGCTGGCTGCAGCCATCCTGCTGGCCGTGAGCCTGCCCGCCGCGGCCCAGCACGACCATTCCGGCCACGGCGCCGGCACCGGCGCAGCAGCCGACTATGCCGAGGCCAATACCCGCATGCATGAAGCCATGGCCATCACGTTCAGCGGCGACGCCGATATTGACTTCCTGCGCAGCATGATCCCGCACCACCAGGGCGCGATCGACATGGCCAGGGTCGTGCTCGAGCACGGCACCGATCCGGAGGTGCGCGCCATGGCCGAGGCGATCATTGGAGCCCAGGAGGCGGAGATTGCAGAGATGCAGGCCATGCTGCACCGGCTCGGGCAGTAGCGCCTCAGGGGCGCCCGGTGCTGATCCGGGCCACTGAGTTGCGCACGATGAGTTCGCTGCGCAGCAGGACTTCCTGGCGCGGGGCGGGCTTGCCCTCGAGCAGCGCCAGCAGCAGGTCCATCGCCTCCTCGCCGATCTTGAGG
>JAEZHZ010000331.1 GCA_023436745.1 Pseudomonadota bacterium | reverse complement strand
TCCGTCTCGTGGGCTCGGACATGTGAAAAAGAGACAGCCCTGGTCCTGACGGGAGCCGAGCCGCTGACCTACGCCGAAACGACCGCGGCCCTGGCTGCCCTGACCGGCATCTCGATAGGCTACCGCAGCATAGATGACGACGAGTTCGTCTCCCGGGCGGCAGAAATCGGCATCACGCCCGACTTCGCCCGACAGATGGTTCCCATCTTTGCCGCTGTTCGAAACGGCTGGCTTGCGCAGGTGTCACCGCACGTCGCGGAAATCCTCGGCCGGGCCCCTCGCAGGTTGCGGGATTACCTGCTCGACAGCGTTTGGCGCTTCGAAAGCGCCGTGGCCCGGTCCCGCCGCCAGGCACTTCACGAAGTCAGCCAGTCCGCATGATGGCTCTTGCCAACGCGCCTGAACTGCCTCCTGATGGCATCGGGCATGCTCTGCCGCACAGCCCCAGTGGGCCACGAGGTGGTATGATGTTGGGTCTCCGGACGCTTGTTGTCACCGGCCTCATGGCCACCGCGGGAGCTGCCACGGCAGCTCCTGGTCTGGCCATATTCGGGGACAGTACCGGCAAGGGTGACGGTGCGCAGATCCGTTGGCACGAGCAGATCGAGGCGCTGCTCGGGGATGGTCGCGAGATCACCAATCAGTCCCGCAGCCGCTCCTCGCTCACCGACATCCGCGAGCAGGTCGAAGATGCGGGCGACCTCGAGGGTTCCACCGTTATCATCTACGATCGCCGCAACGCCGGTGAGAGCGTCGATGACTACATGTCCAACCTCGAGGCCATCATCGACCACGCGGAGAGCGCTGAGGTCCTGATCCTGCCGCAGGTGCCCGTGTCGGGAAACCGGGAGGATGGACTGACGCTGCCGATCCTGCTCGAGATCAACCGCCGTCTCGTCGAGGACCTTCCGGAACACACGTTCGATCTGGCAACGCAGCAGGCTTTCCTGAGCGCCCTCGCCGGTGACGAGACCCGGTCCGACCGCATCCACAGGAACGAACAGGGCCAGAAGCTGGAGGCGGAGTTCATCGCCCGCTGGCTCGCTGAACACGAGCGGCACTGACTTCGCGCTCAGGCCGGCGCGTCGATACTCGACAATCCGCCGTCGACCGGAAGCTCGATCCCGGTGGAGAATGTCGCATCGAAGGCCAGGAATGCGGCGGCGGCGGCAATCTCGTTCATGCTGCCGTGACGCCCCATCGGGGTGATGCTGTCGCCGATCGCATGAAACTCCGCCCGCTCCTGTTCCGTCAGCCCGGCCACCCCATGTGTGGGCGTGTCGATGAACCCTGGGGCGAGCAGGTTCACGCGGATCCCGCGTGGCAGCAGTTCGGCGGCCAGAACCCGGCCCAGCTCCGCGACCGCGGCCTTGCTGGCAAGGTAGACTCCCATGGTGGGCGTGGCCGTCGCCGGCGTGACAGTGGTGAGCACGATCGCGCCTCCGTTGGCAATGAGAGGTGCAATGTGTTGAAGGGCAAACAGCAGGCCGCGGACGTTGATGGAGAACTGCCGGTCAAAGTCCTCGCGCGTGACTTCCGCGAGCGGTGCCAGCCGCGCGAGCCCGGCAAACACCAGGACGGCATCGAACGGGCGTGAGCCCAGCAGAGCCGGCAACGCATCTATGTCATCGTCGTTCGCCAGATCCAGCCGCAGGGGCTGCAGCTTCGGCGTTTCGCCCACGGCGCGGCGGAGGTTTTCCTCCCCGCTTCCCGTAACCGTCACCTCGGCACCGCGTGACGACAGCAGTTCGGCAGTGGCTCGCCCCATGCCATGCGTGCCGCCGATCACCAGCACCCGCCTGTTCTCGAGGTGGTCGGACATTGTCTTGCTCCTTTCGAATTCGGAAGGAGTTGTAACTCCGTGGACGACGTGGCCATATCCGTCCGTCTGGCAACGTTGTGTCCACAAGCGTGTACGAAGATGAACCTCAATGACCTTCGGCTCTTCGTCAGCGTGGTTGACCATGGCGGATACTCCGCTGCGGCGCGGGCGCTGCAGGTTCCCAAGTCCACGCTCAGCAAGCGCGTCGCAGCGCTCGAGGATGCTCTCGGCGGACGCCTCCTGCACCGGAGTTCCCGCCGGCAGACACTGACATTCCTTGGTGAAATGGTCCTGCCGCACGCTCGCGCGGCGGTTGCCGAGGGCGACGCGGTTCTCGAGGCGGCAGAAATCCTGCAGTCGGAGCCACGTGGGGTCGTGCGACTGACCTGCTCGACCATCACCGCCCAGTACTATCTGGCTCCCCTGTGGCCGGATTTCGCCGAGGCGCATCCAAGGGTACAGCTTTCCATCCACGCTTCGGACAGGATGGTCGACCTCGTTTCGGAGGGCTTTGACCTTGCCGTGCGCGACCATGTCGGTGACCTCGCCGATAGCGGCCTGATCGCGATGCGGCTCGGTTCGGAGGCCGATCTGCTGGTGGCTTCACCGGACTGGCTTCGGCACAACGGCAGGCCAGCCGTTCCTGCCGACCTCGACGGTGCCGCCGCGCTGACCTGCACCGGCCGTATCCGCCAGGAAACGTGGCACCTGACGCATCCTTCGGGCGAGTCCCGGACGGTGCTGCCGAAGGTCCGGTTCGCAAGCGATGACCCCGCCTCCGTCGTGGCCATGGTGTGCCGCAGCCGCGGCATCGCGCGCCTGCCACGGTGCGTCTGCGGTCCGCTGCTCGCTACGGGCGCGGTCGAGGCCGTGCTGCCCGACTGGTCGATCAGCGGCCCCTTTTGCTCTCTCGTCTACCCGCAGCGGCGCGGCCAGCTCCCGGCCGTCCGCGCCGTGATCGACTTCCTGTCCACAAGGCTACCGCCGCTTATGCGCGAAGTGTGAGGATTCTTCCCCGTTTTCGGCCCTGGCGGTAACGGAAAGCAGGTCGATCATGCCACATATGTGCGCCCGGCAGTCCCCTGCGAGATGTCCAGCACCATCCGCCCATCCACCTGCCCACTGCTAAGCCGCTGGAATATCTCGTTGATATCCTCAAGCGGCGCCTTGGTAATGTGCGCCTTGACCTTTCCGTCCACCGCAAACGCCACCGCCTCATCCAAATCCCGCCGCGTCCCCACGATCGAGCCTCGGACAGTGATGCGCTTGAGCA
>JAEZHZ010000290.1 GCA_023436745.1 Pseudomonadota bacterium | reverse complement strand
GGCTTGAACGGCGTGTCGCCGACGTTGTGGATCATCACGTATTCGACGACGCGACCGTCTTCGACTTTGCGGTACGGCGATTCGATGAAACCGAATTCGTTGATGCGCGCAAAGCACGACAAGCTGGAGATCAGACCGATGTTCGGACCTTCCGGCGTCTCTATCGGACAGATGCGACCGTAGTGCGTCGGGTGCACGTCGCGGACTTCGAAACCGGCACGCTCACGGGTCAGACCGCCCGGCCCAAGAGCCGACAGGCGGCGCTTGTGGGTGATCTCGGAGAGCGGGTTGGTCTGGTCCATGAACTGGCTGAGCTGCGAGGAGCCGAAGAACTCGCGCACCGCGGCAGCCGCGGGCTTCGCGTTGATCAGGTCCTGCGGCATCACCGTGTCGATCTCGACCGAGCTCATGCGCTCCTTGATGGCGCGCTCCATGCGGAGCAGGCCAAGGCGGTAGGAGTTCTCCATGAGTTCACCGACCGAGCGAACGCGACGGTTGCCCAGGTTGTCGATGTCGTCGATCTCGCCACGACCGTCACGCAGGTCCACGAGGGTGCGGACCACCTCGACGATGTCCTCCTTGCGGAGCGTGCGGACGGTGTCCGGAGCATCGAGCTCGAGGCGCATGTTCATCTTCACGCGACCAACGGCGGAAAGGTCGTAGCGCTCGCTATCGAAGAACAGCGACTGGAACATCGCCTCAGCCGTTTCCACGGTCGGCGGCTCGCCCGGACGCATGACGCGGTAGATGTCGAACAGAGCATCCTCGCGGGTCTCGTTCTTGTCGACCGCCAGCGTGTTGCGGATGTAGGGCCCGATGGTGACGTGGTCGATGTCGAGGATCGGCAGCTCGTCGAAGCCGAGGTCGACCAGCTTGGTCAGCAGCTTCTCGTCGAGCTCGTCGCCGGCTTCGGCATAGATCTCGCCGGTCTTGAGGTTCACCAGGTCCTCGGCGATGTAGGAGCCGTAGAGGTCCTCATCGACAGCGAGCAGGTGGGTCAGGCCGTTCTCGGCAAGCTTCTTGGCCTGGCGAGCGGACAGCTTCTTGCCGCCTTCATGGACGACGTCGCCGGTGGCAGCGTCGACGAGGTCGTGGCTCGGCTTTGCGCCCTTCCACTTCTCGGAGTCGTAGGGAACGCGCCAGCCCTTCTCGGTCTTCTCGTACTGCAGGGTGGTGTAGTAGGTCGCCAGGATTTCCTCGGCGTCCATGCCGAGCGCCTTCAGCAGCGAGGTCACCGGAATCTTGCGGCGACGGTCGATACGCGCATAGACGATGTCCTTGGCGTCGAACTCGATGTCCAGCCAGGAGCCGCGGTACGGGATGATGCGGCCGGCGAACAGCAGCTTGCCCGAGGAGTGGGTCTTGCCCTTGTCGTGATCGAAGAACACGCCCGGGGAGCGGTGCATCTGCGAGACGATCACGCGCTCGGTGCCGTTCACGATGAAGGTGCCGTTGGACGTCATGAAGGGCATGTCGCCCATGTAGACGTCCTGCTCCTTGATGTCCTTGACGGAACGGGCGCCGGTTTCCTCGTCCACTTCGAATACGATCAGCCGCAGCGTCACCTTGAGCGGGGCAGCGAACGTGATGTCGCGCGCACGGCACTCGTCGATGTCGTACTTGGGCTGCTCGAATTCGTACTTCACAAATTCGAGAGAAGCGGTGTTGGAGAAGTCGGTGATCGGAAATACCGAGCGGAAGACGGACTGCAGACCTTCGTCCGGGCGTCCACCCTTGGGTTCTTCCACCATGAGGAACTGATCGTAGGAGGCCTTCTGAACCTCGATCAGATTGGGCATCTCCGTGACTTCGCGAATGGAACCGAAGGACTTGCGAACCTTGCGGCGGCCGTTGAACGTGGTAGCCATAAGGGCTCCTCTAATTTCAGCGATTGTCTCGGAGGCAGATATCCAAAGACCCGACAATCAGCCGTCGGAGCTCGGGATATATGCCCGGTAGTCTCAGCTCTTCGGTGTCCTGCGGACCCCGCCCCTGAGCAAATGGGGGACGAAAATCGGCCGGTTCGACTTCAGCGTTCGGACCTCGTGGCTTGCCAGGCTCACCAAGAGGTCTGCGGGCTTCAGTGCGCCGGCGACATCCTCGTTGTCTTCATGTTTTCCGCAAATTGGCCGCCGACCCATCCAATCGGTCGCGGCGAATCACTCCCTGCGGAGTGACGTAGCGAAATGGCACATAACGCGCCATTTCGCAAATATTGTGGCAGAGCCAAGCTTACTTGAGCTCGACCTTCGCGCCGGCGTCTTCCAGCTTCTTCTTGATGTCTTCGGCTTCAGCCTTCGACACGCCTTCCTTGATCGCCTTCGGAGCACCTTCGACGAGGGCCTTGGCTTCGCCCAGGCCGAGACCGGTGATGCCACGGACTTCCTTGATGACGTTGATCTTGTTGTCGCCGAAGGAGGCGAGGATCACGTCGAATTCGGTCTTCTCTTCAGCGGCCGGAGCAGCAGCACCACCACCGGCGGCAGCAACGGCAACAGGAGCGGCGGCGGAAACGCCCCACTTCTCTTCGAGCATCTTGGAGAGCTCGGAAGCCTCCAGGACGGTCAGGGCGGACAGGTCGTCTACGAGCTTGGCGAGATCAGCAGCCATTTTGTTCTCTCTATATAGGGTTGGGTTCGAATAATTGAAGGGGCCTTACGCCGCTTCGCTCTTTTCTGCATGAGCCGACAGGACGCGGGCGATACCTGCACCCGGTTCCTTGACGATGCGGGCAATCTGGGCCGCGGGCTGCACGAGCAGGCCGGCCAGCTTGGCACGCAGTTCGTCGAGCGACGGCATCGTGGCCAGCGTCTTGACGCCATTGGCGTCGAGTGCGGTGGGACCCATTGCACCGCCGAGAACCACGAACTTCTGGTTCTTCTCGGCGAAAGCGGCTGCGATCTTCGGCGCAACCACTGGATCATCCGCGTACGCAATGACCGTCGGACCCTTGAACAGGTCCGCGATGTCAGCGACTTCGGTCTGCTTCAGAGCGAGCTTGGCAAGACGGTTCTTGGCGACCTTGACCTGTCCGCCAGCCTTCTTGACCTGCACGCGCAGGTCGGTGAAGGCAGCGACGGAGAGGCCGGAGTTCTGGGCAACGACGATCGAGCCAGCGCCGCCGAGGGCAGCCTGGAGCGAAGCGACGAGCTCAGCCTTTTCCGCTCTTTCCAATCTAGTCTCCTAGAGTAGGTCCCTTGGCGAACGCCTCGGGACCATTGGCAAATGCCTTGTTCCGGCGAACCGGAACGCGGCGGTTACGTGCCTGCCAACCAAGCGCTCGAAAGCAGATGGTCTAGGTTCGAACCTTCCCCTGCCGTTGCCGGCAGAATCTGGTCTTCACCCCGTCTGTGCTGGCGCTCCCGAGGGAGCATTAAGCCAACCCGGATTGGCTGGCACCGGCAGTCTCGGACAGGACTTTCACCACCGGCCGAAGCCGGTGGCGTCTCGGGGGCAAGCCCCCGAATTCGCTTAGAGAGCGGTGTTCGGCTCGACGTGCACGCCCGGGCCCATGGTGGAGCTCACGGCGACCCGCTTGACGTAGGTGCCCTTGGCGCCGGCCGGCTTGGACTTCACGACGGCGTCGGTGAACGCCTTGATGTTCTGCAGCAGGGCTTCCTCGGAGAAGGAGACCTTGCCGACGCCGGCGTGGATGATGCCGGCCTTCTCGACGCGGTACTCCACGGCGCCGCCCTTGGCCGCCTCGACGGCGCCCTTGACGTCCATGGTCACGGTGCCGACCTTCGGGTTCGGCATCAGGTTGCGCGGGCCGAGGATCTTGCCGAGACGGCCGACCAGCGGCATCATGTCCGGCGTGGCAATGCAGCGATCGAAGTTGATCGTGCCGCCCTGGATCTGCTCGAGCAGGTCTTCCGCACCCACCACGTCAGCGCCGGCAGCGGTCGCCTCGTCGGCCTTGGCGCCACGGGCGAACACGGCGACGCGCACGGTCTTGCCGGTGCCGTTGGGCAGGTTGACGACGCCGCGGACCATCTGGTCGGCATGGCGCGGGTCGACGCCCAGGTTCATGGCGATCTCGACCGACTCGTCGAACTTGGCCGAAGCGCGGGCCTTGACCATCTTCACGGCTTCATCGAGCGGGTAGAGCTTGTTGCGGTCAATGCCCTCGCGGGAGGAAGCGACGCGCTTTGCAATCTTTGCCATCTGATCAGCCCTCGACCTGAATGCCCATGGAACGGGCGGAGCCGGCGATCATCGACACGGCTGCGTCGACGCTGTCGGCATTGAGATCCTTCATCTTCTTCTCGGCGATCTCACGCAGCTGAGCCTGCGTGATGGCGCCGGCGGACTCCTTGCCCGGGAGCTTGGAACCGGACTTCAGGTTGACGGCCTTCTTGATGAAGTAGGTCACCGGCGGCTGCTTCATCTCGAAGGTGAAGCTCTTGTCGGCATAGGCGGTGATGACGACGGGGATGGGCGAGCCCTTCTCCATCTCCTGCGTGGCCGCGTTGAAGGCCTTGCAGAATTCCATGATGTTCAGGCCGCGCTGGCCGAGGGCCGGGCCGATCGGGGGTGACGGGGTGGCGGAGCCAGCCGGCACCTGCAGCTTTACGTAGCCAACGATCTTCTTTGCCATTTTTCGTCCTTTCTAGGCCTGCCGGAGCAGGCTGTTGACGCCGTGGTGCGGGACTGATGGGTGCCTGGCGAGCGCCCTGCCCTCCCACGGGTTTCCAGCAGTGCTGGGGTCAGACCTTTTCGACCTGACCATATTCGAGCTCCACCGGAGTGGGACGCCCGAAAATCGAAACCTCGACCTTGAGGCGCGAGCGCTCGTGGTCGACTTCCTCGACAATACCGTTGAAGCTGGCAAAGGGACCGTCCGACACGCGGACGCTCTCGCCGACCTCGAAGCTGATCGAGGGCTTGGGATGATCGACGCCTTCCTGCACCTGCTGCAGGATGGCCTGGGCCTCGCTCTCGCTGATCGGCACAGGCCGGTCGCCGGAGCCAAGGAAGCCCGTGACCTTGGGCGTGTTCTTGATGAGGTGGAAGGCCTCGTCGGTCATGTCCATCTTCACCAGCACATAGCCGGGGAAGAACTTGCGCTCGGTGTCGACCTTGCGACCCCGGCGGATCTCGACAACCTTCTCGGTCGGCACGATCACATCCTCGAACAGATGCTCGAGCTTCTTCTGCGCAACCTTCTGGCGAATATCCTCCGCCACCTTGCGCTCGAAATTCGAGTAAGCCTGAACGATGTACCAGCGCTTGGCCATGCCGCCTCGCCGCTCCTAATAAACGCGTTGTATGATCCGACTAGCGGATCGAGAGCATCAACTGGACCAGCCAGGAAATGACCTGGTCAGCCACAAGGAAGAAGACACTCGCCAGCGCCACGAGGATCAGGACCATGATGGTCGAGACCAGGACCTCGTTGCGGGTCGGCCAGGTGACCTTTGAGACTTCCTGCCGCACCTGCTGCAGGAACGTGACGGGGTTCGTACGGGCCATCGGCGAATCTACTCTTCCTGATTTTGGTCAAAGACCAAAGGCCGCGCAGGAACCCCACACGGCCGGAGTTGGCTATCTAGTGAAAAGCGCCGGCGAATGCAACAGCGGCCACAAGCTTTTTGCCGCCAGCAGAATCACACCTGCGCCAGAGCAGGTATTAACGGTTCGTAAACATAGCTCCAATTTGCCCTTGCGCAGCGGCGCCGGATGCACTTTGATCGAATTGCGACCAAAAGGTGGCAGCGGGAGGCTGCGACATGGCGATGGGCGAGAGGACTTTCGAGGTCAATTCCTGCGAGCTCCGTTACTTCGGACCGCACAGGACCATAGACGGCCGCATCACCGGCGTCGTCCGCGTAGGCGTCGAGGAGCGCTTCATGGGCAACGTGGCCCGCTACAGCCTCGATCTCAAGGTCAAGGCGGATGTCGGCCGCAAGCCGTTCAACGAGGTCCGCACCGCGCTGCTGGCACATGCGGCACACCAGCTCAACAGGCTCAAGGCCAGGCACACCGAGAAGTACGCTATTGCGGCCGAGTAGCGGCGAGTTCATTTGCATTGTTCGCGGGGTCTGCCATGCTGGGCCCCATGAAGCAGGTACTCCTCATCGCAGCGATGATGCTGGCCGGCACCCTGGGCGCCAGCGCGGCCTGCCCTGCCCCGCTTGCCGGGTCTACGCCCGAGGTTCTTGCCGCCAACCAGCAGCGCCTCATCTGCCTTCAGCGCGACGTGGAGGCCGAAGCGGCCTATCGCGCCCAGGACGCGAGGCTGAGGGCACTCCAGCAACAGTTCGCTACTCAGGACCTTCAGCGCCGGTTCGATGCGCTGCCCAGATACCAACCGCCGCCGCGGTTCTGATGATGATTCAACCACCCGCATCCGTGCCCCTGGCGATCTGAGGCACCGATGCAGGTCAACGTCTTCATATCGGCGGTCAATCAGGACGGAGCCTCTCCGACCATCGTCGTCCTCCCCGCCGGCCCGCAAGCCGCGATCCCCAGACATCTCCAGCATCTCGAATGGCGCTACTTCGCGACCGTGGAGTCCGGGGACAAGATCACCGGCGGGCCCGCCGTGGAGGTCGAGACTGCGCTCGCGCGGGACGGCTACCTGGTGGTGAGCACAGACGACGACAGCCGGAACTGACTGCACGTGTACGCCCGCTGCTGAGCCGAACTCCGACAGCTTCAAAGGCAGATTACTGTAGCTTCTCCAGCTGCGTCGCGATGGTCTCGCCGATCATGTCGAGTTCGTTCAGCGCGATCTCGATACCCCGCGCCAGGTCATCCGACCGCCCGGGCACGGCAATCGCAGCCTCGATCAAGCCATCCCGTTCGGCGCAGACCGCCTGCAGGGCATTGTTGGCCCAGGCCATCCGCTCCTCGTTTCGCTGCCCCGTCAACTGCCGCTCGCTCGCCGCAGCCACAAGGGCGACGGTCTCCGCAGTCCAGGTGGCTATCGCCTGCCGGGTCAGCTCGAACCGCATCTCAAGATCATCCTGCGTCATCACCACACCTCCAGAAGGGAAACGGCTCTGCAGGAAGTCGGTTCAGTTCGGCCACACAACCTCGGGGTCCCTGTGAGGACCGGCGGGCGCAATTGAACCGATGATCAGCAGAGTGAAGCCTGCGCACTCGCGCCGATGTCGCCGCGGATCGTGGTTCCATCGTCAATGGCAGTAGGGATGCTTCGTAAGCACGGCCATCGCGCCATGCGCCTTCGCAGGGACATTCGCATCTCCGACATGATGGACATCTATGTGTCGGGATGCAGTCCCGGAGCCGGTGCGTGAGCAAAGAAAAAGTGAAGAATAGGACGGCTATACGTCTGTCAATCCATAGTTTACTCTACCCTGAAGTCGGCTGATATGCCGTGGGGACGCGCTTGATCTACTCGATTGCGTTGTTGTGCAGGGCCATCGACTATGTCCTCTCTCGATACCCGTCGGCGGTGCGCCTTCTTCCGGCTACGCTCTTGGAGGCCCATTCTGTTTGGGCAACAGCCCAACAGCCGGGCACAGATTTGACTGAAGATCCGGTGCCTGCCCCCGACGTGGTAACGCGAGAGGATTTGGTCACGATTGACCCTCGATAGAGCGCGCAACGAGAACGGCGGCACAGTGAGGGCATCGCGGCTCGGCCCAACGTCACCGCGCTGGGAAGAATCGAGACAGCACCTGACCAACCCATTGGCTGATGGGTCTCTCCGACCCTTCTGTTCCGGATCGGCTAAGGCGCAAAACTCAGCAATGTCAGATGAGTACGGCTGGCAGGGGCTGGGGGACTCGAACCCACGACCCTCGGTTTTGGAGACCGATGCTCTACCAACTGAGCTAAACCCCTAGAGCCGTGCCCCGTACCTAATGGGAAAGTGCGGGCGACGCAAGGGGTCAGGACCACAGGTGTGGAACAACCGGCACGACCATGGCGATGAGGCCCAGGCAGGCGATGCCGAAGGCATAGGAGCGCCAGGGGGAGAGGCCACGAATATAGCAGACGACATGGGCACAGCGCGCCAGCAGGAACACCCACGCCCCCAGCACCGAGAGCCAACCCTGCTCGCCAAGCAGCAGCGACAGCAGCGCCAGCGTGATGAAGATCGGCAGGGTTTCGTGGAGGTTGGCGAGCGCCCGGCGGGCGCGGCCGAGTGCACGGCTGGGTTCTGGCAACTCATCCCGGGGGCCCATCTGGTTGGCGGAGCCGACCTGTCGCGCCAGGTACATGCCGGGCAGCAGTGCCTGCACGAAGGCGAGGAGCAACACGAGCAGCAGCGGAAGGAGCATGGACCGGGTTCCTGTGGACGCGACAGCAATGCAGGTGTGCCCGAACCTGTTCCAACCCACGGCCCGGTCTGCTCCGACTCTCGTGCCGGATCGTATCCGCACTTGAGACGTTGATTCCCCGCCGAATGCCAAGCCACTGATTCAAGTTCATCTTTGCGCATCGGGCACGGAGTCGGCATGCCGGGTGTCAGCGCGTCCATTCCGGTCTACTATCGCCCTACGGTGCTGCAGGAGGATGACATGGACTTCGGCATGACGGCGGAGATGCTCGCGCGCATCCAGTTTGCCTTTACCGTTTCCTTTCATTTCATCTTCCCTGCGTTCTCCATCGGCACCGCCAGCTACTTGATGGTGCTGAACGGTATGTGGCTGTGGAAACGCGACCCCGCCTATCTGCGCCTGTTCGAATACTGGAAGACCATCTTTGCGGTCACCTTCGGCATGGGTGTCGTGTCGGGTATCGTGATGAGCTACCAGTTCGGCACCAACTGGAGCGTGTTCTCCGACCGTGCCGGCGCGGTCATCGGCCCGTTGATGGGCTACGAGGTGTTGACCGCCTTCTTTCTCGAGGCGGGGTTCCTCGGCATCGCACTGTTCGGACGAAAGCGGGTGGGCGACACGCTGCACATGGTCGCGGTGGTGGCCGTCGCCCTCGGCACGGTGATCTCCGCCACCTGGATCACCTCGGCCAACAGCTGGATGCACACCCCGGCCGGCTACTCGGTCAACGACATCGGCAACTTCGTGCCGGAGGACTGGTGGGCGATCATCTTCAACCCCTCCTTCCCCTACCGGCTCACCCACACGGTGCTGGCCGCCTATCTCACAACGGCATTCGCCGTGGGCGCGGTGGGCGCGTGGCACCTGATGAAGGAAAAGTCCAACCGGCAGGCGCGCATCATGTTCTCGATGGCCATGTGGATGGCGGCCATCGTGACCCCGATCCAGATCTTTGTCGGCGACCAGCACGGTCTCAACACCCTCGAATACCAGCCTGCCAAGATTGCCGCGATGGAAGGTCACTACGAGAGCTTTCCCGACGGCGCTCCGCTGGTGCTGTTCGGGGTACCGAACTCGGAGGAACAGCGCCTCGAATATGCCGTGCAGATTCCGAAGCTCGGATCGGTGATCCTCATGCACGATCCTAACGCCCCGTTGGCGGGACTGGACGCCTTCCCGGAGGACGAACGGCCTCCCGTCGCGATCCCCTTCTATGCCTTCCGCATCATGGTCGGCATCGGAGTCCTCATGCTGACGCTGGGGCTGTGGTCGCTGTGGGCGCGCTGGCGCGGCAACCTCTACACCAACCGGTGGCTGCTCCGGGCAGCGCTGGTGATGGGCCCGTCGGGCTTCGTCGCCGTGCTGGCGGGCTGGTTCGTCACCGAAGTCGGCCGTCAGCCCTACACCGTCTACGGCGAACTGCGGACGGCCCAGAGCCTGTCACCAGTGGACGCGCCCGCCGTCGGCACCTCCCTCGCCGCGTTCGTCGTGGTCTACTTCCTCGTCTTCGGCGCGGGCGTGTTCTACCTGTTCCGACTGTTCCGCCGCCCGCCAATCCTCGAGGAGGATCACGAGCTGGACAAGGGGCCGCATCGCGCAGCCGGTATCAACCCGGGTCCGGCCCAGGAAGAACCCATTCGCGAGGGAGGCAGCCATGCTGTTTGACCTGCCGACGATCTGGGCGGCGATCATCGCCTTTGCGGTGCTTGCCTATGTGGTGCTCGACGGGTTCGACCTCGGGGTCGGCATACTGTTCCCGCTGTTCCCCGAGCGGCATGACCGGGACGTGATGACCAACTCGGTCGCGCCGGTGTGGGACGGTAACGAGACCTGGCTGGTGCTCGGCGGGGGCGGGCTCATGGCCGTCTTCCCGCTGGCCTACGCCACGGTGCTTCCCGCGCTCTACATGCCGATCATCCTGATGCTGCTGGGGCTGGTGTTCCGCGGCGTCGCCTTCGAGTTCCG
>JAEZHZ010000140.1 GCA_023436745.1 Pseudomonadota bacterium | reverse complement strand
GCGGTCGAGCTGGCCGAGGATCGACATGATGCCGCCGGCGCGGTGGACGTCCTCGATATGGACATCGTTCTTGGCCGGAGCGACCTTGCACAGCACCGGCACCTTGCGCGAGAGCGCATCGATGTCGTCCATGGTGAAATCCACCCCGCCCTCATGGGCAGCGGCGAGGATGTGGAGCACGGTGTTGGTCGAGCCGCCCATGGCGATATCGAGCGCCATGGCGTTCTCGAAGGCCGCCTTGGTGGCGATCGAGCGCGGCAGCACCGAGGCGTCTTCCTGCTCGTACCAGCGGCGGGCGAGATCGACGATGAGGTGGCCGGCTTCCTGGAACAGGCGCTTGCGGTCGGCGTGGGTGGCCAGCGTCGAGCCGTTACCCGGCAGGGAGAGGCCCAGCGCCTCGGTGAGGCAGTTCATCGAGTTGGCGGTAAACATGCCCGAGCACGAACCGCAGGTGGGGCAGGCGGCCTCTTCGACCACCGCGACTTCCTCGTCGCTATAGGCGTCGTCGGCAGCCATCACCATGGCATCGACCAGGTCGAGCGCCTGCAGCTTGCCCTTGACCATGGCCTTGCCGGCTTCCATCGGCCCGCCGGACACGAACACCACGGGGATGTTGATGCGCATCGCGGCCATCAGCATGCCGGGCGTGATCTTGTCGCAGTTGGAGATGCAGACCATGGCGTCGGCGCAGTGGGCGTTGACCATGTACTCGACGCTGTCGGCGATGAGATCGCGCGAGGGCAGCGAATAGAGCATGCCGTCATGGCCCATTGCGATGCCGGCGTCGACCGCGATGGTGTCGAATTCCTTGGCGACGCCGCCCGCCGCCTCGATCTCGCGGGCCACGAGCTGGCCGAGATCCTTGAGGTGCACGTGGCCGGGCACGAACTGGGTGAACGAGTTCACCACGGCGATGATCGGCTTGCCGAAATCGCCTTCCTTCATGCCGGTGGCGCGCCAGAGCCCGCGGGCGCCGGCCATGTTGCGGCCATGGGTGGTGGTGCGGGAACGATAGGCGGGCATGACGACAATTCCTCAGCTATGGGCGCGTGGGCGCCAAGGCTCCGGCGGGTTTTCTAGACCCATTCCGGGGTCCGATCAAGGAAAACCGTACCCGCGGGTACGGTTGCGGCTGCATCGCAATGGCCGTCCGTGCGTTGAGCGGCGACAAGGAGGTCGAGATGAACACAGCGAACCTTCAACTCGAGGGTCTGATCATTGCAGTTGCGGCGCTGACGCGGCGCCTGGTGGACAAGGGCGTGCTCGATCGCGGCGAGATCGATGCGCTGCTCGCCACCTGCGAGGCGAACATCTCCGGCAGCGACCGGGCGGTGGAGGACCTTTCCCCCGCCAACCGCGATGCGGTCGCCTTTCCGATCCGCATGCTTCGGCTTGCCAACGAACAGACCGGCGAACTCGATTTCGGCGCCCTCGCCAAGCGCGTCGGCCAGACCAAGGGGCGCTACAATGACCAGCAGTGAACGCCGCTTCCGGCGGGTCGGTCTCGCCAGCACCAATCACGATGCGGTGACGGTGGGCATCGAGGATGACGGCGAGGGACGTCTGCGCGCCGCAGTCTGGTGGGAGAGCAAGGGCGACATCGACGCCGACGAGGCCGAGATCGACGACGTGCCCGCCGCCTTCAGGGCGGCAAACGCGGCGCGGCGCCTGCACGGGTTTTCGGAGGTGGGGGTGGTGCTTGCCGAAGGCATCGAGTGGCAGGGCGAATGGGGCACGCTGGACGACGAGGGCCGTGACCGCGAGCCGATCGGGGATGTCCGCGACGTGCCCCTCACCGATGGCGAGGCGTTCGACCTGGCGCAGGGCATCGAGGAAGAACGCGACGCCTGAGCGGGCCTAGAACTTGTAGCGCAACCCCAGCACCGCGGCATTGGAGCCGTCGATGGGCGCGATCGTGCCGAAGCCGCCGGAGCGATGGTGGACGCGGCCGATGACCTCGAAGCCGGGATAGGCGGCGTGGCCGATCGCGATCTCGGGCCCGAGATAGTAGAGCAGGTGCACCTGCTGGCTGATCTGGGAGGCGCGGATCGTTTCCTCCCCGATGGTGTCGCTCACCAGCGAGAAGCCGGCCGTGAGCGACGGGGTGATGCTGATGTCGCCGATGCTGAAAATGTCGAAACGGGCGACGGCGCCGCCCCAGACTTCGACCGAGTTACGGTCCCCCAGGCGCAGGCCGAGCCCCGCCTCGACACCGCCCTTGAAGCCGCCGGGGTGTTCGTAGAGGAAGCGCTGGTAGCCCGCTCCGGCAAAGAAGTTGCTCTCGTAGTGGTCTTCCCAGAAACGGAAGGACGCCCCGAAGAACTCCCGGCTGAACGGGCCGGCCATGACAAAGACGTTCTCGTCGGGGGTGGGCTGCTCCTGGGCAAAGACCGGCAGGCCGAGGAGAATTGTGCAAGCCGTCGCGGCAAGCAGGCGCTTTGGCAGAATCATCCGTATCGAACACCCAGCCATTGGTCGCGTACACGTGACCATGGGGAACAGCCCGAGGCAAATCACGTTTGGCCCTGAGGACGTGTTCAGAGGAGCATCAGATGGACGCCCTTCCAGCCAACCTTCACGACGGCATGATCGTCGTCGACCGCGACATGAACCTGATCGGCAAGGTCGAGACCTTCCGCGCCAGCGACGAGGATCCGACCCACCCCGGCCCCGAAACCGTCACCGGCAGCCCCATCGTCGAGCAGGACCGCAACAGCCTGACCGCGATCC
>JAEZHZ010000117.1 GCA_023436745.1 Pseudomonadota bacterium | reverse complement strand
GTATCTGGACTAGCGCTCCGCCATCCTGAAAACCACAAGGCCCGCATCGCTGCGGGCCTTGCTCGTTCAGTGACCATGGAGATGGCGGACTACTCCGCCGCCTCCGGCCGTCCGCCGCGGTCGCCTTCGTTGAGGCCCGCTTCCTTGCTGACGATATAGCGCTTCGATCCGTCCGCATCGGCGGGGATTTCCACCGCCATGCCGTCGAACCCGGCCGGAGCCGCGGCCGCGGTCGGCTGGCGCCCGCGCCCGGTGACCCAGCTGCCAAGCCGGCCCAGACCCGAACGGACGCCCTGGATCTGCTGCCACATCACGCTTGGGGCCGTGATCATCACCGGCACCATCACCAGCGTCAGTGCCGTCGAGAAGAACAGGCCGGACACCAGCGCCGCGCTGAGGTGGATGAACCACGAGCCGGCGATACCGCCCACCACGATCTCGCGGCGGAGGAAGTCGAACTCGATATTGGCCCACATCGGGATCACGCCCAGCGCCGTCAGGAAGGCGGTGAGCAGCACCGGCCGCACGCGCTGCGCGGCGGTGAGCAGCATTGCCTTGACCGGTTCGACACCCTGGTGGCGGTTGTAGTCGTTATAGGTGTCGATCAGCACGATACCGTTCTTCACCACGATACCCGCCAGAGCCACGATGCCGAGGCCGGTCATGATCGCCGAGAAGCTCATGCCCGTCACCAGCATGCCGAGGAGCACGCCCGCCACGCTCATGATCACCGTCGTGAGCGTCACCAGCACCTGGTAGAAGCTGTTGTACTCCAGCAGCAGGATGAAGAAGATCAGGAACATGGCCATGCCGAATGCCTGCACGATGAAGGCATTGGCGTCGCCCATCTGCTCTTCGGCGCCGGTGAAGGCCACGTTGACCGTCTCGGGGAACGGCTGCTCCTCGATCCAGGCCTGCAGTTCCTTCACCTTGTCGGCGGCATAGACGCCCTCCGGCAGGTTGGTCAGCCCGGCGGCGACCGCCATCACGTAGACCTGGTTGCGCCGCTCGATGTTGGCAACCTTCGGCACCGGGGTGCGATCGATGAAGTTGCTCACCGGGATCATGCCCTGGGCCGTAGCGATGCGCATGGAGTCGAGCGCGTCGAACGTGCGTTCCTCCTGGGGCAGGCGGACCTTGATGTCGAGCTCGTCGCCCGTCTGGGCATCGCGGTACGTCCCCAGGTTCACGCCCGAGGTGATGAGCTGCACATAGGGTGCGAGCTCGCGCACGCCGATCCCGTACTTGGCTGCCTCGACGCGGTCGATCGTGATCTGCCAGTCGATGCCGGGGGAGGGGCGTCCGTCCTCGAGGTCCACCGTCTCCGGCCAGCTGGCCAGTTCGTTGCGGATCGCGGTGACCGTCGGCACCAGGTCGTCATAGTTCTCGGATTCGACGCGGATGTTGATGTCCTTGCCGGCCGGAGGCCCGTTCTCGGCCGCCAGCACCTGCACGTCGAGCCCGGCGATGCCGGCCACGCGGTTGCGGATGTCGCTGAAGATCTGCTCCGCCGGGACGCGGTGGTTCCAGTTCACCAGCTGCAGCTGGAAGTTGCCGATCGTGTCGGGAGGCGTGCTGCCGAAGGCGCCGGTATTGCCGAACTGCATGATCACGTCCTGCACGCCGTTGACCTGCAGCAGCTGGTCCTCGACCTCGATCAGCATGTCGCGGATTTCTTCGGGCGAGTAGTTGCCACGGCCCACCACCGCCACCGTCGCGTATTCGGGCTCGGAGGCGGGGAATGCCTCCGTGCCCGTCGGGTTGGTGGCGTAGGTCACGAAGATGCCGACGATGATGGCGAAGCCCACCGCCAGCGTCGGCAAGGGCCAGCGCAGCAGGTGCTCCAGGGTCCGCACGTAGATGCCAGTCAGTCCGCTCACCTTCTCAGAGTCGAACTTGTCCGGATACATCACGATGTCGGCCTTGGCCTTCTCCTTCTCGTCCACATGGGTCGAGGCGATGGCGGCACCGATCACGGGCATGAAGATCAGCGCCGAGATCAGCGAGGCAACCATGACGATGATCACGATGATCGGCAGGTAGCTCATGAACTTGCCGATGATGCCGGGCCAGAACAGCAGTGGCACGAAGGCGCCGAGCGTCGTCGCGGTGGCGCCCACCACGGGCACGAACATCTTGCGCACCGCCAGGATGAACGCCTCCTTCTTGGAGACGCCCTCCTGCAGCTTTCGCTCGGCGTATTCCACCACCACCACGGGGTCGTCCACCAGAACGCCCACGGCGATCACGAGGCCGAACATCACCATCATGTTGATGCTCATGCCCAGCGTCTGCGCCACGAGGAACGCCATCATGAACGACAGCGGGATGGAGAGGCCGATCATCAGTGCGGGGCGCACGCCGAGTGTCGCGACGCAGGTGATCAGCACCAACGCCACGGCGGTCAGCACGGCAGCCTCGAGCGAGCGGAACAGGTGGGTGGTCGTCTCTGCCTGGTCGAGGAAGAACGAGTAGGAGACCCCGTTCGGCCACTCGCGTGCCGCCTCTTCCGTGACGGCGCGCACCTTTTCCGAGACGTCGATGATGTTGGTGCCGAGCTTCTTCGACACGCCGAGGATCAGCGCCGGCGAACCGTTCACCTGCGTGTACTCGGTGGCGTCGGCAAGGGTGCGCGTCACGGTGGCCACGTCGCCGAAGGTGACGACGGTGTTGCCGTCGGTCTTCAGGGGCAGGCTGTAGACATCCTCCGGGGTGGTGATCAGGCCCGGCACTTCGATGTTGAACGAGCCGTTGCCGGTGTTCAGCGTGCCGCCCGGCACGACCATGTTGTTGCGCGCCAGGGCGTCGAACAGCTGGCCGGCCGTCAGCCCGTAGGCTTCCAGCCGCAGCAGGTCGATACGCACCTCCAGCT
>JAEZHZ010000048.1 GCA_023436745.1 Pseudomonadota bacterium | reverse complement strand
TTGCGCCTGTTGCAGCCGACGCTCGTCCTCGCCTGGCTGGTCATCGCAATTGCCGTAGCCTGGGCAGTCGCCCCCAGTGTTTTCACGCCGCACAGCGGCACTGTGGGCATCGCCGGCAACCAGTTGCGCGCACCGGATGCTGCCCACTGGCTGGGCACGGACGAAATCGGCCGCGACGTGCTCGCCCGCATCATCCATGGGGCTGCGAACTCGCTGACCGGTGCACTGGTGGCCGTCGGCGTCGGACTGGGTGGGGGTATCGCCCTCGGGCTCGTCGCTGGTGCCGCCGGGGGTCGGACCGACGCTGTGATCATGCGGCTGGTCGACGTGCTCTTGTCCGTTCCCGGACTGCTGCTGCAATTGTCGATCATCATCATCCTCGGCTTCGGCACGGCGAACGTGGCTGCGGCGGTCGGCGCGACCTCCATCGCCGGCTTTGCGCGGCTGATGCGCTCCGAGGTGATCCGGGTGCGCCGGGCCGAGTATGTCGAGGCCGCCTTTGGCAGCGGCGGGACCTTTGTCGCCGTGCTCTGGCGGCACGTGTTGCCAAACGCGCTCGGCACGGTGGTGGCCTATGCCGCCTTGCAGTTCGGCAGCGCCATCCTCGCCATCGCCACCCTCGGGTTCCTCGGCTACGGCGCTCCGCCGCCCACTCCCGAGTGGGGCCTGCTGATTGCCGAAGGCCGCAAGTATCTCAACACCGCCTGGTGGCTCACCACCTTCCCGGGCTTGGCCGTGATCCTCGTGGTCCTCGCTGCCAACCGCATCAGCCAGTCGCTGCAGAGAACGCCATGAGCACCATCGCATTCCCCACGGGTCACGACGCCCCGCCGCTGCTGAGCATCGAGAACCTGAATCTCGCCTATCGGATGCGCTACGGCTGGCGCCAGGTGGTGAACAACCTGTCCCTCGAGGTCAACAGCGGCGAAGTGGTTGCGCTGGTCGGAGAATCCGGTTCCGGCAAGACCACGACCGCCCAGGCAGTGATTGGGCTGCTGCCCGAGAACGGCCGGATCGAATCCGGCACCATTCGCCTCAACGGCACCGATATCGCTGGCTGGTCGGCCCGTCGGCTCGACGCCATCCGCGGCAGGGTCATGAGCCTGGTACCGCAGGACCCTGGCACATCGCTCAACCCCGTGCGCACGGTCGGCGCCCAGGTCGGTGAGATCCTGCGACTTCATGGTGTTCGTGATCCGTTGGAACGCCGCCGACGGGTGGTTGACCTGCTTGCCCGCGTCGGCCTGAGCCAGCCCGAACTACGGGCGGACCAGTACCCGCACGAACTCTCCGGCGGGATGAAGCAACGCGTCCTGATCGCAATTGCAACGGCCTTGCGCCCTGCGCTGATCATCGCGGACGAGCCAACCAGCGCGCTCGACGTCACGGTGCAGCGCCGCATTCTCGACCTGATCGACGAACTGCGGACCACGACGGGCACGGCGGTGCTTCTCGTAACCCACGACCTCGGCGTGGCTGCCGACCGCTCCGACCGCATCGTGGTGCTGAAGGGCGGGCAGGTGCAGGAGCAGGGAGAAACCGGCAGCCTCCTGGCAGATCCGCAAAGCGGTTACGCCCGCCAGTTGTTGAGTGACGCTCCTTCACTGCGCCCCGCCGCTGCTCGGGAGCTACCTGCCACATCTCCTCCGCTGGTGACAGTCGAAGGATTGCGTCAGGTCTTCCGAGTCGCCGGCAAGCCCTTCGTCGCGGTGGACGACGTGTCGTTCAGCATTGCCGCTGGCACGACCCACGCCCTGGTTGGAGAATCGGGGTCGGGCAAGACCACCACGGCCCGGTGCGTCGTCGGCCTCCAGCGCCCTCAGGCTGGCCGCGTCGCCATCGATGGGATCACCGTCTCGGACCTCAAGGGCGAGGCCCTGCGCCAGTTCCGGCGCAACGTTCAACTCGTCTACCAGAATCCCTTCGCCTCGCTCGACCCGCTGCAAACGGTCGGCGACATCGTTGGTGAACCGCTTCGGAATTTCGGGCGGCTCGGCCGCGCCGAGCGGGAGGACCGCTCCCATGCCATTCTGGACCGGGTTGGCCTGCCGCCTGACAGCTTCGGGCGCACTGCACGGGCGCTGTCCGGAGGGCAGCGTCAGCGGGTGGCGATTGCCCGTGCCCTGATCTTGGAGCCGCGGGTGCTGGTGCTGGACGAGGCAGTCTCAGCCCTGGACGTCACCGTGCAGGCACAGATCCTGCGCCTGCTTGACGATCTCCAGCAGCAGCTGGGCCTGACTTACCTGTTCGTCACCCATGACCTCGCGGTGGTCCGCCAGATCGCCCACACCGTGACTGTCATGCAGGGCGGCCGCGCCGTGGAGAGCGGCCTGGTTGTCGACGTGTTCTACCGGCCTCGAGCCGACTACACCCGCGAGCTCATCGCGGCCATTCCCGGCGGGGGTTTTGCTCCCGCCGCCCTACCCTCCCACAACCACGCGCGAGCTGCAGAATGAGCAAATCCAAGCGCCTTGGCTTTTTCACCCGCCTGCTGGACGATGTATCTCCGGCAGAACGCTATCGCCTCGCGACCGAACAGATCCAGGTCGCGGAGTTGAACGGCTTCGAGACCGCATGGGTCGCGCAGCACCACTTCAGCCATGACGAAGGCGGGCTGCCGTCGCCATTCGTCTTCCTCGCCCATGTAGCGAGCCAGACCAGCCGAATTCGGCTCGGCACGGGCATAGTCACCCTGCCGCTGGAAGCGCCCATCCGGGCCGCCGAAGACGCTGTGGTGCTCGATGTGCTCAGCGGCGGCCGCGTCGAACTCGGCGTCGGCAGCGGTGGAACACCCTCTTCCTTCGCGCCCTTCGGTCTCGACAGCGCCAACCGTGGACCCATCCACGGCGCCAATCTGGCGGTGCTGCGCCAGGCCCTCGCCGGCGACGACCTCGGGGCCGGCAATCGCCTTTATCCAGATGGTGGCTCGCTGGTCCACCGCATCTGGCAGGCCACTTTCTCCGTGGAGGGCGGCCACCGTGCCGGCGCCGCTGGCGATGGCCTGATGCTGTCCCGCACGCAGCCGCGTCCCAAGGACAGACCCGCTGCCACACTGGCAGAGCTCCAGCAGCCGATCGTGGACGCCTATCTGGAGGCACTGCCACCGGGCATCGAGCCGAGAGTCCTTGCGTCCCGTACCCTGTTCGTCGCCGACGAACAGTCGACCGCCCGTGAATGGGCGGACAACGGTTTGCGGCGGGCGGCGGAGCGCTTTGCTGCGAGCGGCCAGGCGCCTGTCGGGCAGTCGCTGGACGACCTGATCCGGGCCTTCGACACGCATGTGGGTGACACGGCAACAGTCATCGACAGCCTGGCACAGGACCCGGTGCTGGATCGCGTCACCGACATCTCCTTCCAGGTACACTCCGTCGATCCTCCGCACGCACTCATCCTTCGTTCGCTGGAGCTTACCGCCCGGGTTGTCGCCCCAGCCCTCGGCTGGCGCTCCGAACCGCAGCCCACGGCCCGGCTCGCCGCCGCTCGTTGAACTCACGCCCGAGGAGGCACATCATGACCACATCTGCCCCGGACCTGATCGATCAGGTGCTCTCCATTACACCCGGCTCACGGCTCGACGCGCTGCGACGGCATCGCACCATCGCCCGCGACAATATCCAGGAGGCGTACCTCGCGCTGTTCGATCCGGTCGACGCCAGCGAGGTATCGCTGCTGGAGCGACTTTCCGTGGCGACCTTCGTCACAGCGCTCCAGGATCAGCCGGTGCTGGCCGATCATTACGCGCACCTGCTGGCACGTCTCGACGGCGGGCCCGGCATCGCAGCCGCCATCAATGCGGAGGCGGAACGAGGAGCAACGCAGGGGCCATACGGCACATATCCGGCAGGGCCGCTGGCTGCCGAGAACAAGGTCGGTCCCCATTTCAAGGTGAGCGCCGACAACCGGCGGTTCCTCGGCGATCGTCTGGCGAGCGCCCTCGATCACGCCCATCTGCTGGTGTTCCGTCCACGCGACGCCAGCAAGGGCGCACTGCAGATCCTCGAGGCGTCAGGCTGGAGCACTGCCGGCATTGTCACCCTGTCGCAGCTTGTCTCCTATCTCGCCTTCCAGGTTCGTATCGTCGAGGGCCTCAGTGCCCTCGCGGGAGCGGCGGTGCCTGCCAACGACAGCAACATCGTCACCTTCAGCACCGCCGTCGCAGCCGGCACCAACCTCTGAGGTCAGCATGAGCAACACGATCGAAGCCACGGCGGGCGCTGCCCCGGTCAACACCTTCACGCAGGACGAACTGGGCTGGTCGCCCTGGCTCGACCCACTTCCGGAGATTGCACTGACCGAACGGCATCGTGCCGGTCTCGTGGACACCTCCCGCGCCAAGTCGCCCTACTTCATGCTTCTCGCGCATGATCCGGAGGTGCTCGAGGCACGCACCCGCGCCGACAAGGACATTTTCTACAACCCGGAGGGCGGACTGCCCCGCGCCGAGCGGGAACTGACCGCGACGGCCACCTCGCGCCACAATGGCTGCATCTTCTGTGCCTCTGTGCATTCGCGCTTCGCTTCGAGCCACTCAAAGCGCCGCGAGGAGGTTCAGCGCCTGCTCGACGAAGGGGTCGGAGCCGATCTCGATGAGCGCTGGAATGCGGTCACTGCGGCCGCCGTCGCCCTGACCGAAACACCGGCCGCATTTGGCAAAGCCGAGATCGCTCGCCTGCGGTCGGCCGGTTTCGATGATTTCGACATCGCCGACATCATCTCCGCCTCCGCCTTTTTCAACTGGGCCAACCGGCTCATGCTGTCGCTCGGCGAGCCAGTGCCACCCAAGGCCGCCTGATGCTGGACCGGATCGACGCGCATCCGGCAAGCGCGGAGGAGGACTTCCGCACCGCCATGCGACAGCTGGCCTCTGGGGTGAGTGTCGTCACGGCAGGGACGCACGCGGACAGGAGTGGATTTACCGCCACGTCTGTCGTGTCGCTGTCGGTCGACCCACCCCGCTTGCTGGTCTCCGTCAACAACAGCTCGAGCACCTGGCCCCTGATCGCCAGGCATGGGGGGTTCTCGGTCAACGTCCTGGCTGCTGACCAGGGGCACCTGGCGGAGGTGTTTGCCGGGCGCACCGGGTTGCTCGGAACATCCCGGTTTGAGGAGGGCCGCTGGCAACGCTACCCTGCTGCCGGATACGCGCTCGAAGGGGCGCTGGCAGTCATCCATTGCCGCGTTGAGGAGACACTGGAACGGCACGGGCACATGCTGGTCATCGGGTGCGTGCTGTACAGCTTGACGACAGCGACGCACCCCTTGCTCTACTGGAACCGCACCTATCCCGCAATTGCCGAATAAGTACCGCCTAGAGTGCCACCCAGTTTCCGGGTTGCCGCATGCTCATGATGAAGCCCCAGCGGAAGCCGACGCTTCCGAGCGGCGCGAGATTGCCGTGGCGGCTGTCGAGGGCAGCGTCGCCGACGCTGGTGCGGATGGAGAGAACGGCGTGCCAGCGCCCGTTGTACAACTGACCCGCCGCAATCGACATCGCCGATACCGGCACCCCCGCACGGGCAAGCTGCACGATCTTGGCCAGAACATAGTCCTCGCAATCAGCGGTTCCGCCGCGCGGCAGGGTCCAGTGTTCACGGGCGTCGGGGCTGTATCGGTAGCTGGCATTGATCTGCTCGTTTACCGCCTGCAGCGTCTGTTCCAACTCGGGCGTGTAGGAGACGGAAGCGGGGCCCGGATGGGGACTGCAGAAATCGAATGGCTGGTCGCCGCGGGCGCACATGGCATCCCACCCCGGGTGACGCGCTGCGTAGGCGAAGGCTGGACCTGCGAGGGCAATGGCGAGCATGGTGCCCGCCAGGAGTGACCTGCGGAACATGGCGCACCTCGGAAGATGTAGCAGTATCCGGGTGCAACGAAGATCATCCTGTACCTGGTTCCTCTTCGGGCCGGGCTATCACCAGCGTCAATCCGGCCGCCCCTGACAGCAGCCACACGGTAAAGCCCGCGTGATTGTCGGGCGCGCGTGAGCCCGATTTTCCCACCGGCCGTGCGTCACGTGGCGGAGAGCGCCCTGACCTCGGCAAGCCGCCGTTTCGAGTAGTCGTCGTCCCAGCAGACCGCAGCCTCCCAGGCCGCCGAGGCCTGCTGAGCAACGTCCAGTACTTCTGTTTCCAGACCGGCAGCGTTGAACGGCAGGTCAAGGTCCAGGTCAGGGGCGTCGACATGCGCCTCGTCCCAGTCGATGAGCGCAACCCGCTCCGCGGTCACAAGAATGTTGCGTGGGTTGGCGTCACCGTGAACGACGCAGGTCGGCCTGCCTGCAAGCCTGGCCCAGGCCGCCCTGCAGCGGGCAACGGCCTCCGGCGGCATCCTGGCAAGGTCGATGCGTGTCCCCTGCTCGGCGTGCAGAAGATCAGTGGAGGAGCGCCAGCCGGGGCGCTGCGGCCAACCTTGGGTCAATTGGTGCAGCCGGCGCAGCACCTCGGCAACCCGGAACCAGTCGCTGCTGGTCTGCGGCTGCGCGCCTTCGAGATGTTGCATCACCACGAGCCCGTTGACGAACCACCGTCCGTCGAGGGTCCGGATGGGCAGCGGCACGGTCATCCCGTTGTGGTCGAGGTGCTGAAGCAGTCCCGTTTCCCAGGCGAGATCGGCGTCGGACCGCGTACCCAGACGGGCAACAGCAAGCTCGCCGCCGATCCGAACCTTCCACACGTCGTTGGCAACGCCGCCGGTCAGCCGCTCCAGCCGACTTGCGCCCTCGCCCCAGAGCTCCAGTGCCTCCCAACCCATGCGGTCGCTCCACCTGTCCGAACCTGGGCAGACTGTCAGCGGCAGCAGGGCAGCGAAAGCCCCATTCCTCTGCTTTACCTGCTGCCCATCTCGAGTATGGGTCCATCGAGCAGCGCGATCAGGTCGCCGAAGTAGCCCGCCGTTCGTGCAGGCCGGTTCGGATCGGACGTGATCGCCACGGCCAGATGCGCTTCTTCATGAGCGGCGATGATCTGGCCGCCATAGCCACGGGCGAGCACGTAACCGCTGTCGGTGACGACCAGCCATAGCCATACCGCATCCCCGAGTATGGCGACCGCACTCTCGGTTGCTTCGATGAGCGTATCCACCCGGAGGGGATGATCGTTTCGCCATCGAAGATGCCGCCGTCACGCATCATCAAGGCGACTTTGAGCATCGCCTCCGGTGTGATGCTCATCTCGTTGCCGCCGAGGTAGAAGCCCTGCGGATCGGCAATCCAGGGCGACACGTCGAACCCGAGCGGCTCCCCCAGCCGCTCGCGCGCCAGCTCAAGCAGAGATTTGCCGGTGACCTCGGAGAGGACCGCGCCGAGTATGTGGGTAGTGCCGGTGGAGTAGATCATCCGGGTGCCGGGCTCAGCGATCATCGGGCGCGACAAGGCGTCTGCGACCCAGTTCGGGGAACTGACCCAGGCGCCATACTCCGCTCCGGATGTCGGCTCGAGTCCTGCCGAGAGGGTGACGAGGTTCTCCATGGTAAGGCCCGCAACACGCCCATCAGCGTCGGAGGGGACGAGCTTCGGTGCGACGTCGCGAAGACGGTCCTGAATGGATCCGATCTCACCTCGGTCGAGGCAGGTACCCAGCAGCAGGGCGACGAGGCTCTTCGAGCACGACTTGATGTTCGCGGGATCGCTCAGCCCCCCGCCCCGTGGGGCCTCAGCGAAGACGAGGTTGGGTCCTATCTGAACCTGCAGCGAATGAAGTTGATCAAGTGCGGCGATCGCCTCCTCGAGCGGGTCCTCCCGGGCCCAGGAGCGGCTCACGAATGGCGCGGCGCCCCCTGCGGCGAGAAGGGCGCTGAAGGTGCGGCGCGTCACGTTGTTCATGCTGGTCACTCCTGCAGTCCGTTGCAGCGAGGATAGCGACGGGCCATCGCGCCATTAAGTCGGGCCGCTTCACGTTCACAGGAGCGCCAGGCGGCAGGGAGCGAGCGAAGGTCGGCCGCTCCCGCCTGTTTTCAGTAGTCGAACTGGCGGGCGAGGCTGATCTTCAAGGTACGGCCGAGCGAGCGATCGAGAGACAGGTTCTCGCGGTAGTCTGCGTTGAACAGGTTGTCGATGCCGAGTTGAACCTCGGTGCCCGCGAGAGCGCCGTACTCGGGCTTCCATGAGCCGAAGAGATCAACGGTAGCGAAGCCTTCCGCCGGGCCATCGGCACCATCGGCCGGCCCGACCACGTACTCGCCGGTCGCTGCAACCGTCAGCCTGGCGCCATAGTCCAGGTTCCATTCGGGGTGGCGGCCGCCAAACGTCGCGACGAGCCTCGATTGTGGCACTGTCGCGAGTGGCGTGTTGGTGACGAGGTCTCTGCCCACCGTTACCGAGTAGGCGAGATTGGCGAACACCCACTCCGCGTCATACGCCGCTTCCACTTCAATGCCGTAGAGTTCGGCCTGCGCAATGTTGCCATAGTAGGTCGGAGCGGGCGAACCGAACGGCAGCGCCGGATTGGAGGCGATCATGTCCTCGATCCTGCTGTAGAACGCCGTGGTCTTGAGGGCTGCGCTGTCGCCGCCCTGGATCAGGCCCTGCCCGGAAACGGCGAATCCACCCTCGATCGAATCTGCCGATTCCTTCTTGAGATTGAGGCTGGCGGTCTTGCCCGAATTACCCGTGGGGCTGAATGGGCCCGGCGCAGAGGCGCTGCTTGCCGAATAGAGCTCATCCAGGGTGGGCAGGCGCTCTGTACGAGCGACCGAGGCAAAGATGTTGACGCTGTCTGTGACCTGGTAGAGTGCCGCCAGCTTTGGCGAGAACGCCGAGTAGGCTGCGCCCGGCAGACCCGCCGTCGCTGGAATGATGTCGTGAACATCACCGCGAACGCCGCCGATCAGGGTCAGCCGGTCGTCCCAGATGAACTCGTTCTGCACGAACAGTCCAAGCTTGTTCTCGGTCCCCTCCGGGTGAGTGGACACAGGCGTATGCCCGATGGGCGGGAAGTTGACGAGGCGGTCCTGCGTACTGACCTGGAACCCGACCGTCGCGTAGTTCTCGAACCCCTCTCCGATCCATTCCACTGTGTTATCGCCGGACAACTGCCACGTTCGATACTGGTAGTCGGTGTCGGCAAAAGTGCTTGGTGGCGCAGCGTTGGTGAGGGGCCCCCCCGGTACGCGGCGGTGATTGCGCTGCATGTTCAGGGTGTCGGAATAGCTGAGCGCGAGGTTCACATCGAGCCAGGGATTGTCGGTGGCTGGATTGGACCACTCGATCACGCCGGTGTGGTCGATGACGTCGCGGTCGATATAGCCGAAGGGGTCGCCCGTCATCACCCCCGTCTGCGAATAGCGGCTCTGGTCTGCCTGGCTGTCGAAGCGCTGGTAGGAGGCCGTCAGTGCCTGCTCGTCCCGGTCGCCGAAATGCGCCGTTCCCTTGATCAGGCCTGACAGGCCGTTGAAGGCTGAACCTGACAGCGGCGTGCCATTGGCCTTGTCCATCTCGGCTGAACGGCGCCAGTTGCCCGCGGCCAGCACCTCGAAGGTGTCGCTGAGCCGCTGGGCCAGTATCCCGGAGGTCAGTGTACCCATGCCGTTGCTGTCGAAGGTCTGCTTCAGCCGAAGCGCGCCGGTATGGCCCTCCTTGATGAAGTCTGAAGCGTCCTTGGTGGTGAAGTTGATGACACCGCCGATGGCGCCCGCTCCGTAAAGGGTGGACGAGGCGGGGCCGCGCAGCACCTCCACCTGCTTGAACATCTCCGGGTCGGCGAAGAACGAGCCCATGCGGTACTGCTCGAAGAACTTCGGCTGTCCGTCGATATTGACCACGATGCGCGCTGCATCAGAGGAGTTCTCCGTGGTGCCGATGCCGCGGATGTTGAAAGCCTCGCCCAGTTGGCGCTGCGACCCCACGATCGTCACGCCCGGCACGTCGGCGAACAAGTCGCCGGTCGTGGTTGCCTGGGCCCGTTCGATGTCGCCCTGATTGACCACGGTCACTGCCTGCGGCGTGTCGATGGCCACCTTGGGCGCACCACCCAGCCCGATGACCAGCCGCTCGAGCAGCGTCACGTTCGATACATTCACTGCCGATTGCGCCACGGCGCCCTGCAGCACGATCGTCCCAAGTGCAATACCGCCCAGCAATGCTGCGGCGCGGTGCTTGACCAGCCCCATTCGAAAACTCCGGATTTGTGTTGTGGCTGGCTGGCGTCGGCTGGCTGGCGCTGGATCGGAAAAAACATGACTGTGCCGATCACCTATTGCGCTGTTTAGATAAGATGGCTATTGGAGTCAAGTTTTCTTGAGGCAGCGATGGAGAGACCAGCGGTCGATCTAAGCTGCTGAAAATACCGGATTATCATGCCTGCGCCTGCGAAATTGACCGACAACGAATCCAACCTGCGCGTGCTGAACAGCGACGAGCTGTTCGAGGGAGCTCAAGAGATTGCGATCGTCCACAAGGGGATTTCGTACCGGCTCCGGATCACCCGCCAAGACAAGCTCATCCTGACCAAATAGGCCAAGAAGTGAACCAGCCAGCCACCAAGACGCCCGAGGTAATCCGCCGACTGCGGGACCTTCATCCGCAGATGCGGGAGCGGGACTTTGCCCGCATTCACTCCATCTCCGAAGCCGAACTTGTCGCCGCCCAGACCGGCCGCTCCGCCGTCCGGCTCGAGCCGGATGTGGGGCTCCTGCTCAACGGCCTCGTCGCCTGCCGCGAGATCATGGCGCTGACCCGAAACGAGTCGGCAGTGCACGAGAAGATCGGCCCGGTGGAAAAGGTCGTCGTTGGACCGATGGCCTCCATGACGCTGGGCGAACAGATCGATCTCCGCATCTTTCCCAACCGCTGGAAGTTCGGTTTCGCGGTGGAGAAGCCAGCCGATGATGGTGGCGTGCGACGCTCCCTGCAGTTCTTCGACGGGGCTGGGGTGGCGGTCTTCAAGGTGCATGCGCGCCCCGCAACCAACCTCGAGGCATGGGCTCTGCTGGTGGAGAACCTGCGCCACGCTGAGCAGGGCGACGGCATCGTCCTCGACCCGGCTCCCGTGGACGAGCCCACCGGTGTTGCGGCTGACGTGACGGCGCTGCGCGAGCACTGGGCGGCCATGACCGACACCCATCAGTTCTTCCCGATGCTGAGGAAGCTCAACCTGCCGCGCCTCGAAGCGCTGGAGATGGTTGGCGAGGACTATGCCTGGCAGCTCGACCACAGCGCGGTGCGGGGGCTGTTTGATGCCGTGGCCGGCACATCCCTGCCGGTAATGGCATTCGTCGGCAACAGGGGCTGTATTCAGATCCACTCAGGACCGATCACCAACGTCAAGCCGATGGGCCCCTGGCTCAACGTCATGGACGAGACCTTCCATCTTCACCTGCGGCTGGACCAGGTCGCATCCGTCTGGGCGGTGCGCAAGCCCACGGCCGATGGCCATGTGACCTCGGTGGAGGTCTACGATGCCAGCCGCGAGCTCATTATTCAGTTCTTCGGCCAGCGTCAGGAGGGCACCGACGAACGTGCCGCGTGGCGCACCGTGGTCGAACAGCTCCCCGTTTTCACCTGCACCGATGCAGCCTGAGGTCATCATGCGCACATCCGTTGTATCTCTCTTCCTCAGCGCCGCTCTGGCGTCGGTGCCGCTTGCTTCGGCGACGGAACTGCATGCCTTCTCCGACTCGTCCCGCCTTGTCGCGATCGGCGGCTCGCTGACGGAGATCGTCTACGCCCTGGGGGAGGAAGCTCGGCTGGTCGGACGCGACCAGACTGCGACCTATCCCGAAGCCGCCGCAGCATTGCCCGATGTCGGCTACGCCCGCCAGCTGGCTCCGGAGGGTGTGCTCTCCGTCGGCCCGACGGCCCTTCTGGTCCTTGAAGGGAGCGGGCCGCCAGAGGCGCTGGAGGTACTGGCGGCGGCTGGTGTCGAATACCAGACCGTGCCGGAAAGCTACTCGGCCGAGGGGGTCATCTCCAAGATTCTCGCCGTCGGCGAGGCGCTCGGGATCGAGCAGAAGGCCAGCGCCTACGCCGATGAGGTCCAGGCGCAGTTCGCCGCGCTCGACAAGGTCACGGCCACCATCGGGGCGCCGAAGCGCGTGCTGTTCGTGCTGTCCGTCGAAGGCGGCAAGATCCAGGCATCCGGCACCGGAACGGCCGCCGACGGCATGATCGCGCTGGCGGGAGCCGGGAACGCCATCACCGACTATTCCGGCTACAAGGCGCTCACCGAGGAGGCGATTGTCTCGGCGGCTCCCGACGCGATCGTCATGATGGATCGCGGCGGCGAGCACGCGGCAACCGACGCCGAATTGCTCGCCCACCCCGCCATTGCCCTGACGCCCGTGGCCGCCAACAAGGCGATCTACCGGCTCGACGGCACGTACCTGCTTGGTTTCGGCCCGCGAGCCGCGCAGGCCGCGACCGAACTCTCCAACATGCTCTATGGCGAACAGGCGCAGGCGGAGTAACCGGCATGAGCAGCGTCATGACCATGGCGGGCACCATTCGGCAGGGTCACGAAGCCGGAGACCGCAGCCATCTCGGCCGGGCAGCAATCGCCGTGCTGGTCGTGATGCTGGTTCTCGCCATGATGCTGTCGATGACGACCGGCGCCTCTGGCGCTTCCGCCTGGACCATCCTCAGGGGCTGGCTCGGCATGGCGCCCGAAAGCCAGCTTGAAGCAGCACGGGACCATGCCGTGATCTACAACATCCGGCTGCCGCGCATGATCCTTGGCGTGCTGGTCGGAGCGGCGCTGGCGGTGTCGGGCTTGCTGATGCAGGGCCTGTTCCGCAACCCGCTGGCTGATCCGGGCCTGGTCGGCGTTTCGGCCGGTGCCAGCCTCGGCGCCGTGGGCATCATCGTTCTGGGAACGACCGCCCTGGCGCCACTGACCGCACTGCTCGGCATCTATTCGCTGCAGCTCGCCTCGTTCCTCGGTGGTCTTGTCACCACCTTCATCCTCTATCGGGTGGCCACCCGCAGCGGCCACACGGCAATCGCAACCATGCTGCTGGCCGGCATCGCCATCGGCGCCCTCGCCGGCGCCGTTACGGGCGTGCTGGTCTATGTGGCGACGGATGCGCAGTTGCGTGACCTCACCTTCTGGGGCCTGGGCTCGCTGTCCGGCGCCAACTGGATCAAGGTTGCCGCCTCCGGCCCGGTCATCGCCGCGGCGCTGGCAGTCACCCCCTTCCTGGCGAGGGGCCTCAACGCCATGACGCTCGGCGAAGCGACCGCGGCGCACCTCGGCATCCCCGTGCAACGCTTCAAGCTCGTGACCATCGTCGCCGTGGCAGCCGCCACCGGCGCAGCAGTGGCCGTCAGCGGGGGCATCGGCTTCGTCGGCATTGTCGTGCCGCACCTGCTCCGCCTCGTGATCGGGCCGGATCATCGATACCTGCTGCCCGCCACGGCGCTTCTGGGGGCGTCGTTCCTGCTGTTCGCCGACGCGATCAGCCGCGTGATCGTAGCCCCGGCCGAGATACCCATCGGCATCGTCACCGCTGCCTTCGGGGGGCCGTTCTTCCTCTGGATCCTGTTGCGCCGTCGCTCGGCCCTTGCGTGGTAGCCCGATGATCGAAGTGCATGACCTTTCCGTCGAACTCGGCGACAGGACAATCCTCAGGGGCGTCGATCTGATGGCCCCTGCCGCCCGGCTGACGGCGGTGATCGGCCCCAACGGCTCCGGCAAGTCGACCCTGCTCAAGGCGCTGTGCCGGGACCACCGCTACCACGGCGACGTATTGATCAACGGCCGCAACCTGGCAACGCTGTCGCCGGCAGAGGCCGCTACGCAACGGGCCGTGCTGCCCCAGGCCAACACCCTGCCCTTTCCTTTCACCGTTCGCGAAGTGGTGGCCATGGGCCTCACTGCCGGGCGTCCCGGCCCCACCGGCGAAGCCTTGCAGCATCTTCCTGAACAGGCATTGGCCACGGTCGACCTGTGTCACTTCGGAGGCCGCTTTTATGGGGAGTTGTCAGGGGGCGAGCAGCAACGCGTGCAACTCGCCCGCGTGCTCTGCCAGGTCTGGCAGCCCGTGCTCGATGGCCTGCCACGTTACCTCCTGCTGGACGAGCCCGTCTCCAGCCTCGACGTTCGCCACCAGCTGATGATCATGGATGTCGCGCGCCGCTTCGCCGACAGCGGCGGTGGCGTCATCGCCGTGCTCCACGACCTCAACCTTGCGGCCATGTACGCCGATCACGTCGTCGCCTTGCGCGCTGGCACTGTCGTCGCTGCCGGACCTGCGGAACAGGTCATCACCGACGCCGTGGTCGCCGAAGTGTTCGATTGCCCGCTCCGGGTCGGATTCGCTCCGCCGCCCGGCGCGCCGTTCGTTCTGCCCCAATCCATCCGGCGCCATGCGCCAGTTCATTCCAGGGTTGCCTGATGTTCCGTATGTCCCTTGCCCTTGCTTGCAGCCTCTCGCTCTGCGTCGCCACCGCGGCGCAGGACGCCGCCCCTCCCGAATTGGCGCTTGAACTCAATGCACTCCAGCCGGCCGACAAAGGCTGCCGCATCACTTTCCTCGCCACCAACCGGCTGGGCGGGCCGCTCGATCGGGCAGCCATGGAAGTGGCCCTGTTCAGTATCGGCGGCACCATCGAGCGCATCGTCACGCTGGACTTCAAGAATCTTGCGGAGGGCAAGACCAAGGTGCTGCAGTTCGAACTCGCCGGACTCGATTGCACGGACGTGAGCCGTGTCCTCGTCAACGACGTCAGCGCCTGCGAGGGTGCGGGCCTTGCCCCTGATAGCTGCCTCGCGGCGCTGGTGCCCACCGCCCGTCCCGACATCACTTTCGGAGTCTGATCGCCATGGTCTCGGAGGCACATGACTTCTCGATGGTCGCCCTGTTCATGCAGGCGGACTGGGTGGTGAAATCGGTGATGCTCGGACTCGTGCTCGCGTCGGTGTGGTGCTGGGCCATCATCGCCAACCGCATAGCGACCTATGCCCGGGCCCGGCGCGACATGGCAGCCTTCGACCGCGCCTTTGCGCAAAACCCGTCCCTCTCGGACCTGCGGCAAGCCTGTGGCGGGCAGGCGGCTGGCGGCCTTGCCGCCGTGTTCGTTGCCGCCATGGACGAGTGGGACAGGAGCCACGCCGCCGACGCGGCCAACACTGCCGGGCTGCAGAGCCGCTTGGAGATTGCGCTGGATCTCGCCGTAACCGAGCAGAGCGCCGAACTCGAGAAACGTCTCGGCGTCCTTGCAACCATCGGCAGCGCCGGCCCCTTCGTCGGTCTGTTCGGCACCGTGTGGGGCATCATGAATGCCTTCACGGCCATTGCCTCGGCCGAGAATACATCGCTGGCGGTCGTCGCACCGGGCATCGCCGAAGCCCTGCTCGCCACCGCGCTCGGGCTGCTCGCCGCCATTCCCGCGGTGATCGCCTACAATAAGCTCTCGGCCGATGCCGGCAGGCTGGTGGCGCGGCACGAGGCGTTTGCCGATCGCATGGCGGCGATGCTGTCTCGCCAGCTCGACTCCAGGGCCGCCTGATGGGCATCGCATTCGGCGGCGGCAGGGCGGGCCGGGGGCGGGCGGGGCCC
>JAEZHZ010000390.1 GCA_023436745.1 Pseudomonadota bacterium | reverse complement strand
AGCAATCTTCCGCAGAGGTCCGTTTCCGGCACGCCGGCCAATGTCTCCTTCTGGCGCAAAGCAGCCATGGCCAAACTTAACTGGTTTCGTGGCCACTCTTAAGTGGTTGTCGGGACCAGCTAACGGTGGCCCTCCAGCTATGAGTGTAGCGCATCTGGGAACAAGCTAAAGGTTGACCCAAGACCAGCTAAGGCCGGCCCTGCGTTAGCGCTCCACCAGCCAAGGCTGACCCGCGCGGCTGCTTCACACATCCGTCTCAATGCCGGTCTTCACATGGGCGCCTGCTGCCCTGTTCGTTACGTCCGCGTTTGCAACGTGACTCATGGATTGAGATTCGCGGTGTCCTGTAAGCGGACCCTATTATCCGCGCTAGTGTGTGGGAAGGCCGTTCCGGGCCGCCGTCAACGCCTGCTCTCCATCGCGCTGACGCTCTGTCCTAGGCCTCCAGGCAGGCGACCAGGGCCGTGGCGTCCGACTTTGACGCATCGTTTTGGCAACGTTCCTCTCAGGAGGAACAAATGCCGACTGCCAGGACACGCAGACGCGCCGCGCTAGCAGAGGCGCAGAACTGGCGCTGCGCCTATTGTGGTGGCGCGATGCAAGTGCAGGAGGGCGGCCCTTGCGCGGCGACCATCGAGCACGTCCAGGCACGCAGTCAGGGCGGGTCTGATGCTCGCGACAATCTCGTCGCCGCCTGCCGAGGCTGCAATGAGGCGCGTTTGCCGACGCTGAGCGCGCTACGCTTCTTCGAGATACGTCAGAGCCTGCTAGCAGCCGGCACTTGGCCGTGTTGCGAGCCAGCATCTTCTTCCACCGCGAAAAGCCTCCGCGCGCTTCAGGCCAACAACGCCGCTAACAGGCACTCATTCAGGGTCGATGAAGCGCTAGATCACCTTCTGCAGCACCATCCCGGTTGCCCGCCGGAATTTCGCAACGAGTTGGCCCATCTAGTGGCGCGACGCCGCTGGCGCGACGCGAGCCTCGGGCAGGCGATTGGCATCGTGATGACAGATTTCGTCAGCCAGTACTTCATAGACCTCCCGGAGCTGTGCGGAACCGAGGGGCTCTCGGCATCCGACGCTCGGGCGATCGTCAGTTCTAAGGTCAGCCAGATCATCGGGGGGTGGCGATGTTTACCGGTTGAAACGACGCGGTCAGACCGCCCGCCGGCGGGCGAGTAGAGAAGCCTGAACGGTTCCGAACCCCAATGGGGCTAACCCGCGACCTGGACGATCACTCCGCTGCGAAGGGTTCGTTCTAGCCCCTTGGTGTTCGGCATCATCGGCCTCTAAAGGCCCCTGGTGTTGCGGGCGGGCAGAGGAACCGCCCGCCCTACCACTCCCCGACATGCTTAGACCTCAGACCGGCCGCCCGTGCGGGAACATCCGCAGGAAGTGCTCGGTGACCTGCGGCCGGGGCCAGAACGGTCCGAGCAGCCGATCAATCCCGTGTGTATTTGGAAGCGCTTCCCTTAGCTCGGCAGAGACGCGCCATCGCCAAGTGATCTCTCTCGAGCTGATCAAGCTCGCTCCTAGGGCTTCCACCTGATCGCGAGGTAATGGCTGTTGCGAGCCGTATCGCGGGTTCAGGTGCCCGTGAGCAATCAGCCAAGAAATGTCGCGTGGGTAGCAGTTCAGGTAACGCTCGACCTCGATCCGGCTGAAATCCGGCTGCTCCGGGAGCTCCCGTGCACGGCGCGGGATCTTACGCAATTCCGGACGCAGTCCCGCCACCAAGTCGCGCGCAAACTCATCCTCGACGAGGACTGAGCCCAACGACAGGTCGCCGCTACAGTCGTACTGAAGCGTGACTTTAGGAGGGTCGGCCAAAGCGCCCGCAAGCAGAGGTCCCCAGGGCTTCTCCCCGGGAATGCCATGGAAAACTTCTTCAAGCCGTATCGTGCGTCGTTCGGGATGCCGGGGGTGCAGCCTGGTCACCAGCAGGTTAAGCAGCCGGGCTACGTCCTCGCATTGTACTTGCAGTCCGGGATGCAGGATCGCCACGAACGGGTCCCTGCACAGCCGGATCAAGCCGATGCTTACGCACTGCTCGAGACCCTCCCGAGGAATTCCGAGGCGCGCCTGCGCTTCGTGCGCAGACATGCGAGCCGCTAGCCGAAGGCCCAGCTGAGCGACTTTCTTCTCTTTGAGCCAATACAGGCGGCGAGTGGTGCCTCGCCCGCCCGCTTCCGGAAACGCCCCCCGCGCCAACAGCTTGGCCATCGCGGCATTGTCGATTCTGAGCCGTCTCGCAGCTTCGCTGACGGTGATGCAGTTGCGTTGGCTGCGGAGCTGCGCGAGCCGTGTCGGACCGTGGACCACCGGCTCATGCTGCAGCAGCAGCTCCTGGAGAAAGGTCTTGAGGCGATACCTTGGCTCGTGCGCCGTTTGCCGAAGGTGCACGAAGAAGGGATCGACAGGGGTGTTTTCGGACCGCTGGCGGCCGGCGATTTCTTCGAAGCTAGCTGGATAGGCCTGCATCATGCGGACCCCCCGAGCTAGGTCAGCGCTCGTGAGCGAGGTCCTGGTGACGGGACCTCGTACAGTTTTCGCCGCGCGCGCGAAGGCGTTCGCGATGTCGAACAACTCACCTGCGTCCAGCGCACCAAAGGCTTCGGGGAACTGCGCCGCCGCTTGCGCGCGACGATCCGCGCTGATGCTGAAGAGATCGGCCGCAGACGTGAGCGCATCTCGGTCCGATGGCGCAACGGTGTCGGAGGGCGCGAACCTCAGATCCGCCTCACAGCGTTCACAGACTTCGATCCCCTTCGTGCAGAGCCAACCTAACGACGCATTGCACTCGTGACATTTCTCGATCAGCAGCTCCCAGCTCTCTGGGCAGAACGAAAGCGCCCCGACCATCCAACGTGCTCGATGGTGGGGCGAGTTTCGTAAGCTGCTCGGAGAGAATCTGCGTCGGCGAAAATCCAGCCAGAACCTTGGAACCGTGCGGCCGTAGAAGTTGAGGGCGCCGTTTCGTTGGCTGGGACCGTCCACAATCATCCCGACCAAGCGGGGGTGCGGAACTCCAACGGCTTCCGCCAGCGCGTAGCTGTCGAAGGATGCCGCCGACATCAGATGGGGCCTCTGAGCGGCGAGCGGCGTCACAAGGTCCCAGGGGCTCTCCAATACGTTCCAGGCTGCCGTCCGCGCCAAGAAGCCCGGCAGGCTTTCGTCGTCGAAGGGCGTGAGCGGGAAAAGCACGCGGCCACCGCGCCCGCGAAGCTTGGAGGACCCGGGACTGGAATGCGATCGGGAGGCGCTCATGGAGCGCCTCTGAGGAAGGGGTTGCTGTGGATGATTTGGTGAGCGACAGCCCACTCATCGCTTGCAAGTGAAAGGTCGAAAACTTCGATCCGATCAGCTCCCCGGCGGAGCGCACTTTCCAGCGCGAGCGCCAGAAGGCGAGAGACTCTACCGATCACTCCGCCCGACACGTGATGAAGGCAGCCTTGAATCCATGGATCGCGCAGGCCGGCATATTCGGGCAGTAGACCGCGCTCTACGATCGCCCTGTCCAGCGAGTGAACAAAAGCGGCCATGAGTTCGACGTCTGCTGCTCGGTCGCTGCGCAGCACCCGCAGGTCCATTGGCGAGACAAGTCTGCTGCTAAGCTGCACGTTCCTGGTGAAAAGATGCGCGCCGTCCTCAGTGCCGAGGAAGACGATTGGGATGACCCCGTCATCGAGGAAGCGTTTCAAGCTGTCGGTGACGTCATTCCCGGTCCCCCGGCTGAGCGAGAGGTGGTGAACCTCGTCGATGATGAGCAGCCGCGTCCCGAAGCGCTCGAAACAGGCGAGTGCCCGCCGCTTCAGGATTAGCTCGTTGCCCTGTATGGAGTAGGCATCCCCAAAGAAGTCGAGAATGGACACCATCAGCTTCTTTGAGGTCGCTGCCTTTTCCAGCGAGACATAGACGACGGGCACGCACGTTGTGGTCCGCGGATGCTTAGCTTCGATAAGGCGCATCAGGGCTTCGGCTGCGGTGGTCTTGCCGGAACCTGACGGCGCGAGCACCCGCATACCAAGTTGGGGGCGCCCCCGTGTCTCCTGACCCAGTTTCATCAGGTAGTCGCACCGAGCATGGAGTTCGGTATGGAGCGGGTAGGGTACGTAGATCTCCTTGAACCGCGCGACTGCTTTAGAAACGCGTAGGTTGGTAGCGGCGCTATAGTCGCGCCGCCGGCCGCCCGTTTGCGGGTTTCGAGGATCGTGGGCCATGGCTAGGATCGGATCGGTCACAGGTCGAACTCCTTCCAGTCCGCGCCGGGTTCGAATCCGTTGGCTGCGTCCGGGTGGTTGGGGTGGCGCGACGTGGTGCCAGCCGGCGACGTCGGAGGCTGATCGCGAGCGGCGGAGGTTGTCCGCGCTTTCTTGACGGGCTTCTTGCCGCCCCTTGGGGGGCGGCGGGCAGGGGCTCCGTCATCCGCGCGATGGGCGGCGAGGGGGTCGTGCTCTATGATCGGAGCCAGCCCGTCGTGCCGCGACGGTGCTTCTGCCACCGTCACTGTTCGCTCCGCCAATAGCCCCGCGACGTGCGCAGAACTCATCAACCTGGCGACATTGCGCCGTTGCTTGAGCTTCAGCTTGGGCGCAGAGGCCTCCACCTCGGCAATGAGTTGTGCTCGCGCGAAAAGGCGGTCGCGCTCAGAGCTGAATTCCAGACCCTTTGCTCGGCTCCAGTCGCGGATCTGCCGGTGCTGCCAGAACGAAAGCCCCAAGGTGTAGTCCGCCTCGGCGCAGGGCAGGGTCACGTAGACATTGCGCCTGCGGTTCCAGACGTGGATTTCGGAAGCGTTGAGGGGGTTGTACTTGACCTTGACGATCACCCTCGCCGAGCCGCGATGTCGTTGCCCTCGTACGGGTTCAAGGGCGACCAAATCGTCGAGTAGTGCTGACGTCAGTGCGGGGTCATGGAAGCGCAGGCCCTCCAACTCGACGCCCGACGTTGTGAGCCGGCAGTCCGGCTTCAGCGCTCCAGCCATTTTGTCGAGCTGCCGGTCATCACCGATGACGGTGATGCCGTGGAGCTGCCGATCTTGCTCCCAGAGGGAAGCGGGCGGACGCCTTAGGGTGCGGTGCTCCTCGATGTGGTAGTAGCTCACCGCGGTCCAGATCAGCGCTTCCAGCTGTTCCAGCGTGAGCACGGCGGACTTGCTCGGCTCATAACCCAGTTCGCGCAGGACCTCTGGCTTGAGCACGCCGCCTGGCAGCTTGTGGTTCAGAACGGTGTTCAGGATGCCGAAGAACCGCTCCACGACGGCCTTGTAGGTTGGCGAGGCGACCGGCGCCCAACGAACCGTCGTGCCCACGTCCACCATCATGTCCTGGAAGCTGGTGCCGCTGAGCTCCCAGCCGTTGTCGACGATGACCTCGTCGAACTTGCCGAAGATCATGGCCAGCGTGGGGAACTTCGGATGGCTCTTGAGCAGGTGCAGTTTGGGGCGGTTGGCGCGCTTGATGCATTCCGTTGCTGCGTAATTGGAAGGTGGCTCGAACGTGACGACGAACCCGACCACACATCGGGTCCGAACATCGATCAGGACGGTCAGCCAGGGACGCCCCAGGGGAAGCATCGTGTCCCAGTCAAACACGACCACAGCATCGAGGAGCGTGTGGTCCATGCAGCCCAGCCTGAGAGCTCGGGAGGCGGATAGCCCCGGACCTATGCCCTTGAACCGAGCTGCAGCCTTCCGCTCCCCATGCTTTGCCGCATACGTCTCGCGGCATTCCAGGCGCCTGATCTCAAGGCGCAGGGTTTCTTTCGAAGGTATCGGGAGTTCCTCAAGACCGACCTGCTTGCGGATGCCATTGAGACGGCTCAGCCTCCTGAACAGAAGTGCGTAAGCGTCTTCGATGCTCCTAGCCCGGACGCCCCAGTAGTCGCCGGCCGATCGTTGAAGCGCCTTGATCGTGAGGAGCGGGAGCCGTCGCGCCCGGGCCGTCCTGCCGCTCAGGGAGACCATCTGCCTGACCTGGCGCTCTCCCGGCGTGCCCCGAGAGGCGAGCCAGCGCTTTACAGTGCGCGGGCAAGGCATGGGGCCTAGCGCCTGTGCTTGATCCGCTTTCTCCGCGTAGAGGCGATCCAACGCACGGCCGATGGCGCACTCGCCGAGCGCCACGTGCCCTTGCGCGTCTAGCCCTTCCAGTACGAACCGACGCAGCCGAAACTTCGGGTCAAGGCTTGCTGCGGCTTCACAGTCGTACTCGCGGGTCGCGGCCAACTTCCGTGGCTGAGCGCAACCGGTAGGCCGGCTCGCAAGGCGCAGATCCCCGGCGGCGAAGGCCTGCAGAGCCCACTCCTCATCCGGGGTTCGGAGCCCGTCCCGGTCCTCGATCTGGAACGGCGCCAACGTGCGCTCGACGTAGAAGAGCAAGAGGTTGTTGCTGAGCTCTCGCTCAAAGCGCAGCCGAACCCCGCCATATTCCCACGCTTCTCCGCGTTGGAAGCATATACTCATTGGACACCTTCAACGAAGGAGGTGACCAGCGTGACTGCGCTCGCTCGGCAGAGCGGCCGCTCCAAGTCGATGGCCACGATCCGGTGAACCATCATCGCTTTGGCGATGGCCATGCCTCTTTGGCGTCCGCCAAGGGCGTCGGCGAGCTCCCCGAGGGTTATCCGGCCGCCTCCACGCGCGAGGGCGACGCGCGCGACGTATTCGTCCGCAACATCGAACGTCGCGGTGCTCTGTGACTGTATCTCGACGACGTTCTCGTGCCGAACTTTCGGCAAGAAGAGTTCGTGCGAGAAGACGGTGCGGAATGTCCAGCCGACAGCTTCACAGATCGCTTCAACGCGCTCGAGCTTGGCGGCGTAGTCCCGATCTTGCAGGTGGCGCCGATCATTCTTGACCTCAACGATCTCGATCGTGCCGTCAGACAGTAGTCGTCCGCAGTCTGCGATGTAGACGCGACTTCTGCCTTCAACCGTGAACTCGAAGCGGCAGGGCTGCGCCGCAAAGGTGACCACATCAGTGTCCACCTCGCTGTGCATCAAGAGCGCTTGCTCGTTCATGCTCTCGAAGGGGAAGCCGCGTCCTGCCTTCCTGCTGCTGTACGAGCCGGTAACCTGGCGGCGCCGACCTGTGATGATCGTGCGGATAGGCTGTCCGTCCGGCGTGATTACGACCTGGCCGAGTGATCCCGCAGGCTCCCATCGGCTTCCAAGGGGCGCTGCGCCGGCCGAAATCAGGTGGTCGTGGAGTGACAATGGATGTGCCCGTGAACGGACAGCACTCAGCGGACGGCGCGGCTGCTGCGCGCCGGTGTAGATGTTCATCTGCGTCTTCCTTGGTGAGGGGTGACGCGCGGAAGACCAGCCAAAGCTCTGCTGTCCGTCCCATCAGGAGCGTTGACAGATAAGCGATGCGGGGGGAGAGTGAAGTCGTTGCAAACGACTCTCGGGGTTCGCCCCGACAAAGGGCCCACACTTGCCGGTGTGGGCCTTTGCCGTTTCCGCGCTACGGCGTTGATTTAGATGCGGTTTATGGCGACATGATCGGTCGTCCTCCCTTCCGATGATGCGGCTTCCGTACCCTCTCGTTGCCTTAGCCAAGGCTGCAGAGGTGCGAAGTCACGCGCTGAGTATTGCGCGCCGATCGAAGGGAGTCGGCAAGAAATTTATTCTTTTGTACTAAGCGTCCAGCCCGTTGAGTATATAAGTATGGGGAATAAATCTATATTTAGTGATTTCTCAACTCATAAGCATTAACAGGATGCGCTGTAGCGAACTAAATTCGTAGGTGCGAACGGAGCTTAGTCGCTGAAGGTCTGCCTGTGACTCTTAGCTGCCATTTGGAAGTTCGGCTTTGCGGCTGCACGCAAAGCTTCGCCTTTGCGTCTCAGCAGCCGACTCCTTGCTGACCAGGAGTTCCACTTCTCCCCATAAAGGCACTGCCATCAAAGCTACCAGCAGCGTTCGAAGAACTGGCAAGGTCCCGCGCGAGGATATGGCTGGGGCTCCACCACGGCTGTAACATCCGCCAAGCTTTAGTCCCCCGCGTGATGCTCAGTCGTGCGGCTCATAGGTGATCGATGGTGACGAGCGCGTTGGCGGAGGAATGCAGATGTGGGTGGAGACATGCGACGCGCTGCGTCGTGGCCTAGTGCTAGAGCTGCGCTACGACGGCTTCAGTCGTTGTGTCGAAGTGCATGCCGTTGGGTATTCAAAGGCTGGCAATCCGGTGATGCGCGCTTGGCAGATAAGCGGCGGCAGCACGAGTGGGGAGCGCGTAGGCTGGAAGCTCCTGCGCCTGGACGAGGCGCAGGGGGCCTTCGTATCGTCTAACGCTTCCGGGGCGCCGCGGCCCGGCTACAAGCGCGGCGACGCGGCGATGACTCGGATCGTTTGCGAACTTTAGACCGCACACTTGCTCCGGCGGAGCAGTCGCGCAATGTTCCACCCCAGGTAGACCTCGGGGGAGGCAATGCGCATCCAGCGCGTCGAGGTCCGGAATTTCCGGGCCCTTCGGAATTCGGATTTCAACCTGGGCGGCGCAACGGCTCTGCTGGGGGAGAACAACTCCGGCAAGTCTGCCTTTCTGCTGGCGCTCGACCTGTTCTTCTCGAGTAGCCCGCGCGTCGGTCCGAAGGACTTCTCCGACGAGAACATTGGCGCGCCGATCGACATCACCGTGCACTTCGCAGAGCTCACTCCGGGGGAGTTAGAGGAGTTCGGCGGCAACCTGCTGAATGGCCGGCTCGTGGTGACCCGCCGGTTCTACGCGGACAATCCCGCCGAAAGCGGCAAGTTCTTCGTCTCGGCCTTGGTGAACCCCGACTTCATCGCCATCCGAAACGAGAGCGGCAAGACCGACAAGCGGAAGCTCTACGCGGAGCTTCGGCAGGCTTATGGCAACCCGCCCGAACTCTTGAAGGAGAAGAGCGCGGACGAGATCGACGGTTTCCTGGAGGCCTGGGAAGCTGCTCACCCTGAGAGCCTGGAACTGCACAAGGTCGCGGCCTTCAAGGGGTGGACCAATGTCGCCGCAGGGAAGCTTAAACAGAAGACCAGTTTCGTGCTCATCCGCGCGGTCCAAGATGCGGCCGAAGACATCCAGGGCAACAAGGCGTCGCCCGTGCGGAACCTGCTGGACACTATCGCGCGCCAGACAATCGAGAACAGCGCGGCGTTCAAGGCATTTCTGGACGAGGCCAATCAGAAGATTTCAGACATCACCAACCCCGCTAACGTCCCGGTGCTGGCTGAGATCAGCCAAGGCATGACCCGCATCCTGTCGGACTACTACAAGGACTCCGAGATCATCACCACTTGGCAGCCGGTCACCCAGCTTCAGCCCAGCTTCCCGATGGCTGCCATTTCGGTAAAGGACAACGACTTCATCACTGGGCTGGAAGGAGTGGGCCACGGGCTCCAGCGGGCCGTCATCCTCACCGTGCTGCAGTACATGGCCGCCCACACCGCCAAGGAGCAGGCCGGCCAGCAGCAGTTCGATACGCCGCAGAGCGACCTGATCCTCGCCATCGAGGAGCCTGAAATTTACCAGCACCCCACGAAGCAGCGGCTCTTCGGCAAAATCCTCAGGCGGCTCGCCGAAGGCTTCAACGCGGAGACCGGGACCCGCGTGCAGACCATCTTTGTAACCCACTCGCCCCTGTTGGTCTCGCTACCAGCCTGCGAGGCGATCCGCATGGTCCGACGGGTGAAGGAGGGTGAGGCGCGAAACGTTCGGGTCAGCGAGACGAGCCTGGAGGCGTGCTCATTGGCTTCGGCCCAAGCCGCCGGGCGGCCGCCAGAGGAGGCCTGGTCGGCGACAAGGTACGCCGCCAAGCTGCACACCTTTGACACCCAAATCGCGGAGGGCTTCTTCTCGCGCTGCGTAGTCCTGGTGGAGGGAGTCGGCGACCAGTCCGTCCTGGAAGCTTGGTACCGGTTGAAAGGCCGCGACCCGCACGCGGAGGGGATCGTGATCGCCCAAGTGAGCGGCAAGAACAACATTGAGCGGCCGGTGGTAATCTTTTCGGCCCTAGCTATTCCCTGCTTCTGGCTGTTCGACAACGACCGGAGTGACAATACCAAGGACGAGAAAGAGCGCATTGCCACGAACAGCGTCCTGCAGCGCCTGGCCGGCGTCGCCGACGATCAATGCGCCGAGTGGCCCGAGGGCTGTTTCGAGCGGTTCGCCTGCTGGGACGCCAACCTGGAAGCCTACGTCCGTTTCCGCGCCGGCGACGAGCTCTTCCAAAAGCTAAAGGGGGAGCTGGCCCAGCAGTTCGATATCGAGGGCAAATCGTGCCTCAAGTTCCCGGCCACCGCGGCGGCGCTCCTTGAGCGGTTGACTACCGAGGGCGTGCAGTTCCCGGAGCTCGATCAGGTCTTGGCGGCCGTTGACGCCCTCATATCCGGCCCTCCCGCCGCCGGCGGCGCCTAGGCAGCCGCGCTATCAGTCGTCCTTTGGTGACATGAGGAGTCCCAAACCAAACTTTCTCCCCAGCATCACTGCTGGTTGGTCGGATGGCTGAGCCGGCGCGGAGGACGCTTACGTATGCGGTGCAAGGGCGTGCGTCCGTTTCTGACGCAGGGACGCGAGAGGGTCTCCATCGTCACGGAGGCCATTATGACGTCGACCATCGAAACCAAGACCCAAGTCGATCATGTGCTCTCGGCCACGGCGATGCTCTACCTCGCTCGGGCCGCGTCGCGGCGCCGCCGGCCAACCTTGCCTATCGCTCTCGCGAGTAGCCTGCCGCCACCGCTGTCCTTAATCTGAGCCTGATCGGGGGATCTCAATGGACTTCAAGTTCCTGCACGCTGCGGACCTGCACCTCGACAGCCCTTTGCGAGGGCTTGCTCAGTACGACGGTGTCCCAGCCGAAACGGTCCGCACCGCAACGCGCGCCGCGCTCGACAACCTGGTAACCTGCGCCATTGAAGAACAGGTCGCCTTCCTTATCATCGCCGGGGATCTGTACGATGGAGATTGGGAGGCGTTCGCCACGGGGCTCTACTTCTGCAGCGCTATGCGGCGCCTGAACGATGCTGGGATCGACGTCTTCCTGCTTTACGGGAACCACGACGCGGAGTCGCACCTGACCCGGCAGTTGCCGTTGCCGCCGAACGTGAAGGTCTTCGGATCCAAGCAGGCCGAAACGTTCAAGCATGCTGCAACCGGCGCGGTGCTGCATGGGCAGAGCTACAAGTCTCGTGATCCAGGCGGCAATCTCGCGGCCGCCTACCCCGCCCCGGAGGCAGGCGCCTTCAATATCGGTGTGCTGCACACAGCGCTGCTTGGGGCCAAGGGCCACCAGCCCTACGCCCCCTGCCATCCGGATGAGCTGGCGGCCAAGGGCTACCACTACTGGGCGCTCGGCCACGTACACACCTTCGAGAAGGTGCGAGCCGATCCCGCGATCGTCTTTCCGGGGAACCTTCAGGGTCGCAACATTCGTGAGACTGGCCCTAAAGGCGCCGCGCTCGTCCAGGTGACGGGCGGGCAGGTGAAGACCATTGAGCACCGCGCGTTGGACGTGGTGCGTTGGGCGCTGACCGAGGTGGACCTCAGCGCTGCCGATGATCCGTCGGAGATCCACAACCGCGTCCGTTCGGCGCTCGGGGAGACACTGGGCCGCGAGGCCGACGGCCGGCCGGTCATGTGCAGGGTGCGCCTGACCGGTGAGACCGTGCTGCACGGAGCGCTATTCCACGAACGGGGCGCGTGGAGAGAGGCGGTGCGCGCGATCGCGACAGCGCTATCGGATGAGATCTGGCTGGAGAAGCTTGAACTCGCCGTCCGCGGGCCGACCGCTTCAGGCGAGATCGCCGACGACTTCGACGTACTGCTCGACACCGTGACGACTGATCCCGCGCTGCAGAAGCTCTTGGCGGAAGACCTGGCCGACTTCGTCAGCAAGATGCCGATGGATTTGGACGGCGAACTCGAGATGCTGCGCGAGCTTCGGCGGGGTTCGTCGGGCCCCATTCTCCAGGAAGCGGCCGCGTCATTGCGGGCGCGCCTGACCGCGGGTGAAGCATGAGATTCGCCGAACTGCGCTTGCTGCGCTACGGGCACTTCGAGGACTGCAACCTCGTTTTTCCGCGCGGCGATTGCGATCTGCACATCGTCCTTGGTCCCAACGAGGCCGGCAAGAGCACCACACTCGCTGCGGTCAGCGATCTCCTGTTCGGCTTCGGTGCCCGTACGCGGTTCGCGTTCAAGTTCAAGCAGCCGCTCCTGCGTGTCGGCGCAGTTCTGGAAAACGATGGTGCAAGAGCCGAGATCGTCCGTCGGAAGGGCACTGGTGACACCCTGAGCGGAGCGGACGAGCATCCGCTCAGCGAACGGGTGCTGGCCCCGCTTCTTGCCGGCCAGACCCGGGAGAGCTTCCGGCGCATGTTCGGCCTGGACCACGCCCAGCTGCGGCTCGGCGGCGGGCAGATCGTCAAGGCTGAGGACGACATCGGGGCCGCCATCTTCTCCGCCGGGTCGGGCCTGACGCAGGTCTCCAGGGTCTGCGAAGCCATCGAAGAGGAGGCCAAGGCTATCTGGGCCAGCCGCGCAGGGGAGTCGCGCCGGTACAACGCCGCCGCGGCCGCCTACCAGACAGCTAGGTCGATATTGAAGGCTTCTGAGGTCCGACCCTCCGCGTGGCTGAGCGCCCGTCGGGAGTTAGAAGGGGCGGAGGCGGCATTGGCGAAGCTGCGCCAGGACCACGCCCGGCTCACACAGGAACAACGCGGCGTCCAGCGATGCCAGTTGGTTCTCCCCGCCGCTACCCGTCGCGCTCTGGCTCAGAGCCGGCTGGCGGAACTCCAGCAAGCGCCGATCCTCACCGAAGAGAGGGCGGCTGCCTGCGAAGCTGCGCTCGCTGATCGCGAGCGCGCACAGCTGTTGATCGCTGGCGCAAAGGCAGAAATCGAGCGTCTTGAGAACGAGCTTGAGCGTGCACAGCCTAATCCGGCGCTGCTGGAGCTGGCTGACGAGATCACCGCCCTCGCAGAGGCCAAGGGCCAGGTCGACCAAGGTCGCGGACAGATGCCAGAGCTGGAGGCGCGGCGCGCCCAACTTCGGTTAGCTGCCAGCGATCTCGCGCGCGAGCTCGGCTGGACTCACGACGACGTCACCCAGTTTCGGGCGAAAATGCCGTCGCGCGCGGCGCTGCTTGCTTTGCGTGAGCTTCTGGATCGCCGCATAAGCATAGACGAGCAGGCGAAGGGCGCGCGCGAGGCTACCCGTATGGCTGCCGCCCTGGAGGCTCGCCTCCGAGAGAGCGTCGCCGGTCTCCCGAACCAACCAGACGTTCGGCAGATCCAAGAGCTGGTTCGAGAAATCCGCGGCGCCGGCCTGCACAGGGCGCTGGACCAAGCCGCGCGCACCGCCAGCGAGCTCGAGGCCGAACTGGCCGCGCGAATGCGCGACCTCGCGCCCTGGTCTGGCGATGTCAAAGCGCTCCAGAGTCTGCAGCTGCCGCAGGACGCCGACGTGGATCATGCGCTGCAAGCGTTGCAAGGAGCGAGCGAGCGAGCGTCGACGGAGGCAGACGCTGTGCGTCGGAGCGCCGAGCGTCTCTCTTCCCTGTTGCTCGACCGAAAGCTTGCTGTCCTCGCTCATCCCACGCCCACCCGACAAATGTTGGAAGAGGCGCGCCAGCAGCGCGACGGCACCTGGACTGAGCTGAAGCGCCAACTTGCGGGCGAGGCCGTGGTCGAAGATGTGCCGCACGCAAGCGCACGGTTCGAGGAGTTGGTCGCGGTGGGAGACCGTCTGGCCGACGAACGCTTTGCGGCCGCCGAGCACGCCGGCGGCCTCGCCGCCCTTGAGCGGGAGATTGAAAAGGCGGAGCTCGAAGTAGGGCAGGCTGACGCACGGCGCGACAGGGCAGAGAAGGATTTGGCCGACGCCCGTGAAGCCTTCCAGCTTTTGGTGCGGCCGCTAGGCCTCGAGCTTTCGCCGGAAGGCTTGCTGGAGTGGCGCGATCTTTACCGAAGCGCACTCGAAGCGACGGACGCCGTTGCTGTGGCGAAGTCAGAACTTGAGCGCGCGCAATTGGCTCATGCCGAGGCGGGGCGGGCCGTCCTGCTTGCGCTTGGACGCAAATTGCAACCGGACGAGCCCGTGGTTCTGTCTGCGCTTCTCGCCGAAACCGAGTCCATACTCGAAGCGGCTCAACAAGCCGCCGCTGAGGAGCAATCGCTTCGCGGTCAGCTCAAGTCCGCTCAGGAGGCTTTGGAGGTCGGGCGACTCCAGCTTGCCGCCGCCGAGGAAGCCGAGGCCGGTTGGTCGTCCGACTGGGCAAACTCGCTCGCTGCCTCTGGCCTGGAGCAGGCGTCGCCGACCGTGATCCGCAGCCATCTGGAGACAATCGAGCATCTGCAGATCAAGCTTGAGGAGATCGTCGGGGTAGACGATCAGCTTGCCCTGATCGAACGGGGGTGGGCAAGCTTCGAGCGTCGAGTGTTGGAAGCGGCGTCTCAGGCCTGCCTTGCAGGATCCGAGGTCTTGGAGTTGTACCGCAAGCTCCATACTGCCGCCGACGAGGCGAGAACGCAGGCTGAGGTCAGCATCCGTCTGCATGCCTCGCATGAAGAGGCTTGCAGGCGCTTGGATGTTGCTCAGAATGCGCTGTCCGAGGCATTGATCGCGCTGGCGCCCCTCGGAAAAGACGCCGCCGAAACTCCCGCGGACGAACTTCGGGAGACGCTAGCGCACGTGCGCGAGGCGAGCCGCTTGGCTGAACAAATCCGCGCGGCTGAAGACGAAATCCTCAAGGCTGGCGAGGGCCGCTCGCTCGAGGCGCTGCTCCAGGAGATCGCTGGCACCGATCCGGACAAACTCGTGCAAGCGTCAGCGGAGATCAATGGCGCGCTCGAGAAGCTCGTTGAGCAGATAGAAGCGCAGAGCCAGGTCAAGAAGTCCGCTCAAATCGCCTTCGACGCACTCGATGACAGTCCCCAGGCTGCGATCGCCGCGGCGCAGATGGCAGAGGCGCGGAGCGAGATGGCGCACCAGGCGGAGCTCTATATCCGCAAGCGCGCTGAGGCTCGCCTGTTGCGCACAGCTATCGAGCGGTACCGGCAAGAAAAACAAGGGCCACTTCTAGCGCGCGCCTCCTCCCTATTCTCCACCCTCACACTCGGCCGCTTCTCACGCCTGCTCGTCGACTACGAGGGCGACAAGCCGACGCTCGCCGGACTGCGCGAGGAGGGGCAAGAGGTCGTTCCGGTAGACGGCATGAGCGAGGGCACAGTCGACCAACTTTACCTCGCGCTACGGGTGGCCGCGGTGGAAGATGCGGTTCGCAGCGGGGCGCGCCTGCCGTTCCTCGCCGACGACCTCTTCATCAACTTCGACGACAGGCGCGCCGCCGCCGGCTTCAAGGTTCTCGCTGAGTTGGCCCGCACGACGCAGGTGTTGTTCTTCACGCACCATGACCACTTAGCGGACGTCGCGAATAGAGCCCTATCGCCGGCCAAGGTCGCCGTGTGCGGACTGGCCCAAAGCGCCGCCGCGTGATAACGAGCGATCTGTCTGCCGTTGGCGGGCGGAGGTCGTCTTAGATGCGTGGGCCAGAGGCTGTCCACTCATAGCGGGACGCTGAGTTGTCTGGCTGAGGAGCGTTGGCCAAACGGCCTCGATGTCTGCTTCTGAGCCGGCCAATCTCCGCTCATGGCGCTTAGCCAACGTCGAACGAGGGGAGCGGCGGGGGGAAGTTCAACCGGATATCGCACGTGAGCCGCCAACTCGGCGTCTGTCCTACGCTTGCTCCGACCGCAACATCTCGGCCGGGAGCGCCGACGGATTGAACACTTGACCCTCCTCGGGTGCCCCGCCTTCGAAGACGAAAGTGAGCTCTCGTTGGTTGGGGTCGGCACGGCGTCGACGCTTCGGCGCATGGCCCGACTTGTCCTGCGCCACCCGAACGGGCAGCGGGGTGGGCAAGCGAGGGCCGCGGCCGTCAAGCCAGTCCTGGAGCGTCACAAGCGCTAGCCGCGGGTAAGTGGTCGATCCAATGCGGAAAAAGCCAGCCTCCGCTGCTTCCCGCCTCATGTCGGCCGTAGAGCCGGCGCGCGAGAAGAACACGCCCATCTGGGCCTTCTCACGATCGAGGACATGGAGGAAATCGCGCACCTCGCCGACCCTCACCTTCCGGCCGCCCTTCACTTGAACAAGCAAGCGTCCAGGCTCGATGGGACCTCTGAGGAACCACATCTCGCCGTCGATCCCGCGGTCCGCTCCCTTCTTTCCGTCGTTCCAGATCTGGCAGCCGAGTTCGTCGACGGCCCACTGTTGGAAGCCGTAGCGGTCGCCGTCGGCGAGGGCCTCCGCCCCCGCGAGGTCTGTCGGAATGCCCCGGACTTCGATCGGATAGGTCGGACCTAGGTTCGCTCTTACGCGACGTTCGATCAGACGAACCCCATAGTAGGATACGTCGATGCCGACCCATCGGCGGTCAAGGCGGGCAGCCGCCTCGATGGTCGTGCCGCAACCACAGAAGGGGTCGAGCACAACATCGCCCGGATTGCTCGAGGCTGCGATGATGCGTTTCAGCAGCGGAACCGGCTTCTGCGTTGGATAGCCAATGCGTTCGGTGGCTCCCGAATTTACCGGCGGGATGTCCGCGATGATGTCCTGAATGGGGTTGCCGTCGGTGACCCCCAGATAGCGCTTGAAGCGAGGGACCTTGCCGCGGCGCGGCCAGTAGATCAGCTCAGCACTATCCAACACATCCAGTCGCTCTTGAACGGTCATCTGGGAATAACCAGGCGGCCTCACAAACCAAGATGGGAGAGCTCTATCCGGTGGGAGCTCCCAATGCCGGCCCTTGTCGGTCGGGTTCGTGCCGCGCCAGGCGTCGCCGCTTGAACCATTTCGACGACCAGGACCGTCCAAGCTGACGTCCTGAAAGACGCCACCCGCATCCTTATGTTTGTAATGGCTAGCAACATATGCGGGGTCGTAGTCTTGATAGGTGCGATTCCAGATGTATCGGTCGCTCTTGGTATAGAAGAGTAAAACATCGTGGATTGGACCCCACTTCTTCGCGCGTCCGTGGGCTCCGGTGCGTTTCCAGACGACTTCGTTCCTAAAGTTCTTTGGTCCGAATATCGCATCCATGATGATCTTGAGGTAGTGGCTAGCTGTTGGGTCGCAGTGCAAATACAGGCTGGCACTCGATTTCATCACGCGTTTCATCTCGAGCAAGCGCGCCGACATCATCGCCAGGTAGGCCATGGTGTCACTGCCCCCCAGCGCTCCCCGCAGGGCGTTCAGAATCGCGGCGGTTGGCCCTCCGTGCGCGAGCACATGTTCGAAGCACGCCTGCGCTTCTTCTTCCCACCACCAGCTATCCCGGAAAATCGCCCGCTGGGCCGTCTCCCGTAGGTTAGTTGGCGTCTCGTAGAGGACGTTGTACTGCGCCTTCGAGTTGAACGGCGGATCTAGGTAAACAAGATCCACGGTCTCGTCCTCGATGTGCGCAGAGAGCACGTCGAGGTTGTCTCCGAAATACAGCGTGTTCATCGCCACCCCGCCGCGTTCTGCGCACGAGCGAAGACTAACCAACACGTTCGGTGAACGATGTTCTAAACATTATGGTTAAGTAGGGGTGTATGAAGGCGTCAACTTGATCCCTGCCACGAAGCGATCGCCGAAGGTCCGCTTCGTGCGTGACAGCCAACGTCCGCTAGTGGCGCGAAGCCGACGTATGGGCATTCTCCAAGGTACGTCGGGTGTGACGCATCGAGGTTTCAGCCTCACTACAGGAACTCATCGGGCGGGATGCTCTTGTTGAGAGTCGCTCGCAAAGTGGACAGCCTTAACTTGGAATAGGGACAGTCTTAGCTGGGAACGACAGTGGTCTCGACAATGCCGTGGCGGCCCGGGAGGGACTCGAACCCCCGACCTTGGCTTTAGGAAAGCCCTGCTCTATCCGGCTGAGC
>JAEZHZ010000333.1 GCA_023436745.1 Pseudomonadota bacterium | reverse complement strand
CGTATACACTAGATAGTAGGTTACGAAACGTAACCCTTGGGTACCCCGATGACCGACTACGGGCACGATCTCCGCTTTGGCACCTTCATCACGCCACAGGCGCGCCAGGCGGATGAGGTGGTGGCACTGGCCCAGCTCAGCGAGGCTGTGGGGCTCGATCTCGTCACCTTCCAGGACCATCCGTACCAGTCGAACTTCCTCGATACCTGGACGCTGCTGAGCTTCGTCGCGGCTCGCACGGAGAGGGTGAAGCTGGCCGGCAACGTGCTGAACCTGCCCCTGCGGAACCCGGCCGTGCTGGCGCGGGCGATGGCCAGCCTCGACCTGTTGTCCCATGGCAGGGCGGAACTGGGGCTTGGCTCCGGAGCCTTCTGGGACGGGATCGAGGCGATGGGCGGCACCAGGCTGACGCCGGGCGAGTCCGTGGAAGCCATCGAGGAAGCCATCGAAATCATCCGCGGCATCTGGGATGCCGGTGAGCCGGGTGGCGTGCGGGTGGACGGCAAGCACCACAGGGCTGTCGGGGCTCGCCGCGGCCCCCTGCCCCAGCACCGCATCGATATCTGGCTCGGCGCCTACAAGCCACGCATGCTGCGGCTGATCGGCCGCAAGGCCGACGGCTGGCTGCCATCGATGAGCTACATCAAGGAGCCGGCGATCGCGGAGTCGAACGCCATCATCGATGCTGCGGCGGAGTCTGCCGGGCGCAGCCCACGCGAGATCCGGCGACTCCTGAACCTGATCGGCAGCCGGCTTTCCGACCATGAGGATGCCCGCAGGCTTTCTGACGAGCTCGTGTCGCTGACGCTGGAGCACGGGTTCTCCACCTTCATCCTGCCGTCCGATGCGCCCGAACTGATCGAGACCTTCGGCAGGGAGGTCGCTCCGAGGGTACGGGAGAAGGTGGACACTGGCCGTGCAGCTTCCGGGACCCGGACGGGCGCGGTACGCAGCGCCGCCGCACTGGCGCAGCGGGTCCCAGGCATCGACTATGACCGCGTGCCGACGGCGCTGGCTGAAGTCGCGATCGAGCCCAGCGACCACGCCTACCCGCAGCATCGTTCGACCTATATCCACAAGGGGCAGCCCGGGCTGGTCCTGCGCCCTCGCACTGCCGCGGAAGTGGCGGAGGCGGTGAGCTTTGCCTCGAGGCAGCAGGTGCCGCTGGCGGTGCGCAGTGGCGGCCATGGCATCTCGGGCCGGGCAACAAATGACGGCGGCATCGTGATCGACGTGGGGCAGATCAACTCCGTCGAACTGATCGATCCCGCAACCGGCCGGTTCCGCGTGGGGCCGGGTGCCCGTTGGGGCGAGGTGGCAGCGGCGCTCGCGCCCCATGGGCTCGGCATGAGTTCGGGAGACTTCGGCGATGTCGGCGTCGGGGGTCTCGCGACTACGGGCGGCATCGGCTGGATCTCGCGCCAGCACGGATTGACCATCGACCATGTGGTGGCGGCAGAAGTGGTGCTTGCCGACGGCAGGCTGGTGCGTACCGACGCCAATGAGAACCCGGACCTGTTCTGGGCGCTGCGGGGCGCGGGCAGCAACTTCGGCGTGGTGACGGCGCTGGAACTCGAAGCCTATCCCGTCAGCAACGTGGTGTTCGCGCAGATCACCTACGACCTCAACGACGCCGAACAGGTGCTCCCCCGCTGGGCTGATACCGTGATTGCGGCACCCAGGGCGCTCACCAGCTTCCTGACCATGGCGCCCGCCCGCAGCGGCAACCCTGCTTTCGGGCAGGCGATGATCGTCATCAACGACCCCGATCCCGGTGTCGCCGAACCGATGCTGCAGCCTTTCCTCGAGGTGGGACCGGTAATCGGCAGCCGCGCCTACGTCATTCCCTATTCCGGGCTCATACAGTCCCATTTCAGCGGCCACGACGGCGTGGGCGGCATGGTGTCCCACAGCGGCCTGCTCACCACGGTCACGCCCGAGATTGCGCGCGGAATGAGCGACATCCTCAAGGCGAAGGCCACCGACATGATGCAGTTGCGGGCAGTCGGCGGAGCGGTGAACGAGGTGGCGCCGGATGCAACCGCCTATGCCCACCGTCACCAGAACTTCTGCCTCAATGCGATTGGTTCGGGATCCACGGCAAAGCGGCTGGAATCGTTGTGGCCGGCGCTCGAGGCAAACCTCGATGGTCTCTACCTCAGCTTCGAGACCGCCACGGACCGGGCGCAGCTCGACCGCGCCTTCCCGGGCAAGACGCTGGAGCGGCTGAGGCGCCTCAAGGCTGCATTCGATCCGAGCGGACTGTTCAACAGCAACTTCCCGATCCCGCCCGCCCAGGCGGTGGCTGCGGAATAGAAGTCTGTCTGCCGGGGGCAATGCCGGGCAGGACTAGGCCGACGGCGCCAGCCCAAGCGCGATACTGCTCTCGGCGGCAGCCAGTATGGCTTCTCGACCTGAACGCAAGGGCCGGCCGAGCAGCGCCTCCCCCTTGGTGCGATTGAAGTGCTTCTCGTTGCCGATATCGTTGATGATCTGGCGGGTGGGGCCACCGAACCGGGCAAGCGTGCGGATGATCCAGTCCGGCACAATCTTCTGGGTGATGCTGCGGGTCGGGTACGCTTCCCGGAGAATACGGGCGACTTCAGGGAACGGCGTGTAGTCGCCCGCGGCGAGGTAGCGTTCACCGAAGCTGGCGTCGTTGAGGAGCGCTGCAACGTGCATGGCGGCGACATCTCGCACATCCACGATCGAGAAGCCGTTGCTGGGCAAAGCAGGCGTCTTGCCGATCAGCAGGTCCGAGACCATGAGCAGGGAGATGCTGGCGTCATCATCGAGTGCCGGCCCGAGGATTGCGCCGGGATGAATGGTGGTCAGCGCAATGTCATTGGCGCGGGCGAAGGCCCACGCCGCCTGCTCGGCACGCGTCTTGCCAATGCAATAGGCCCAGGTAAATCGCATGGCATCGAGCTGGGTGAAGTGGGTCTCGTCATAGACGCGACGGCCCCTGTGGTGACCATGACCGTAGGCGACGGTGGCAATGGATGAGGTGAGCACAACCCGCCGCACGCCTCCCGCAAGAGCGTGGCGCAACACCCGCTCCGTCCCCTGCACGGCCGGACGGATGACGAGACCCGCATCGCGGGGCTCCTCCGCGACGATCTGTGCCGCCACATGGCAGACAGCGTCTATCCCGGTCATGGCCGCCGCCCACCCGGCTTCGTCCATCAGGTCGGCGTCAACCGCGCTAAAACCGCCGACAGCCTCTGCACCAAGCTGACCGGCAATGGCCGCGCGGATTGCCGGCAGCTTGTCGCGGCGGCGCACGGTGCCCCGCACGGCAAAGCCGGCCCGCAGCAACTCGATCACCGTCCACTTGCCGACGAATCCGCTGGCACCTGTCACCAGGATTATCCCGGTCTTCATTGCTGCCCCCTCCATTCCCCTCGCCTGTGGCTACCTCTCCGCCCCCCTCCCCGCAAGGGAGCGCCGCCTACAGGCCGCCCAACAAAAAAGCGGCCCCGGAGCGCTCCGGGGCCGCTTCGTCATTCAAGTCCGAAGACCGCTTACGCGGCTTCGTATTCGTTCTCGTCGTCACGCACCTGCACCGGGCCGGAGTCCTGACCACGGGCGTCCGGATCACGATCGACGAACTCGATCACGGCCATCGGGGCGTTGTCGCCATAGCGGAAGCCGGCCTTGAGGATGCGGATGTAGCCGCCGTTGCGTTCCTTGTAGCGCGGGCCGAGCCCGGCGAACAGCTTCTGCACCTGACCCTCGTCGCGGATCTGCGCGATGGCCTGACGGCGGGCGTGAAGATCGCCACGCTTGCCGAGGGTGATCAGCTTCTCGACGATCGGACGCAGGTCCTTCGCCTTGGGCAGGGTGGTGACGATCTGCTCGTGCTTGATCAGCGCGGCGGACATGTTGGCAAACATGGCCTTGCGGTGAGAAGCGGTTCGGCTGAACTTGCGGCCGCGAGTAGCGTGGCGCATGGGAGTCTCCTAAATCTTGGCAGCGCCGGGATCAGTAGTGATCTTCGTAGCGCTTTGCGAGGTCATCGATGTTCTCGGGCGGCCAGTTGGGCACGTCCATCCCGAGGTGAAGCCCCATCTGAGCCAGGACTTCCTTGATTTCGTTGAGCGACTTGCGGCCGAAGTTCGGAGTCCGCAGCATCTCGGCTTCCGTCTTCTGGATGAGGTCGCCAATGTAGACGATGTTGTCGTTCTTGAGGCAGTTCGCCGAGCGGACCGACAGCTCGAGCTCGTCGACCTTCTTGAGCAGCGCCGGGTTGAAGGCGAGTTCCGGAACGGAATCCTGGGCCTTCTCCTTGGTGGGCTCTTCGAAGTTCACGAACACCGACAGCTGGTCCTGGAGGATGTGGGCGGCGTAGGCCACTGCATCTTCGGGGCTGACGGCACCGTTGGTCTCGACCTGCAGGGTCAGCTTGTCCTTGTCGAGCGATTCACCGGCGCGGGTCGCATCGACCTTGTAGCTGACGCGGCGAACCGGCGAGAACAGCGAGTCGACCGGAATGTAGCCGATCGGAGCATCCTCGGGACGGTTCTTCTCGGCCGGGACATAGCCCTTGCCGGTGTTGACGGTGAACTCGATGTTGATCTCGGCGCCGTCATCGAGGTGGCAGATCACCAGATCGGGGTTCAGCACTTCGATATCGCCGGTGACCTTGATGTCGCCGGCGGTGACCGCACCGGGCCCCTGCCGGGACAGGGCAAGACGCTTCGGACCCTCGCCGCCCATCTTGAGGGCGATTTCCTTGACGTTCAGCACGAGGTCGGTGATGTCCTCGCGCACGCCGGGCAACGAGGAGAACTCGTGCAGGATGCCTTCGATCTGGATAGCGGTAACCGCCGCGCCCTGGAGCGACGACAGCAGCACACGACGCAGGGCATTCCCGAGGGTAAGCCCGTAACCGCGCTCAAGCGGCTCGGCAACCACCGACGCCACGCGCGCGTTATCGCTGTCCGAAACAATCTCCAGCTTGGTCGGCTTGATCAGTTCTTGCCAGTTCCTCTGGATCGTCACGGTTATTGTCCTTTCAAAATCGCGGCTCCAGCCAGAGCCGCACCCGCCGCAAAACGCAAAAGAGGACTCCCGGCGGCTGCGCCGGGAGCCCGTAATTCCGTCCGCTGTTTAGACGCGGCGCCGCTTGCGCGGGCGGCAGCCATTGTGCGGGATGGCGGTGACGGCACGGATGGAGGTGACGTTGAAGCCGGCAGCCTGAAGGGCACGCAGAGCCGATGCACGGCCGGAGCCGGGACCGCGAACCTCGACTTCGAGGGTCTTCATGCCGTGTTCCTGCGCCTTCTTGGCAGCATCTTCGGCGGCGACCTGAGCGGCATACGGGGTCGACTTGCGCGAGCCCTTGAAACCCATCACGCCCGAGGAGGACCACGAAATCGTGTTGCCCTGCATGTCGGCGATGGTGATCATGGTGTTGTTGAAGGAGGCGTTGACGTGAGCAACACCGGAGGTGATGTTCTTGCGCTCCTTGCGACGGACGCGCGCGACTTCAGCTTTTGCCATTTAGGTCCTCTGGTCGATATCAACGCTGCCGTCAGCCATCTGACCCCGGCAGCTACATCGCGGGCGGACCGGGGCACCCTGCCCCGCCGCCCGATCAAATTGGGCTCGCCTGGCGGCGAACCGGCTCTTACTTCTTCTTGCCGGCGATCGGCTTGGCCGGACCCTTGCGGGTGCGGGCATTGGTGGGGGTGCGCTGGCCACGAACCGGCAGGCCGCGGCGGTGGCGCAGGCCACGATAGTTGCCCAGATCCATCAGGCGCTTGATGTTCATCGCCACGTTGCGGCGAAGATCGCCTTCCACGACGTAGTCGCGGTCGATGGCTTCACGAATCTGGATGACTTCAGCGTCGGTCAGCTCATTGACGCGGCGCTCGGCCGGGATACCGACCTTCTCAGTGATATCCTTGGCGAACTTCTCGCCAATCCCGTGGATATACTGCAGCGCGATGACCACGCGCTTGTTCGTCGGGATATTGACGCCAGCAATACGTGCCACGTCTGCTCTCCTTCATTCACACGAGCCGTCACGGCTGGTGCCTTCAAACAACAAGGGACCGGATTTCGACCCCCAACTTCATCGGAGAACCGAATCCAGCCCATTCATTCCATGAGACTGACGCGGTTCTTTAGTGTCTGGACTGGGCAGAGTCAACCGCCAGTCAAGTCCAAATCTATGCGGCGAGCGCTGCCTTGATGGCAGTGGTCACCTTGTCGACCGGCTCCATGCCATCCACCGTCTTCACCAGCCCCTGCCGGGAGTAGTATTCGACGAGCGGCGCGGTGCTGCTCTCGTAAACGTCAAGACGCTTGCGGATCACCTCCGGATTGTCATCCGGGCGGTTGCTGTCGCGCGAGCGCTGGATGACACGCCGGACGAGTTCGTCCGCGTCGGCCTTCAGCTCGATCACTGCATCGAGTCGGATGCCCTTGTCAGCAAGCATGCCGTCGAGGGCTTCGGCCTGGGCAATCGTGCGCGGGAAACCGTCGAGGATGAAACCCGGCTGGCAATCCTCGGCGTCAAGCCGCTCGGAGACGATGCCGTTGACGATTGCGTCCGACACCAGGTCACCCCGATCCATGATCGCCTTGGCCTCGAGCCCCAGTGGGGTGCCGGCGGCAATGGCGGCGCGCAAGATGTCACCAGTGGACAGCTGCGGGATGCCGAAGGCCTCGACGAGGATCTTTGCCTGGGTCCCCTTCCCCGCCCCCGGCGGTCCGAGCAGAATTAGCCTCATCGACGCTTGCCTCCTCCAAGACGGGACTTCTTGACCAGCCCTTCGTACTGCTGGGCGATCAGATGGCTCTGGATCTGGCTGATGGTGTCAAGCGTCACCGTCACCATGATCAGCAGCGAGGTGCCGCCAATGAACTGGCTTACCGCCAGCTGGCTGAACATCACTTCGGGAATCAGCGCCACCACCGTCAGGTAGATTGCACCGATCACCGTGATGCGGGTCAGCACATAGTCGATGTGCTGGGCCGTGCGTTCACCCGGCCGGATGCCCGGGATGAAGCCGCCCGAGCGCTTCAGGTTGTCGGCCGTCTCCGTCGGGTTGAAGACGATGGCGGTGTAGAAGAAGGCGAAGAAGATGATCAGCGCCGCGAACAGGATCAGGTAGAGCGGCTGGCCGCGGCCGAGCAGCGCTGTCACCACCTGCAGCCACTGCGGGGCGTTACCCTGGGCAGCGAAGGAGGCAATGGTAGCCGGCAGCAGCAGCAGGGACGAACCGAAGATCACCGGGATCACGCCGGCCGTGTTGAGCTTCAGCGGCAGGTGCGAGGTGTCCCCCTGGAACATCTTGTTGCCGACCTGGCGCTTCGGATACTGGATCAGCAGCCGGCGCTGGGCGCGTTCGAAGAACACGATCACCCCGATCACCACGATGGAGATCACGGGCATGGCAACCGCTGCGATGCCGGGGATGGCACCGGTACGGCTCAGCTCGAAGGTCTGGACGATCGTGGCGGGCAGGTTGGCGACGATACCGGCGAAGATGATCAGCGAGATGCCGTTGCCGACGCCGCGCGCGGTGATCTGCTCACCGAGCCACATTAGGAACATGGTGCCGCCGACCAGGGTCACGACGGTCGAGATCCGGAAGAACCAGCCCGGATTGAGCACGACGCCCTGCGAGGCCTCGAGACCCACGGCGATCCCGTAGGCCTGGACGGCACAGAACACCACCGTTAGGTAGCGGGTATACTGGTTGATCCTGCGACGACCGGCCTCGCCACCTTCCTTGCGCAGCGCTTCGAGGCGCGGCGAGGCGGTGGAGATCACCTGGATCACGATCGAGGCGGTGATGTACGGGATGAGGTTCAGCGCAAAGATCGCCATGCGCTCCACGGCGCCACCGGCGAACATGTTGAACATGCCGATGATGCCCTGCTGCGACTGTTCGAAAGTCGCGCGGAAGGCGTCAGGATCGATGCCGGGAACCGGGATGAAGGTGCCGAGGCGATAGACGAGCAGCGCGCCCAGCGTAAACCAGAGGCGCTGCTGAAGTGCCTTGGCCTTCGAAAAGGTGGAGAAGTTTAGATTGCGGGCCAGCTGTTCGGCTGCGGACGCCATTATTCGCTCCCTGTGGCTACTAGGCCAGGTTGCGCCTGACGCGCGTTTTGGGGCCGGCCATTCATGGCCCTGCCCCTCGCGTGCGCGTCAAAACAGAACCGATGGCACCCGGCCGGATGGTCGGGCGCCAGGGCCGAGGATTACTCGGCGCGCGCAGGCTTCTTCCACGGCGCCTTGGCCGGGATGATATCGAGCTTGCCACCGGCAGCTTCAATAGCCTCGGTCGCACCCTTGGTCGCATAGTCGACCTTGAAGGTGACCTTCGTGGCGGTGAAGCCGGTCGAGCCGATCAGGCGGACGCCATCACGGGCGCGACGCACGACACCGGCCTTGATCAGCGCTTCCGCGTCGATCACGCCCTTGGCGTCCAGCTTGCCGGAGTCGATGTACGCCTGAATCCGGTCGATCCGGACTTCATTGAAGTCCTTCGGGTTCAGCGAGTTGAAGCCACGCTTCGGCATACGCATGTGAAGGGGCATCTGGCCGCCTTCGAAGCCATTGATGGCCACACCGGCACGAGCGGTCTGGCCCTTGCCGCCGCGACCGCCGGTCTTTCCGACGCCGGAGCCGATACCACGGCCGATACGGACGCGGGTCTTGTTGGCACCGGGGTTATCGCGAAGTTCGTTCAAACGGGTCATTTGAGGACCTTCCTTACTCGCCGACGACGCGGACGAGGTGCGGAACCTTGTTGATCATGCCGCGAACTTCGGGCGTATCAACCAGCTCGCGCTGCTTGTTCATCTTGTTGAGCCCGAGCCCGATCAGGGTCGCGCGCTGGCTCTTCTCGCGGCGGATCGGGGAGCCGATCTGCACTACGGTGATTGTCTTGGCGTTTGCCATGGTTCTTCTCCGTCTCCGGATCAGGCCTCGGCAGCCGCAGTCTCGCCACGGCGAGCCTGCAGTTCCGAAACCTTGAGGCCGCGGCGAGCGGCAACCGAGCGAGGGCTGTCGACGCGCTTCAGCGCATCGAAGGTGGCCCGCACCATGTTGTAGGGGTTCGCAGTACCCTGGGACTTGGCGACGATGTCGTTGATCCCGAGGGTCTCGAACACGGCGCGCATCGGACCACCGGCGATGATGCCGGTACCCGGAACGGCTGCACGCAGGATGACCTTGCCGGCGCCGTGACGACCGGTCACGTCGTGATGCAAGGTACGCGCGTCGCGCAGCGGCACGCGGATCATCTGGCGCTTGGCCTGCTCGGTCGCCTTGCGGATGGCTTCCGGCACTTCACGCGCCTTGCCATGACCGAAGCCGACGCGGCCCTTCTGGTCACCGACCACCACAAGGGCAGCAAAGCCGAAGCGACGGCCACCCTTCACCACCTTGGCCACACGGTTGATGTGGACCAGGCGATCGACGAACTCGCTTTCGCGTTCCTGAACGTCTCTGCTCATTATGTTTCTTCCTCGCCGTGGTTAGAACTGCAGACCGCCTTCACGGGCGGCGTCTGCAAGGGCCTTAACACGGCCATGATAGAGATAGGACCCGCGATCGAAGACCACTTCGGAGACCCCGGCCTTGGTGCCGCGCTCGGCAATCAACTTGCCGATCTGGGCTGCGGCCTCGGCAGTGGCACCGTTCTTGACGGTACCCTTGACGTCCTTGTCGAGGGTCGAAGCGGCGGCCAGCGTACGGCCGTTCGCGTCGTCGATGATCTGGGCGTAGATGTTCTTGTCCGAACGGAACACGGACAGACGCGGGCGACCGAAGGCACGAGCCTTGAGCGCCTTGCGGACACGGGCCTTGCGGCGGGCCGCTCCCTTTGCACTGATTGCCATTGCAAGCGCTCCTTACTTCTTCTTGCCTTCTTTGCGGAACACGAACTCGTTCGCGTACCGCACACCCTTGCCCTTGTAGGGCTCGGGCGGGCGCCAGCCACGGATGTTGGCGGCGACCTGACCGACCTGCTGCTTGTCGATGCCGGTGATGACGATCTCGGTGGGAGCCGGCACCGCGAGGGTGATGCCCTCGGGAGCCTCATAGACCACGTCATGGCTGAAGCCGAGCGAAAGCTTGACGTCCTTGCCCTGCATCGCGGCGCGGTAACCCACGCCCTGGATGGCCAGCCGCTTCTCGAAACCAGCCGAAACACCGGTGACCATGTTCTGGATCAGTGCACGGGTGGTGCCCCAGGCAGCGCGCGCCTCGCGGGTGTCGTTGGCCGGAGCGACGACGAGACCCTCGTCAGTCTGCTCTGCGTTCACGATATCCATGAGCTGCAGGCTCAGTTCGCCCTTCGGGCCCTTGGCGGTGACGGTACGACCATTGATCGTAACCGTAACGCCGCTTACCGGTGCAACCGGCTTCTTGCCAGTACGTGACATGTTCTAGTCCTTGAGTAATCGTCTTACCGCGTCCTGCCCATCGGGCTTAGAAGACGCGGCAGAGTACCTCGCCACCAACATTGGCAGCCCGTGCTTCGTGGTCGGCCATCACACCCTTGGGGGTGGAGAGTATCGACACGCCGAGGCCGTTGGCCACCTGCGGAATCGTCTTCACCGATGCATACACGCGACGGCCGGGACGCGAAACGCGTTCGATCGTGCGGATGACCGGATCGTTCTCGGAGTACTTGAGTTCGATCTCGTACTCGGAAGCACCGTTCTCGAACTTCACCTCGGAATAACCGCGGATGAAGCCTTCCGACTGCAGCACGTCCAGCACGCGACCGCGCAGGGTCGAAGCCGGAGTGGTGACGGTGTTCTTGCGACGCATCTGCGCGTTGCGGATGCGGGTCAGCATATCGCCGATGGGATCAGAAAAGCTCATTCTTTTCGCTCCTTACCAGCTCGACTTGACCAGGCCCGGGATCAGCCCGAGATTGCCCAGCTGACGCAGGGCAATACGGCTCATCCGGAGCTTGCGGTAGTAGCCACGGGGGCGACCCGAGACTTCACAACGGTTGCGCACGCGCACCTTGGCCGAGTTGCGGGGCATCTCGGCAAGCTTGAGCGTGGCGGCGAAACGCTGGTCGATCGGGATCGACTGATCCTTGATGATCGCCTTCAGCTTCGAGCGCTTGGCCGCAGCCTGAGTGGAGAGCTCAAGGCGCTTCTTGTTCTTTTCGATGGAGCTGGTCTTTGCCATGTCCTGATCCTTTATCCCTTCCCTGCCCGCTTACTGGCGGAACGGGAAGTTGAAAGCCTTGAGCAGCGCACGCGCTTCATCATCGGTGCGGGCGGTCGTCGCGATGACGATGTCCATGCCCCAGACCTGATCAATCTGATCGTAGTTGATCTCGGGGAAGATGATGTGCTCCTTGATGCCCATGGCGTAGTTGCCACGGCCGTCGAAGGCGTTCGGGTTGAGCCCACGGAAGTCGCGGACACGCGGCAGCGCGATGTTCACCAGACGATCGAGGAACTCGTACATCCGGGTCTTGCGCAGGGTCACCTTCACACCGAGGGGCATGTCTTCGCGGACCTTGAAGCCGGCGATGGACTTGCGGGCGTGGGTGATGACCGGCTTCTGACCAGCGATCTTCTCAAGCTCGGCAGCGGCCGAACGCACCTTCTTGGTGTCGCTCACGGCTTCGCCGACGCCCATGTTCAGCACGATCTTGTCGAGCCGGGGCAGCTGCATGACGTTTTCGTAGCCGAACTGCTCACGCAGAGAGGCCTTGATGGTGGTGTCGTACTCGACGCGAAGGCGCGGCACGTATGCGGTAGCTGTCTCAGCCATCGATCGCATCTCCGGTAGTCCTGGCGACGCGGGTCTTCACGCCGTCCTTGATCTGGAAACCGACGCGTGTGGCCTTGCCATTGGCATCGGCGACCGCGAGGTTCGACAGATGGATCGGGGCTTCCTTGGTGTAGATGCCGGCGTCGGTCGAAGCGGTCTGCTTGGTGTGACGACGGACCAGGTTGATGCCCTGGACGGTCGCACGGTTCTCGGTCGGGAACACCTGCAGGACCTGGCCGGTCTTGCCCTTGTCCTTGCCGGCGAGGACGACGACCTTGTCGCCCTTCTTGATCTTGGCGGCCATCACAACACCTCCGGCGCGAGCGAAATGATCTTCATGTGGTTCTTGGAGCGCAGCTCGCGGGGCACTGGCCCGAAGATGCGGGTGCCGATCGGCTCGGCCTGGGCGTTGATCAGCAC
>JAEZHZ010000138.1 GCA_023436745.1 Pseudomonadota bacterium | reverse complement strand
AGCTCAGATCGTTCAGCACCGGCTCCATGGCGCCCGGGCCATACGAGAACGTCACGCCCTCGAAAGCCACCGTGCCGAGCGGCGGCACCGGCAGCGCCACCGGATCGGCCGGATCGGTGATGGCCGGTTCTGTCGCCAGGATCTCGCTCAGCCGCTCGGTGGCGCCCGCCACCTGCTGCAGCGAGCCCAGCACTTCGCTGACATTGGTGAGCGCGCCCGAGGCCATCAGGGCATAGACAAGGAACTGCGCCAGTTGCCCGGCCGTGACCGAGCCTTCGAACACCGAACGGGCGCCCCACCACACAAGGCCAACCAGCGCGGCCGTGCCGAGAAAGATCACCATCGCCACCAGCGCGGCGCGGGCGAACAGCCGCCGGGTCTCGGCGCGATAGCTTTCCTCGCTGTGAAGGTCGTAGAGCTCGGACTGCACGTCTTCCTGGGTGAACGACTTCACCGTCCGCGTGGCGCTCAGCATCTCCGTGGCCATGGCCGATAGGTCCGCGAGCGCGTCCTGGGTCTTGCGCGACATGCCCCGCAGCCGGCGCGCGAACGTCACCACCGGCACCAGAATGGCCGGCGCCGCCACCACCACCGCAATGGTAAGCACCGGGCTCGTCAGCAGCATCATGGTCAGCGCGCCGACAATGGTCACGAGCGAGCGCAGCGCCAGCGAGAAGCTGGAGCCGACCGCGCCGCGGATCATCGCCACGTCGCCGTTCAGCCGGCTGGTCAGTTCGCCGACCCGGTGGGTGTCGAAGAAGCGCGCATCGAGCCGCAGCAGGTGTGCGAACACCGACTGGCGCAGGTCAGCCAGTACCCGTTCCCCCAGCGACGAGATGAAATAGAACCGTGCGCCACTCGCTGCGCCCATCACCGCAGCAATCCCCACGATCAGCCAGCCATAGCTGCTGATGCTGTCCAGGTTCTGGGCCACGAAACCCTGGTCGATCACGCCGCCCAGCATTGCCGGGATGGCCAGCGAAGCAATGGTGGACACCAGCATGAAGAGCAGCGTGCCGCCCAGCCGCCAGGGATAGCGGAGCATGAACGGCACCAGCTTGCGCAACGGCTGCAGGCGTCTGGGGTTGATGGTACTGCCGGACTCCAGCTGAGACTCGAGCTTAACGGGAGCGGCTTCCGCCGGGGCGGCCTGATCTGTCATTGCGTGGACACGCTGTTTGGCCGCTCATGAGGCGACAAGTGCTGACCCGATATAGGCCCCCCGCCCGTGCGCGGCAACCGCTGTGGCCACGGCGATTTTGCCGCGCCCCTGCACTTGCGGTTTGCCCGGTCCTTCTGTATGAAGCCCGCCAACACCCATTCTTGGCTCTCCGGGCGCTGCGGCGCCCGTTTGATTTGAGGCGTATTCGATGAAGGCTGACATCCACCCGGACTACCACACCATCAATGTGGTGATGACCGACGGCACCAAGTACCAGACCCGCTCGACCTACGGCAAGGAAGGCGACACTCTGCAGCTGGACATCGACCCCAAGACCCACCCCGCCTGGACCGGCGGCACGGGCCAGCTGATGGACCGCGGCGGCCGCGTTTCCAAGTTCAAGGAACGCTTCAAGGGTCTCGGCATCTAAGCCGCAAGCGCCTATTCGAGCTTCGAAGCCCGGCCATCGTGCCGGGCTTTTTGCTGCCCACTGACGAGGCAGCGGCGGCCGTCACCTGGGCGACCGGACAGCGCAAAGCGACTTGCGAAACTTGGGTCCCGGCGGCCGGGCGGACCGACCACTACATCCGGTTGAACGCCGCTTTCAGGCGCGCCAGCTGATCGGCTATGCCATTCGCCGACACCACCGGCACTTCGTCCGGCACCGGGCTGCGCTCCAGCCGGTCCATCTGCATCACCCGATCGAACAGGCGGTCTCCGCGATCGATATAGTCGACCAGCCGCGCCGGCAGTTCCTCATATCCCGGGCCACCGCGCTGTGATGGGGATGCGGAGAACCGCACCTTCTCCTTCTCGGACCGGGCATTCTCGGCCGTGATCTCGCCCTCGTTGACGGCTCGCTGCAGCAACAGCCACGAGGCGAGCTGCATCAGCCGCGTCGTCAGGCGCATCGATTCCGTCGCGTAGACGAACGCGGCCTCCCGAGCGAGCAGGCGGCTGTCCTGCCGGCCCTCGCCGTCGAGGTAGGCAGCGACTTCCTCGATCAGCGCCATCCCCTCGCGGTAGAGGCCGATGAAGCCACCCGAGGCGACAATGCGCGGCCCAAGAGCAACTGCGGCTGGTTTCGGTTCGGTATCCGTCACGCTGTGCCTCCTTGCCGATTGTAGGCCGCTGGCCCCTGGCTCGTCACGACACAGCCGCAACGAAATTGAAAACCCGTTAAGGCCCCAACCCTGCAGGCGAGGAAAAAGAAAAAGAGCCGCCGTGAGGCAGCTCTCGAAGTTAACAGGGAGGCGTCAAACAGAGGGAGAAACCGCTCTGCAAATCCAGAAGATCTGAATACCAGCAAATTAGCGCGCGAAGATTAATCACGCGTTAACGCCAACGAATTTCTTAACCCTGACCGACACCCGCCCATTGCGGGTTACTGCAGCTCTGCCGGTGGATGATCCAGAAGAGTGCGCCCGGATAGCGTGATCAGGTGAACCGAGCCCACGGTTTCCACCCAGCCCTTCGCCTCGAGCCGCGCCAGCGCGCTGGCATCGCTGCTGCCTCCGCGTGCCAGTTGCCGCAGATGCTCCATATCGAACCGCCGAACACCTTCAAGAACAGCGTCCCGCATCATCGTCCTCGATCCTCCATAGACTGTCGGCGCCACGCCCACGCGGGGCACCTTGTGCCATCGGTAACGCTGGATCCTGGCGTATGGCTCCCAGCTAAAACTTGAATGCGGCGTCGGCAGCTTTGCGCGTGCTGCCCCGGGCCTCCACCGCTGCGCGCAGCCGCACAAGCTCCTCCTCGAGCACCCCGACACGGGCCTCGAGTTCCTCCACCGAGAGCCCATCCAGAGACGCGCCGATCTCGTGCACCCGGGCTCGCTTGCGAACCTCGTCCTCGTCCATTTTCCGTCTCCTTCGAACTTTGCCGCAATGTTAGCTGACGGCTCTTGCCGGACAAGTCTGCTTCGCCCAGCATGTTCTCATGACAATCCCCGAGACCATGATAGCCATTGCCATCGACGTACCGGGCGGGCCAGAGGTGCTGCGACCCGTCGCGGTGCCCGTGCCCCCCTGTGCCGGCAACGAAGTCCTGATCCGCGTCGCCGCTGCCGGCGTCAACGGACCCGACCTTGCCCAGCGTTCGGGCAACTATGACCCTCCACCGGGCGCCTCTGCGCTGCCCGGCCTCGAAGTGGCGGGTGAGGTGGTTGCCACGGGCTCCGACGTCTCGGGCGTAAGCGTCGGCGACAGGGTCATGGCGCTCACCAATGGCGGCGGATATGCCGAGTACGTGGCGGTGCCGTTCGGTCAGGTGCTGCAGTTGCCACGGGGCTGGAGCTTCGCCGAGGCGGCGGCCCTGCCCGAAACCTGGTTCACCGTAACCCAGACCCTGGTCATGCGGGCGGGACTTGCCGAGGGCATGTACGTGCTCGCCCATGGAGCTGCCGGCGGCATAGGCGGAGCGACCATACAGATTTCGGCGCTGCTGGGCGCCCGGGCCATCGGTGTGACGTCGAGCCCCGAAAAGGCAGCCTATGCTCTCGAACTCGGCGCATACGCCGTGATCGACACCAGTCGCGAGGACCTCGCCGCGCGGGTAATGGCGCTCACCGGAAACCTGGGTGCTGACCGCATCGTGGACCTCGTGGGTGGCGAGATGACGGCGATCAACGTCGACGTCTCCGCCCGCAACGGCCACATCGTGCAGGTTTCCACCCTTGGCGGCAGCGCCGCGCGGGTGCCACTACGCACCATTATGGCCAAGGGTCTGACCCTGTCCGGTTCGACCCTTCGCCCGCAGACCGCCGCAACCAAGGCGGCCATCGCCGGATGCATCCGCTCCGAACTGCTGCCGCGGCTCGCCGAGGGGCGGCTGCCAGGGCCACGCCTCACCACCTTCCCACTCGCGGAAGCCCACGCGGCACACCGGCACATGCAAAGCCGCACCCATATCGGCAAGCTGGTGCTGCTGACAGCGTTCCGCTCCGCATGAGGGCCGTGACTGCCGCGTGGCGCGCCAGCGCAGGATCGGGCCCGCCACGCGGGTCCGATCCGGTGGAGCCTCGCTTCCGCTACTGAGCGGGCGTTGTCGTCGCGTCAGCGCCGGGTGTGGTCGTCGTGTCTGCGCCGGGCGTAGTCGTGGTGTCGTTCCCCGGTGCGGTAGTCGTGGCATTGCCCGGAGCGGTGGTCGCGTCATTCGCGGGCGTAGTGGTCGCGTCGTTGGCCGGAGTGGTCGTCGTGCCCGGCGCGGTACTTGTGTCGGTGCTTGTAGTCGTATCC
>JAEZHZ010000121.1 GCA_023436745.1 Pseudomonadota bacterium | reverse complement strand
CGTCCAACGCCGGTTCGCCAGTGATCAGGGTCGACGAAGAGGGCAGCGATCTCCGCCTCTGGAGCTTCGGATCGCTCAAGAACCGCAAAGCCAACAGTGCATTGCCCTTGGTTGCTACCCGCACCTGGTGGGTACGGAACCACTCATATCGGAAGCTCTCAGCAACGAGCTCAGGGTGAGAAGTCAGCAGGCGGCGTACCCGATGGGAGTATCCGGCAATGGAAGCGCGGCGCTGAAGTGTGGTTCTGCCACACAGGTCCGAGCGGCACCGGGAGCAGGGTCAGGCGGTAAGCGCCAGAAACTGCCAAGATCATGTATCGGATGATCGAGATTTGGGAAGGGTTCGCCGAGAGGCGGACCCTTTTCCGTTGTTCCTTGCCAAGCCAACTCACATGGTAGTCTCGAAAGGAGAATACCATGACTGAGAACTGTACTTCCGTACCCACAATGGCCAAGCTTCAGGCAGCGAAGATGAAGCTGAAGCGCCCTCGCGCTGCTGCGAGACGGTGGCCCGCCAAGGACTACCTCGCGCTCATCTCTAGCACCGAGGCAGAGATTGCCCTGCTTGAGAAGGAACTCGCTGGTGAAATTTATCGAGCAACCTTCTCCATCTAGCGACCTCCCATAGTCGTTTCACTTAGGGCGCTTCGGCGCCCTTTTTCATGGCTGTACCATGCTGACCCTGTTCTTCGTCGTTTGGGGGCTGCTCTTCGGAGCGGCTCGCTTTGCCATTGCCGCCACGCCGACGACCGTCGTGACGCCCACCAGTTCGCTGCTCAGCCCCTTGCTGTGGACAGGCGGCATTGCCGCCGTTGTGACGCTGGTCGTGGCGGGCTTTCTCTCCATCGACACGGCGAGACGGACCGTGATTACGAGCCATTCGGAGCGTCGCCGCTGTTGTCGCTCCCGAAGCAGGCTGGTCGGCCGATTCGCCTTCTTCTGCTCGCTAGCTGCTACTATATAACATCGCGCAGCGGTACTGGATCGATCTTCCCCGCAGGGGTCTGCCTCACAAGAGTGTACCAGGCGAGAAAGAGAACTCCTTGCTCACTCTCCAGTCCTGGCACCACCGAGAACTTGCTTGATGTCCACAATTCCCCCGTCCACCCCCCGCTGCGTGGCGAAGGGTGCAACCGCAGTCTGCTTAAGCTGGAAGAGGAGAGGCAGGTGGTATGGTGGGGCGGCGGAAATAATGGGCGTCCATCACTTTCAGCCGTGCGGCAATGATGCTTGTGATGTAGGCAGGTGGAGAAGGTTGGACGAGGGGCAGTGGCTGAAGCCCGCCCGCGAGGGTCTGGTGTCGGTTGCGCGCATTCCCCGATATGCCGAGCTACTTCGAAGTGCCCGCCTCCAGGATTGACACGATCGAGAACAGCGTGAAGCAAACCGCGCCGAGACCGGTGAGCACGCGCGAGGGAACGAAGAAGTCGGAATCTACCAGCGCCGCCTCGCTGAGGAACGCGGCGAAGAACAGGCAGGCGAGACAGGTCATCACCGGGATCAGCGGGACGCGGTTGGCCAGGGGGAACTGACGGCGCCAGACCGAAGCCAGCAGCCAGACCTTGGAGAAGATGCTGAAGCAGATCATCCCCAGACCGAGCATGACACAGCCGGGGGCGATGCGTTCGGGCCGGTCGGAGCCGAACAGCACGAACAGGCCCCAGACGAAAATCACCGTGCCCATCAGCAGCACCCAAGACGACCAGTACCAGCGCTCGCCCTCGTCGAACTCGTTGCGCACCTGGCGCACCACGGACGCGACGAGCGCGATCAGGCTGGAGCAGATCGCCGCGAGCCCCATCAGCACGTGCCCAGCAACGTAGTGATCGGTGATGCTTTGCCCGGTCAGCAGGATCACCGCCCAGACGCCACTAATCATGGTGGCGGCAATCGGCACGCAGATCAGGATCCAGCTCGTGCTGGAGCTGTAGGCCGCTGCGGGCGTGCCATCCTGGTGGCGACCGGCGGAGTTCTTCGGGATGAGGGTAAAGGCCGAGGACGCAGTCGCGACCGTGGACACACAGGCCGCGATGAGCCCGATGCCGAACACCACGTGGCCGGCAACGAAATTATCGGCGGCGGTGCCGCTTGCCCGCAGCCACAGTCCCCAACCAGCGGTGAGCAGGGCGGCAGAATAGCCGATGATGGGCAGGATCACCTTCCACTGCGGACCAAAGGTGTTGGTCAGCTGCCGGATGATCATTGCCGCGGTGGTGAACAGCGCGACACAGATCGCCGTCAGGCCAATCAGCACATGCCCCGCAACGAAGTGCCCCGCGTCGGATCCACCTGACACGACAGAGAGCCCGAGGCTGAGGCAGATGGCGCCCATCAACAGGGGAATGGCGCGGAACAGGATGCTGATACCGTAGTTCATGAAGCGCACTTCCTGATGGTTGAACACGCCAAGCGGTTACGTGTCCCATCCTGCGGCCAGGGGCGTCGTGCAGCGTTCCGCAGGGAAATCACTGGCGTATCTAGGAGGGGTGGAAAGCCTCTGTATTGATAACCGTCAAACTTGCGCTGATGTATCGCTGGTCCCCAAGGGGACGGACCACTCAAACCTGCCGTTTGGCAGTAGCGCTTGTGGCGCTGCGAGCCTGTTGTTTGCTACCTCCGGCCAAAGTGCGGGCGAGCAACTGCTCGTAGATCGGCCTGCCGCCGAGCCATTGCGCGGTGAGATTCGCGACGAGGCAGGTAGCGAGCAGTGGCACGGCGACATCATAGGCGCCGGTGAGTTCCAACGTCAGCACCACACCGACTATGGGCGAGCGTACGCACGCCGTGAACAATCCACCCATTGCTGCAATCGCGAAAGCGGCCGGAACAAAGCTTTCGCCCGGCACGATCGTGTTGAGAACACCGGCGAAGGCGAGTCCGATGCAGGCGGCCAAGGAAAGAATGGGCGCGAAAATGCCGCCGGGTACACCGGTCGAGTAGCTCCCGACGGTGGTGCAGAAGCGAACCGTCGCGAGCGCCAGCAGGATCATCACGCCCGGTTGCTGGCGGACCAGCTCAGTGATGACAGTTTCGCCGCCTGTCACGGTCTGCGGCAGCAGAACCAGGAGTGCGCCGATGGAAGCACCGATGACCGCTGGGTATGCGTAGGGCAACTTGGTGCCCATGGCGGCTGCGAGATCCAGCCCCTTGAGAAGGCTGGCATTGAGCAAAACTCCCACCGTGCCCAATAGGCCCCCAAGCAGCACGAAGAGCGGCAGCATGGCTATAGGCATCCGAGCGGCCTGCATGGTGAGGTCCGGAGCCATGCCGCCAATCCATTGGGTCATGACGGTGGCAAGCAGGGAGGCAGCGATTACGCCCATGTAGGTGTCGTACCGGTATGGGAACTGTCGCCGAGTTTCCTCGATCACAAACAGCACTCCGGCCACCGGAGCGTTGAAGGCGCAGGCCAAGCCCGCGGCTGCGCCCGCAGCCAGCAAGCCGCTGCGCTGCGTAGCGTCAAGTGCAAACCGTCGCGAGAGCATTGCTGCCACCGACGCCCCTATATGGATAGTCGGCCCCTCGCGTCCCAGAACCAGGCCGGATCCAATTGCTGCTATCCCGCCAACGAATTTCACTGGCAGCACTCGGGCGCCATGGATCTCACGCAGGTCCGCCATTGCCCCTTCCACCTCCTGAACCCCACTGCCGCCGGCCTCGGGTGCCGCGTGGCGTACCAGCGCCACACTCACCATCGTGGCGCCCAGGGTAATCAGGGCCGCCAAGGTTATCAGAAGTGGTCCTTCGACTATCTCCCGCAACTGCGCGGGCCAGTGCAGCAGTGTGTTGATTGCAAGGTGGAACATAGAGCCGATCGTTCCCGCAATCACTCCTACCGCTGCAGCGAGAACAATGTAGCGCAGTTGCCCGCAAGCCACCGTGGCCTGGGCCGGAACAGGGTCGTGGACGTCTTTGCCGGCGGCGACCATCAGCCGGGCATCAGACGAAGATGCGCCGCAAAAGATCGAAACCGACCACAATAAGCAGAACAGCGTAGATGAGCTGCA
>JAEZHZ010000044.1 GCA_023436745.1 Pseudomonadota bacterium | reverse complement strand
AGCACCTGAACCGGCTTCTGTGCCGAGGCACCGCTGTCCAGGTAGACCAGCCGGTTGCCGTGGATCTGCTCCGACAAGATCGGGAAATCGGCACGGACTTTTTCGAGGTCGAAGGTCATCTTCTGGTCCCCGCACGCGAACGCCCTTTCAGACTGGCGCGGCGCTCCCGCCGCGGCGGGAGGCCATTTCCTGCAGCTCTACTTGCCCAGCAGCCAACCCTCGATCACGCCGTGCAGCGCCTCGGAGAGCCCTTCCTCCTCGAGGGGATCCACCAGTTCCTCGAGGAAGCCGCGCACCAGCATAGTCTCGGCCTCCTCCTTCGGAATGCCGCGGCTCATCAGGTAGAACAGCGAGTCCTCGTCGAGCTTGCCGCAGGTCGAGCCGTGGCCGCAGACCACGTCGTCGGCATAGATCTCGAGCTCCGGCTTGGACAGGATCTCCGCGTCGTCGGAGAGCATCAGCCCCTGGTGCATGAACTTGGCGTCGGTCTTCTGGGCGTTGCGTGCCACAACCAGACGCCCCTGCACCACAGCCTTGCTGCGGCCACGGGTGATGGACTTGAACAAGGGCTGGGAGCTGGTGTGCGGCACCGCGTGCTGGGCATCCATGGTGATGTCGCTGTGCTGCCCCTCGGCCACCAGGTTGAGCCCGGTGATGTCGCCATGGGCATCCGTGCCCTCGTAGCTCGGGAACAGCTGTGTCCGCGCCAGCCCGGCGCCACAGTGCACCACCAGCGTCCGCAACCGTGCACCATCGGCAAGATGGTACTCGTTTGTGGCGAAGTGCGTTGCCGCGCGGGGCGACAGGTCGACCGTGACATGGGTCAGGCGCGCGTTCTTGCCGAGAGCCACATAGCTTGCGTGGTTGCCCACATGGGCCGCATCGGAGCCGGTGAAGGTCTCGACGATGACCGCCGATGCGCCGTCCGCCACGAAGATCTTCAGGGCGTCGGCCACATGGGCAGCGTCTCCCTCGATGCGACGGGCGATCTGGACCACCTGCTCGACATTGCCGTCGATCGTGAGGCTCAGAGCGTCGCCGACGAGCCCGTTATTGAGCTGGACCAGCATGTCGTCGCGGGTGGTGAGCACCCCGCCATGGACGGTGCCGAGCGTCACGCCCGCCGGGGACGTACCCTGCTGCAGCGCCACGCCGTTCACCAGGGTCACGTTATAGGCGCCAGCAATCGACAGCGCCGGCACGTCCGGCTGGTTGGCGGGCGCCGCCAGCGGCGGAATCGTGCGCAGCAGCGTCTTGAGATCGGTGTAGTGATAGCTCTCGACCCGCCGCGTCGGCAGGCCGGCCGTGGCGACGCGCTCGGCCACCCGGTCGGCGCCGCGGCTCTTGAGTTGCGAGATCAGGGTTTCCTCGGCAGCGCCGAGGCGTACGGGCATGGTCTGGGGCATGGGTCAGGCCGCCGTGGTTTCGAAGTCGGCATAGCCCTCGGCCTCGAGGCGCAGGGCAAGGTCCTTGTCACCGCTCTCGACGATCCGGCCATCACTGAACACGTGCACCACGTCAGGCACGATGTGGTTCAGAAGGCGCTGGTAGTGGGTGATGACAAGCATCGACCGGTTCGGCGAGCGCAGCGCGTTGACGCCCTTCGACACCACCTGCAGTGCATCGATGTCGAGGACCGAGTCGGTCTCGTCGAGAATGCACATGACGGGCTGCAGCAGCGCCATCTGCAGCACCTCGGCGCGCTTCTTCTCACCGCCGGAGAAGCCGACATTGAGCGGCCGCTTCAGCATGTCGCTGTCGATGTTGAGCTGGGCGCCGGCCTCGCGCACGGCACGCATGAAGTCGGGCGTCGAGATCTCACCTTCGCCACGAGCCTTGCGCTGGGCGTTCAGCGCCGCCTTCAGAAAGGTCATGGTCGCGACGCCAGGAATCTCGATCGGGTACTGGAATGCGAGGAACAGGCCGGCGGCAGCGCGCTCGTCAGGCTCCATATCGAGCAGGTTCTCGCCGTTGATCAGCACCTCGCCCTCGGTGACCTCATAGTCCTCGCGGCCGGCAAGGACGTAGCTGAGGGTCGACTTGCCAGAGCCGTTACGGCCCATGACCGCATGCACCTGGCCCGGGGGGATGACCAGGTTCACTCCCTTGAGGATTTCGCGGTCCTCGATGCGGGCGTGCAGGTTGCGGATTTCAAGGATTGGGGTGCTCATGTTCTTCTTCTCCGTAGGGGACCAGCGAGCGGCGCCTCAGGCGCCCGGCTCTCCGTCCCAATAGTCAAGGTTCTGCTCAGGGTGGCGGCCGATGTGGCGCAGCTTTGCCCCGTCGGCCGGCTTGCTCGAAACGAGGAACTTGCCCGAGTCCGGGTACTCGCAGACTTCGGTGTCGGACTGGTTCGAAATCGCCACCAGCTTCAGCGGCACGGTGCCGGTGTTGATGATCTGGTGCGCAGTCTCCTGTCCGCCTGCGGGCGCCACCAGCACGTCGCCGGCTTTGAACGGATACCGCTCGCTGCCGAAACGGTAGGTCCCTTCGCCTTCCATCACGACGAACATCTCGTCCTCCACGTGATGGTTGTGGAACGGCGCGCCGCTGCGTCCGGGCTGCACCACCGTGTAGGTGAAGCCGATGGACTTGAGGCCCGCCTTCGTTCCGATCCGAGGTGCGTCCTTCGAACCGAAGGCAGCATTCCGCTCGTTGTCCTCGAGCGGCAGCTCGGAAAGCCGCACCACTGGGGTGATCCCGGTGGTCATCCCACGCTGCCCTCGAGGCTGATCGAAATCAGCTTCTGGGTTTCCACCATGAACTCCATCGGCAGGTGCTGCAGCACGTCGCGAACGAAGCCGTTCACGATCAGCGCCACGGCCTCCTCTTCCGACAGGCCCCGCTGCATGCAGTAGAACATCTGGTCGTCCGAGATCTTGGAGGTGGTCGCCTCGTGCTCAAAAACGGCCGTGCCGTTCCTGCTTTCGATATAGGGCACGGTGTGAGCCCCGCAGGTGTCGCCGATCAGCAGCGAGTCGCACTGGGTGAAGTTCCTGGCGTTCTTGGCCTTCGCGTGGGCGGAGACCTGACCACGATAGGTGTTGTCGGAGAAGCCGGCGGCGATGCCCTTGGAGATGATCCGGCTGGTCGTGTTCTTGCCCAGGTGGATCATCTTGGTGCCGCTGTCGATCTGCTGGTGGCCATTGGAAATGGCGATCGAGTAGAACTCGCCGCGGGAGTCATCGCCGCGCAGGATGCAGCTCGGGTACTTCCAGGTGATGGCCGAGCCGGTCTCCACCTGCGTCCAGCTGATCTTGGAACGGTCGCCGCGGCAGTCGCCACGCTTGGTGACGAAGTTGTAGATGCCGCCCTTGCCGTCCTTGTCGCCCGGGTACCAGTTCTGGACGGTCGAGTACTTGATCTCGGCGTCCTCGAGCGCGACCAGTTCCACCACCGCCGCATGCAGCTGGTTCTCGTCGCGCATCGGTGCCGTGCAGCCCTCGAGATAGCTCACATACGAGCCCTTTTCGGCGACGATCAGCGTCCGCTCGAACTGGCCGGTGTTCTTCTCGTTGATGCGGAAATAGGTGCTGAGCTCCATCGGGCACCGCACGCCCTCCGGAATGTAGACGAAGGAGCCGTCGGTGAAGACCGCCGAGTTCAGCGTCGCATAGTAGTTGTCGCTGACCGGCACCACCGAGCCAATGTACTTCTGCACCAATTCGGGGTGCTCGCGCACAGCCTCGGAGATCGAGCAGAAGATGATGCCCTGCTTGGCCAGTTCCTCGCGGAAGGTGGTCACCACCGACACGGAGTCGAACACCGCGTCGACCGCGACGTTGCCCTGGTACGGGGCGGCCGCGCCCTCGACACCGGCAAGGATCGCCTGTTCCTTGAGCGGAATGCCGAGCTTCTCATAGGTGCGCAGCAGTTCCGGGTCGACCTCGTCGAGGCTCTTCGGTCCCTTGGTCGACTTCGGCGCGGCGTAGTAGCTGATCGACTGGAAGTCGATCTTTGGATAGCTCACCTTCGCCCAGGTGGGCTCGCCCATCGTCTGCCAGCGGCGGAAGGCTTCGAGCCGCCAGTCCAGCATCCATTGCGGCTCATTCTTCTTGGCGGAGATCAGCCGGACGATGTCCTCGTTCAACCCGATCGGTGCCACATCGGATTCGATGTCGGTTTCGAAACCGTACTTGTACTTGTCGACGTCGAGCGCCAGCACCGATTCCACGGTCTCGCGATCGATGTTTTCCTTAAGGGTCGGGATATCGTAATCGGCCACTTCGGCTCTCCTTTGGTCCCGCATGGGTCAAGGCCATGCGCGATCGACAGTCCAATGCGGCGGCTAGGCAGCCGCCTCTCCCCGCCGCGCCCGCTGGCGCTGGAGGATCGTTTCGTACGAGGCGAGGAAGGCATCCGCCTCCTCCGCCGTGGAATTCCAGCCGAAGCTGACGCGCAGGGCGCATGCGGCCAGTTCAGGCGGCACCCCCATCGCGGCCAGCACATGGCTTGGCCCCACCTTGCCTGATGAACAGGCGGATCCTGAGGAGACGGATATCCCCGCCAGGTCCAGTGCCATCATCGCCGTCGCGCTGGCGACTCCCGGCACGGCGAAATTCACTACATTTCCGGCGCGGACCGCGTCTGCACCGAAGATGACGACATCCGGCGCCATGTTCCGCAGTCCGGCCTCGGTGCGCTCCACGAGAGCCCGCATGCGTTCCACGTCATAGGCGTTCTGCGCTGCTGCGGCGCCGAACCCGGCGATGAGGGGCGCTGATTCCGTACCCCCCCTGCGACCGAGCTCCTGCCCGCCGCCAGGGATCAGCCGCACCGTGTCGGCATGCGACTTGACCAGCAGCGCGCCCACACCGGCCGGACCGCCGATCTTGTGCGCACTCACGGCCATCATGTCGGGTGCCGAGGCCGCAAAATCCAGAGGCAGCCGCCCAAACGCCTGCACCGCATCGACAACCAGCGTGTGAGGCGTGGGCCCGACGAGAGCATTGATCTCGGCGATCGGCTGCACCACGCCGGTTTCGTTGTTCACCCAGTGAACCGCAACCAGCAGGTTACCCTCGGCAACAGCCAGGGCAGCCCGCAGCTGGTGGAGGTCGATCCGGCCAGATCGGTCCAGACCGACAGTCGAAACTGGCAGGCCGGTCGCAGAAGCTGCGCTCAGAACTGCCGCATGCTCCCCTGCCGTTAACAGAAGACCGTCACTTTTGAACGTTTTCGCACCGCCGATGATCGCCTGCGTCAGCGCTTCGGTCGCGGACCCGGTGAACACCACCTGCCCGCGCTCAGCCCCCGCCAGCCGCGCCACATCACCGCGCGCCCTGTCGATCACCCCCCGCAACGCGCGTCCGTGCCCATGCACGGAAGAGGGGTTGCCGACCAGCTCAAGCACCTCGAGCATCGCCGCTCGCGCCGCTGGAAGCAGCGGCGACGCGGCGTTGTGATCGAGATAGATCGCCGGTCTGGTCATCGGGTTCCCGTCGGCTCAGCGCCAAACTTCTTGAAATCTGCCGCCCATCTTCATTACAAGGGGCGCACTCACGGCCCCCATCGGGAGCCGAACCAAGTTTCGAATTATTCTAAACTGGTTTTTCGAACCATGTTTTAGGAAGCAGGACGGGCCGAGTCAAGCTGCGCACCGGCATGGCTGGAGCCCGTTTTCCTGCGCAACAGAGCCGAAACGGCCGGAAGTACGAGACCATGCCAGAAGTGATCTTCAACGGCCCCGAGGGGCGCCTGGAAGGCCGGTACCAGCCAGGCAAGGAGCCCAACGCGCCCATCGCCATCGTGCTGCACCCGCACCCCCAGTTCGGGGGCACGATGAACAACCAGATCGTGTACAATCTGTTCTACATGTTCGCCGAGCGCGGGTTCTCCGTGCTGCGGTTCAACTCGCGCGGCGTCGGCCGCTCGCAGGGTGTGTTCGATCACGGCATCGGCGAACTCTCTGACGCGGCTGCAGCACTCGACTGGCTGCAGCTGATCAACCGCGAGTCGCGAGGCTGCTGGATCGCGGGATTCTCGTTCGGCGCCTGGATTGGCATGCAGCTGCTGATGCGCCGTCCGGAGGTTGAAGGCTTCATCTCGGTCGCGCCGCCGGAGAACCTCTACGACTTTTCGTTCCTGGCCCCCTGCCCGTCTTCCGGCCTCATCATCCATGGCGACAAGGACCGCGTGGCGCCGCCGCAGTCGGTCCAGAAGCTCGTGGACAAGCTGAAGACCCAGAAGGGCATCACCATCGAGCAGCAGATCGTCGAGGGTGCGAACCACTTCTTCGACGGCGAAGGCAAGATCGACGAACTCACCGCGAGGTGTGCCGACTATCTCGACCGTCGCCGGCAGGAGATCGCCGCCGGCGGCGGGCGCTAGTTCAGGGCGCATAGCTGCGATCGCATCAATGGCGCCGCCGACTGCGGCGTCATTCCCGTACCGCGGGAATCCATTGCTGATACTGGCCAATGGATTTCTGCCCTCGCGGGGATGACGTTGAGCGGATGGCGGCGCAGCACCCCATTCCATCGGATCGCACCCATGACCAAGTTCAAGTCCGACTTCCTGCGCGTTCTCGACGAACGCGGCTTCATCCATCAGATCTCCGATGCCGAGGGGCTGGACGCGCTCTTCGCCAGCGAGACCGTGTCGGCCTATATCGGCTTCGATCCAACCGCCTCATCGCTTCACGTCGGCAGCCTTATCCAGATCATGATGCTGCACTGGCTGCAGAAGACGGGCCACCGCGCGGTGGCCCTCATGGGCGGCGGCACCGGCATGGTCGGCGACCCGTCCTTCAAGGACGAGGCCCGCAAGCTGATGACGGTCGACACCATCCAGGCCAACATCGACGGCATCAAGCAGGTCTTCTCGCACTATCTCGACTTCGGCGACGGCCCGTCCGACGCCCTGATGCTCAACAATGCCGAGTGGCTGCTGCCACTGAACTACCTTGAGTTCCTGCGCGACGTCGGCCAGCATTTCTCGGTCAACCGCATGCTGAGTTTCGACTCGGTGAAGCAGCGGCTGGATCGGGAGCAGTCGCTCAGCTTCCTCGAATTCAACTACATGATCCTGCAGGCCTACGACTTCGTGGAGCTCAACAAGCGCTATGGCGTGCGCCTGCAGATGGGCGGCTCCGACCAGTGGGGCAATATCGTCAACGGCATCGATCTGGGACACCGCCTGGGGACACCGCAGCTCTACGCCCTCACATCGCCTCTGCTCACCACGGCGTCCGGCCAGAAGATGGGCAAGTCGATGAACGGGGCGATCTGGCTCAACCCCGAGCTGCTGTCCACCTACGACTTCGTGGAGCTCAACAAGCGCTATGGCGTGCGCCTGCAG
>JAEZHZ010000356.1 GCA_023436745.1 Pseudomonadota bacterium | reverse complement strand
CTGCTGCACCTCGTCCGCGATGAGCCGGTTCTTCTTGTCGAGGAACAGGATCCGGAACTGCTCGATCGTTTCGAAGGCCATCTGGCTGCGGCAGTAGTCGATCAGCTCCTTCCAGGAGGAGAGGATCGGCTGCGTGTGATCCAGGCGATCCCGCGCGAAGCGCGCGGCCACTGCCTGGATGATCTTTAGTGAGGCAACGGTTGTCGGGCCGAGCCCGGGAACAGCTTCAAGGCGCGCCTTGCTGGCAGAAAAGACTCCGGAGAAGGAGCCGAACTCGCGGAGCAGCGCCTTGGCCAATGGCTTGGTGTCCTTTTGCGGTATGACGAGGTGGAGCACCATCTCCAGCAGCTCGTAATCCTCGAAGGCGTCACCGCCAACCTTCAGGAACCGGTCACGGACCCGCTGGCGATGGCCTTTGTGATCGTTGGGCGGCTTAATGGCCGCAGCATCCACCTCGACAGCGGCGGCCAACGGAAAAGTTGATGCTTCATCGAGCTCCGCCGACCGCTTCTCCATCAGGCGGCGGCTTTGCGTGCGGCAAGCGGATTGAACAGGCCGCCGGGGGACAGGGTGAAAATCTCGCAGCCCGTTTCGGTGATTCCGATGGTGTGTTCGGCCTGCGCCGAAAGGGTGCGGTCACGGGTGACGGCGGTCCACCCGTCGGAGAGGATCTTCACGTGCGGGCGGCCAAGATTGATCATCGGCTCGATGGTGAAGATCATGCCGGGCTTGAGCGGTACACCGCTGCCGGGTGTGCCGAAGTGGAGGATGTTCGGCTCGTCGTGGAACAGGCGTCCGACACCGTGGCCGACGAAATCGCGCACCACGCTCATGCGCTCCGCTTCCGCCAGCACCTGGATGGCGGCGCCTATGTCGCCGGTGGTGTTGCCGGGGCGGGCGGCGGCGATACCGGCATCGAGGCTTTCGTAGGTCACCTCGATCAGACGCTCGGCTTTGCGCGAGATTTCGCCAACGGGGTACATGCGGCTCGAATCGCCGTGCCAGCCATCGACGATCAGCGTCAGGTCGATGTTGGCAATGTCGCCCTCGCGCAGAGGACGGTCGTCCGGGATTCCGTGGCAGACGACGTGGTTGATGGAAATGCAGGTGGCATGCCGGTAACCCTTGTAGAAGATGGTCGCCGGGAGAGCGCCATGGTCGCGGGCAAACTCGTAGGCGATCTTGTCGATGGTCGACGTGGCCACGCCGGGCTCGACGAAGGGCGTGATCGCGTCGAGCGCCTGCGCCGTGAGTTGGCCGGCACGACGCATACCCTCGAAGCCCTCCTCGCCGTGAAGCGGAATGACGCCGGGAGTGCGCCGCAGGCGCGGGCTGGCATCGACATAGGTGATCATGGGCTACTCCGTTACGTACTGAAAATAGTCGCGACGGGCCGCCGTGAAAAGACTTGCACGCGCGCTTGACGCAATCGGTACCCCGGCGCATTGCTTGCCGCCCCAGCGCCCGGACACTGCCATGCCAGAGAACACCCGCGTCACCGCCGCCCTGATCGTCATCGGCGACGAAATCCTCTCCGGCCGCACCAAGGACGTCAACATCGGAGCTGTCGCCGATTTCTGCACCGATCTCGGGATCGACCTGAAGGAAGTGCGGGTAGTCGCGGACGAGATGGATGACATCGTCGCCGCGGTGAACGCGGTGCGGGCGCGCTACACCTACGTGTTCACCACCGGAGGCATCGGGCCAACGCACGACGACATCACCGCCGATGCCATTGCCGCGGCATTCGGGGTGGCGTTGCCGATCAACGCGGAAGCGCGGGCGATGCTCGAAGCGCGGTGGAAGCAGACCGGCACGGAGGCCAACGAATCACGCCTGCGGATGGCGCGGATTCCCGAAGGCGCTTCGCTCATCGTGAATTCCGTGAGCGCCGCCCCCGGCTTCCGCATCGGCAATGTCCATGTCATGGCCGGCGTGCCGGTGATCATGCGGGCGATGCTGGAGGCGATCGCGCCCACTCTCGAGGGCGGACGCAAGGTCCAGTCGGTGACGGTGAAGGCGGCAGTCGGCGAGGGGACCATCGGTGGCGCGCTGGCGGCCCTGCAGGCCGAGTTTCCGGACGTCAAGATGGGCAGCTATCCGCAGATGGGCAAGGACCGGGTGATGACCGAACTGGTGCTGCGATCCGAGGATGCCGAACGGCTCGAGCTTGCTGCCGGGCGGGTCCGCGCGATGGTGGCCGAGGCACATCGGCTGGCCGGCGTCGAACCGCCAGGCGACGCCTATTGAACGCCACGCATTGGCGATCCGCCGCCGGTTTGCTAAGCACCATTTTTGCCTCCGGGAGAAGCCAGTTTGACCAACCCCAACCAGAAGTCGTTTCCGGTAACCTGGGACCAGTTTCATCGCGATAGCCGGGCGCTGGCCTGGCGCCTTGCCGGTAACGGCGGCTATGACGCGGTGGTCGCCATTGCCCGTGGGGGGCTCGTTCCTGCCGCCATCGTGGCCCGCGAACTCAATATTCGCACCGTCGAGACCGTGGCGGTGAAGAGCTACGACCACCAGAACCAGGGCGGCATCCAGGTGCTGAAGGAGATCAGCCAGCCGGTGCTCGACATCGCCGGGCGTGGCGGCAAGGTGCTGATCGTGGACGACCTGGTCGACACCGGCTCGACGGCGCGAGTGGTGCGCGAGATGCTGCCGGGGGCCCACTTCGCCACCGTGTATGCCAAGCCCAAGGGACGCGACCTGGTGGATACGTTCATCACGGAAGTGAGCCAGGACACCTGGATATTCTTCCCTTGGGACCTCGACGTGGCCTACGTGGCGCCGATCTCTGGCGGCACCGACTGAGCCCCGCGGCGGGCGTGGTGAAATGGTAGACACACCGGACTTAAAATCCGGAGGGGGTATCCCCGTGCGGGTTCAAGTCCCGCCGCCCGTACCAGATTGTCGCTGCGGCCCGGTCACGGCACGTCGTCGGGTAGGGCAGGGCCGCCTTCGGTTTCAAGACGCAAGAGCTGCCTGACGTCCTGACGGGTAAACTTGAGCCGAACACCGGCGCCGAGCCCATCCGATTCTTCCACGAGGATGATCCCGTAGCGCTCCAGCGCCGCCCTCAGTCCAGGGACATCCTCGTCATTGATCCAGGCGCTTCCCTTGGCTTCAACGGTCTGAAGCCGTTCGGTGGATATTCCGGCAGCCTTGGCGAAGTCGTCGCGGCCAACGCCAGCAAGTACCCGCGCCGCCGCCACCAGCCGCCCAGTCAGCCTTTCCATCTCCGACATCCCGGGCCTCCCTGTGGTAGACCGGTCGTGGCACCATGGCATGGTACCACAGAGAAGGACAGCCGTGTGCGTGTTAGCGATCAGCAGCCGGCGGAACTGCAGGCGGGTTGCTGTCGCTGCCGAGGCTGGCGTCCTCCTTCGCGTCCAGCTGCTGCTGGAGGCGGTCGCGGAACAGCGTGGCGCGTGCGAGGAGCATCAGTGTGATCGGTGTGGTGATGCTCATGAAGGCGAAGATCGCGATCTCGGGCAACACCACGCGCCCTTCAGTGAACGAAAAGAACAGCGCCGAGGTGAGCAGGATCAAGCCGCCACCCATGCTGGTGCCCATGGTGGGCGCGTGCATACGCAGATAGAAGCTGTCGAGGCGAATGAGCCCGAAGCAGCCTGCCAGTGTCAGGGCTGCGCCGAGCAGCACGCACGCGGACAGCAGCACCGAGAACCAGAGTGGGAGATCGGCCATCACTCTATGACCTCCCCGCGCATCAGGAACTTGGCGAGGGCCACCGTGCCCACGAAGCCCAATAGGCCGATCAGCATTGCCAGTTCGAAATAGATGTGGCTGGCGGTGCGCACGCCCTGCGTAATCAGCAGCAACAGGGCGACGACGTAAAGGGCGTCGAGTGCGAGGATGCGATCCTGCGCGCGCGGTCCACGCACCATGCGGTAAAGAGCCATGAGCATGGCGAGGGCAAGCATCAACTGCGCCGCAAGCAGGCTCCAGGACAAGATTGCCTCGCTCATTGAAGCACCTCCAGAAGCGGCGATTCATAACGGTTCTTCAGGGTACGCACCCACTCGTCCGTATCGACCAGGTCGAACACATGGATCAGCACCACGCTTCGGGTACTGTCGTATTCCAGCCAAGCGCTGCCCGGAATGGCAGTGCCAAGGCAGGCAAGTACAGCAAGCCCGAACGGATGGGTGAGTTCGAGTTCCACCTCCACGAATCCTGCCGTCGGCTTCGCGTTCGGGTGGATCAGCACCCAGAAGACGGCGAGGTTGGAGCGAACGATGTCGATGCTGGCGTAGCCGATGATCCGCAGGATGGCCATGGGACGCCTGAACGTGACGCGCTCAGGCAGCAGTGGCGCAACGGAGAGCGGGATGATCACTGCCAACGCTCCTCCCAGCAGCACATGGCCGAGCCCAGCGGACTGCTGGAACAGCAGCCAGAGCCCCAGCAGCATTGCCGAGAGGACCGGGTGGGGAAGCAGCCTGCTCATGGGGTCACCTCCCCGGCTCCGAGAACGCCTGTGATGTAGATGTCCGGGTTGTGCAGGTTTCCGGCCGTTCCCGCCAGGATGTCGATGATAGGACCAGCCATCACCGTGGCGATCACACAAAGAGCCAGCAACAGCACCACGGGGGTGATCTCCAGCACGCGGACCCGGATGCCTGTTTCCGGCATCGAGGTCCAGAAGATGTTGATCCCGTTACGGACCATGGCCACCAGCACCAGCAGCCCCGACGCTATCACTGCGGTAGCAAACCACCACGCCTGCGGTCCGGGCTGATCCGCAGCCGCAAACACCGACGAGATCATGACGAACTTCGACAGGAAACCAGCAAGTGGCGGCAATCCCGCGAGCACCAGCGCCACGATTGCAAAGCACCAACTGATCAGTGCCGCACCAGCCGGCACGGTGGGGCTGACCTCCTCGTCCTCATCGATTTCCTCCTCGTCGTCCTCGCCGTAGAACTCCAGCGAAATTGCCAGAACCTGTGCTTCCGCCGGCAGCGCCTGATCGATGATGTCCTTGAGCAGGAAGAGCGCTCCCGCGGCAAGGGTTGCGACGATCAGGTAGAGCAGGGCCCCAGCCGTCACGCCCGGCACGTCGTAGGCCACGGCGAGCAGCAGCGTGCCGGCCGACACCAGGATCAGGTAACTCGCCAGCCGGTCGAGGGCCTTGGAGGAGAGCGCACCGATGCTGCCATAGGCGAGTGTCGCGATGCCGATGACGAACAGGGCCAGCTCGCCGAACTGGCTGCCCTCAAAAGCAAGCGTCTTGAGCCGCAGTATCGCGTAGAATCCGACCTTCGTCATGATCGTGAAGAGAGCCGCGACCGGTGGAGCGGCGGCGGAATAGGCTGGCGGGAGCCAGAAATGAAGCGGCCACGCACCGGCCTTGATCAGGAACGCGATGCCGAGCACCGAGGCCCCCACCTCGAACAAAGTGCGGCCATCTCCATCGAGGCTCATGCCACGTTGGGCGACATCGGCCATGTTCAGGGAGCCGGTGGCTCCATAGATCAAGGCGACACCGATCAGGAAGAGCGACGACGCCACAAGGTTGACGGCTATGTAGTGCAACGCCGAACGAACGCGGTGGCGGCCGCTGCCATGGAGCACCAGTCCATAGGAGGCGGCGAGCAGCAGTTCGAAGAAGACGAAGAGGTTGAACAGGTCACCGGTGAGGAAGGCGCCGTTCAATCCCATGGTCAGCGCGTGAAACAGCGGGAAGAACGCGGTGCCACGCCGATACCACCGGGCCGTGGCAAACAACAACGCGGCGAACGCAAGCACCGAACTCGTGAGCACCATCACCGCGGCGAGCCGGTCGGCGACGAAGACGATGCCGAACGGGATGGGCCAGTCGCCGAAGTCGTAGACCACCATGGCCGTGTCGCCACTGACCAGCAGGCCCGCCAGCAACCCGGCAGACACGAGCAAAAGGATGGCGCTGAAGGCGATGTTGATGCCGAGGAGTCGACCCTTCCCGTCGCCGAGAAGCAGGTTGGCGATAATGGCGGCGAGAGGGACGAGGACGGGCAGGACCGCCAGGGTAGTCAAGTCCATGCCTCAGTTCCCCCTGCCGTCGACGTGGTCATTGCCCGAAAAGCCGCGGGCGGCCAGCAGGACGACGAGAAACAGCGCAGTCATGGCAAAGCCGATGACGATGGCGGTCAATACCAGTGCCTGCGGGACGGGGTCGGCATAGTCCGCAGCGTTCACTGCCCCATGCTCAATGATCGGCGGTGCGCCGACACGCAGGCGCCCCATCGCCAGAATGAACAGGTTCACTCCATACGAGAGAAGCGACAGCCCGATGATCACCTGGAAAGTGCGCGGCCGCAGTACCAGGTAAGCGCCGGATGCGATCAGCACGCCGATGGCGAGGGACAGTATCAGCTCCATTGGTCGGACTTCTGGGTCTGGCGGCGACGGGCCGGCGCTGCGGGTTGCGGTTTACGGACGGACTGGTGCGCAAGCGCGACCAGCATCAGCATGGTGGCGCCAACCACCAGGACGAATACGCCCAGATCGAACAGAAGCGCAGAGGCCATCGGCACCTTGCCGATCAGCGGGAGGTCAGCATAGGCAAAGGCCGAGGTGAGGAACGGAAATCCGAACGCTATGGCCCCGGTGCCGGTCAATAACGCCAGCATCAGCCCCCAGCCGATCCAGAGCATCGGTCGGATGCGCAGCCGAGACTCTACCCAGCGGGTTCCGCCCGCCATGTACTGGAGAATGAACGCGAGAGACAGGATGATGCCGGCGATGAAGCCGCCGCCCGGCAGATCATGCCCACGGAGGAACATGTAGACTGCGATGAGGATCACGACGGGGAAGATCCAGCGCATCATGTAGGCTGCCAACAGCAGGTAGTCGGCGGCACCCCTGCCGTTATCGTCCTTGGCGGCAAAGACCTCTTGCACCTGTTGTTGCTCGGGTCGCTCCACGCTGTCTGCTGCCGGGCGGAACCGACGCAGCAGTGCGAAAACGGTGATAGCGACCATGCCGAGGACGGTGATCTCGCCCAGCGTGTCAAAGCCGCGAAAGTCCACCAGCATGACGTTCACAACATTGGTGCCGCCGCCCTGCACATAGGCGTTCTCGAGGAAAAAGCTGGATATGCCTTCGCCCGGCTGACTGGTCATTACGGCATAGCTCATCACGCCGACCCCGAGGCCGACGATGCCAGCCAGCAGGGCGTCGCGGAAGCGCCTGAACTTCATGCGCCAGCTGACATCCTCCGGCACCGGCAGGCGCTTGGGCAGCCAACGGAGTCCAAGAAGGATCAGCACCGTGGTGGCGATTTCCGCCAGGAGTTGAGTGAGCGCCAGATCTGGTGCAGAGAGCCACGCAAAGGTGATGCACGTTGCTAGGCCCGCTCCACCGAGCAGGATCATCGCAGCGAGCCGATGGAACTTTGCCTGCTGCGCCGCGGCCACCGCGCTCAGGCCGCCCATCACCCAAAGCAGGGCGAATATGGGATCGATATCCTGAGGCAGAGGCATCTGGCTCAGTTTGCCCCATCCCGCCCCAATGCCGGCCAGCAGAGCGACGGCGAGAACGATGAAGATCTGCGTCTGCAGCTTCCTTGTGCCAAAGGCCGCCGTGAGTCGCACCGCCCACTTGTTGGTGGCGGTAAGCAGGATTCTCTCGAAGATGCGTTGCCCCCGGAGCCGGCGCAACAGCGGCACGCCATCGACGTCTCGCAGTCTGCGATAGTAGGAAATGTAGATAACCACACCGCCAGCCATCGCGATCAAGCTCATCACCAGCGGCAGGTTGAACCCGTGCCAGATAGAGAGGCTGTAATAAGGCACGTCCGGTCCCAGGACCGAGGAAACGGCGGCTGCGAGGAACGGCGCGATCGTCAGGCCGGGGAATATGCCCACGGCGAGGCAGGCGAACACCAGCAACTCGATCGGCCGGCGCATCAGCGGCGGCGGTTCGTGTGGCGTGCGGTCCAGGTCGGTCGCGGGTGGTCCGAAGAACACCCCGTGCACGAACTTTATCGAGTAGGCAACGCTCAGCATGCCGGCGAGCGTGGCGATGATCGGCAGCGACAGGTTGACGAAGGGGTTGGGGTCAAAGGCAGCCGTCTCGGTGAAGAACATCTCCTTGGAGAGGAACCCATTGAGCAGCGGGACGCCCGCCATGGCGCCGCTCGCAATTATCGCGAGGGTGGACGTGAAGGGCAGGGCCTTGCGCAGCCCGCTAAGCTTGCGAATGTCGCGCGTGCCCGTCTCGTGGTCGATGATGCCGACTGCCATGAACAGCGAGGCCTTGAAGGTGGCGTGATTGGCGATGTGGAAGATCGCGGCAACCGCAGCGAGCGGCGTTCCCATGCCGAGCAGGGTGGTGGTCAGCCCGAGATGACTGATAGTAGAGTAGGCGAGCAGACCCTTCAGGTCGCGCTGGAACAATGACGTATAAGCGCCAACCAGGAGGGTGATCAGTCCGGTGTAGGTCACTACCCAGAAC
>JAEZHZ010000343.1 GCA_023436745.1 Pseudomonadota bacterium | reverse complement strand
CCCGTGCCGTTCGGGATCTTGGCGAAGTTGCCGATGCCGTTGCGCTTCTGCTCGGTGGTGAAGGCGCAGTGGTCGGTCGCGACCACCTGCAGCGAACCCGACGCGAGGCCGGCCCACAGCGAATCCTGGTGCTGCTTGTTGCGGAAGGGCGGGCTCATCACGCGGCGCGCTGCATAGTCCCAGTCCCTGTTGAAATACTCGCTCTCGTCCAGCACCAGGTGCTGGATCAGCGGCTCGCCGTAGACGCGCATGCCCTTCTGCCGCGCCCGGCGGATCGCCTCGTGTGCCTCCTCGCACGAGGTGTGGACGATATAGACCGGCACGCCCGCCATGTCGGCGATCATGATCGCCCGGTTGGTCGCCTCGCCCTCCACTTCCGGCGGCCGCGAATAGGCATGGCCCTCGGGCCCGTTATTGCCCTCGGCAAGGAGCTTCTGGGTCATCGAGGCGACGACGTCGCCGTTCTCGGCGTGGACGAGGGGCAGGGCGCCCAACTCGGCGCAGCGCTGGAACGAGGCGAACATCTCGTCGTCGTTGACCATCAGCGCGCCCGTGTAGGCCATGAAGTGCTTGAACGAGGTAATGCCGCGATCGACCACCTCGGCCAACTCGTTGAAGACCTGCTCGCCCCACCAGGTGATGGCCATGTGGAAGGAATAGTCGGCCGACGCCTTGCCGGTCTTGTTGTCCCACATGGACAGGGCTTCGAGCAGGGACTGGTCGGGATTGGGGAGGCAGAAATCGACCACCATGGTGGTGCCGCCGGCGAGGCCCGCCCGGGTGCCGCTTTCGAAATCATCGGCGGAATAGGTGCCCATGAACGGCATTTCGAGATGGGTGTGCGGATCGATGCCGCCGGGCATGACGTAGCAACCCGTCGCATCCAGCGTCTCGTCACCGGAAAGGTTCTGGCCGATCTCGACGATGGTGTCGCCATCGACAAGGATGTCGGCCCGGTAGGTGAGGTCGGCGGTGACGATGGTGCCATTCCTGATGGCTGTGGTCATGAGTGTCTCCCCTAACGCTGCATTGTCGCCAGTCTGGCCCCGAAGCCGATCAGCACGACGCCGGTGATGCCGCCCAGCCAGCGCCGGAACGCGCCGTTGCGCACGGCCCGGCCGAGCCGCCCCATCAGCAGCACCAGGGCGCCGAACCAGACGAAATTGAGCAGCGAGTGCACGAGCACCAGCGCGAAGGTGTGCTGGACGTCGAAGTGCCCCGCCCGCACGAACTGCGGGAAGGCGGCGAGATAGAACATCGACACCTTGGGATTGAGCAGGTTGGTCAACAGGCCTTCGCCGAAGGCGAGCCCCAGCCCCCGCTGCCTGCCGCTTGTGTCCCGCGGAGGCGGGACGGGCGTCAGCCACGCCTGCCGCAGCGCCTTCAGGCCCAGCCAGCAGAGATAGGCCGCGCCTGCGAGCTTGAAGAGCGTGAACAGTTCGGCGGACGTGGCGAGGATCAGCGAGCCGCCAAGGAGCGCAAAGATCCAGTGGCAGCAGAACGCCACCATGAAGCCGGCAATGTTGGCAAAGCCCGCCAGCCGGCCGGAGACGGGCACCGTCTTTGCGATGAGGACGCCATTGGGTCCGGGAGACATGACCAGAAGGCCCGCCATCACCGCAAAGGACCACAACAGCGTCCAGTCGCTCATTCGGCGATCTCCGCCGTCTCGAGCACCGCGTGCAGCAGCACATCGGCGCCCGCAGCCGCCCATTCCCGCGTGATCTCCTCCGCCTCGTTGTGGGAGAGCCCGTCGACACAGGGACACATGACCATGGTGGTGGGAGCGAGTCTTGCGGTCCAGCAGGCGTCGTGGCCGGCGCCCGAGACGATGTCCATGTGCGAGTAGCCGAGCTTTTCGGCGGCGGACCGGACACGGGCGACGAGGGTGGGATCGAAGGTCACGGGGTCGAAATGGCCCACCGCCTCCACCGAACAGCCAACGCCGAGTTCCTCGCAGATGGCGGCGGCGCGGCTCTCGATGGCAGCGCGCATGCGGTCGAGCTTTGCCTGCTCGGGGGTGCGCAGGTCGACGGTGAAGACGCCGGTGCCCGGCAGCACGTTGCGTGAATTGGGCGAGAACTGCACCTGTCCGACACCAGCGACGGCATCGGGCTGCTCGGCCATGGCGATCTCCTGCACCGCCTCGATGATGCGGGCCATGGCAAGGCCGGCATTGACACGCATGTTCATGGGCGTCGAGCCGGTATGCGCCTCCTTGCCGGTGAGGGTGAATTCCAGCCACCACAGGCCCTGGCAGTGGGTGACGACGCCGATCTGCCTGTTCTCGGCCTCGAGGATGGGGCCCTGCTCGATGTGGTACTCGAAATAGGCGTGCATCTTGCGGGCGCCGACTTCTTCCTCGCCCACCCAGCCGATGCGCTCGAGCTCGTCGCCGAAGCGCTTGCCCTCCATGTCCCGGCGGTCATAGGCGTATTCGAGCGTGTGAATACCGGCGAAGACGCCCGACGCCAGCATGGCGGGGGCAAAGCGCGCCCCTTCCTCGTTGGTCCAGTTGGTGACGACGATGGGGTGACGCGTGCGGATGCCAAGGTCGTTCATCGACCGCACGACTTCGAGGCCGGCGAGGACGCCGAGCACGCCATCATACTTGCCGCCGGTCGGCTGGGTGTCGAGATGGGAGCCGATATAGACCGGCAGGGCATCGGGATCGGTGCCGGGCCGCGTCATGAACATGGTGCCCATCCTGTCGACGCCCATGGTCAGGCCGGCATCCTCGCACCAGCGCTGGAACAGCTCGCGCCCCTGCTTGTCCGCGTCGGTCAGCGTCTG
>JAEZHZ010000170.1 GCA_023436745.1 Pseudomonadota bacterium | reverse complement strand
CCGCCGCCGCAGAACTCGCCGCCGCCGGCACCGCGGCGGACGCCGCCCGGGCTGCAGCGTCGGAAGCGGAGACCCGCACCCGTGAGGCGCTCGACGCCCTTGCCCAGGTCCGCGCACGCCGTGCCGCCGCCCAACGCAGCCACGCCGATGCCCTTGGCCGCATCGAGCGCATCCGTCGCCAGATCGCCGAGGTCGAAACGGAAGCCACGACCGTGAGCGCAGCCCTTGCGGCGGATGCCGACCTCGCCACGCGCCGCGCTGCGCTCGAAGCCGCGCAGGCTGAAGCCACCACTGCGGAAGCTGCCGCCATCGCCGCGGAAGAGCAGTCGGCAGCCGCACAGAAGAGCCTTGATGGACTGCGTCCGAAGCTCGCCGAGATCGAGTCGGGCCTTACCCGCCTTGAAGCGGAGGCTGCGACGCTCGCCAGGATGCTCAATGTGGGCACCAGCCTGTGGCCCGCCATCGTCGACGATCTCAAGGTCGCGCCCGGCTACGAGACAGCGCTCGGCGCCGCACTGGGCGATGATCTCGAAGCCAGTTCGGATGCCGGCGCACCCATCCACTGGTCGGTCGCCATCGACCACACCGACGATGCCGCCCTGCCCCAGGCTGCTGAACCGCTCAGCCGCTATGTGACCGGCTCCCCCCTGCTCAAGCGCCGGCTCGACCAGATCGGTCTCGTCTCCCCGGTCGACGGACCGGCGATGATGCGCGCCCTCAAGCCCGGGCAGAAGCTCGTCACCCTCGAAGGGGCCGTGTGGCGCTGGGACGGCTTCGTCGCGGCCGCCGACGCGCCCTCCCCTGCCGCCCAGCGCCTCGCCCAGCGCAATCGCCTGGCCGAGCTCGACGAGGAAATCCTGCGCACCCGTCAGGAGCGCAACGCCCGCCGCCGGGAAGTCGAGGCCGCAACGGCCGCGCTCGACGCAGCCCGGGCCGAGGAGCGCCTGCGCCGGGATGCCTGGCGCGCCGCCCAGCACGCAATCGGGGCGGCCCAGTCCGGCGTGGATCTGGCCCAGCGCCGCATGGGTGATCTCGCCGCCCGCCAGTCGGCGCTCGCCGAGGCCCGCCAGCGCCTCGATGCCAGCCTTGAGGAAGCAACGCTCGCCCTGGCGGAAGCAGATGCGTCCCTTGCCACCGTCGGCACGGAAGACGAGGCTGCCACTGCGGCCCGCGCGCTCGAAACCAGGCTGGCCTCTCTCCGCGATGCCGCGGAACAGGCGCGCCTGCGGCTTTCGACCCTCCAGTCCGCCGCCCGCCTGCGCGACAATCGCCGTGCCCAGCTCACCCGTGACGCCGAGGCGTGGCAGCGCCGTCGCGAAAGCGCCGCCGCCCAGCTCGCAACCCTTGCCGAGCGCGTCGCGGAGGTAGAAGCGCAACTGACGACAGCGGCCGAGAGCCCGGATGGCTTTGCCGCCCGCAAGGCCCAGCTCGACGAGCAGATCGAGACCGCCCGCATCGAGCACAAGGCTGCGCGCGACAGTCTCGCCGTTGCCGATACGCGCTGGCGCGAAGCCGACCGCGCCGCCAAGGCCGCCGGTCAAGCCCTCACCGATGCCCGCGTTGAACTCACCCGCCTCGAGGAACGCGTGCGCGGCCTCATCGCCCAGCGCCAGCAGATCGAGCGCAACACCGAGGAAACCCTTGGCATCGCCGCCACCCAGACTCTTGAAGCCTCCGGCATCAAGCCGACCGATGCCCTGCCGGCCGAGCCGCAGGTCGAGCAGCGGCTCGACCGCCTCAAGGCCGAGCGCGAGCGGCTCGGCGGCGTCAATCTGTCGGCCGAGAAGGAAGCCGTCGAGGTTCAGGAAAAGCTCGACACCATGGTGGCCGACCGCGACGACCTGATCGAGGCGATCGCCAAGCTGCGCACCGGCATCCAGTCGCTCAACCGCGAGGGCCGCGCCCGCCTCAGCGAAGCCTTCGCCAAGGTCAATGCCCACTTCCAGGAGCTGTTCACCACCCTGTTTGGGGGCGGCACGGCCGAACTCAGCTTCGTCGAGAGCGAGGATCCGCTGGAGGCCGGCCTCGAGATCATCGCCCGCCCGCCGGGCAAGAAGCCACAGACCATGACCCTGCTTTCAGGGGGCGAGCAGGCGCTGACCGCCATGTCGCTGATCTTTGCGGTGTTTCTCACCAATCCCGCCCCGATCTGCGTGCTCGACGAGGTGGACGCACCGCTCGACGACGCCAATGTCGAGCGCTTCTGCAACCTGCTCGACTCCATGCGCCAGCGCACCAACACCCGCTTCATGGTGATCACCCATAATCCGATCACAATGAGCCGCGTCGATCGGCTGTTCGGCGTCACCATGGCGGAGCGCGGCGTATCGCAGTTGGTCTCGGTCGATCTCACCACCGCCGAAAGCTTCCGCGAAGCAGTCTAGGAGGCCGGGTACCGCAGCGCGTCTTGAGGTGGGCATCTCCTCCCCTGCCCGATACGAGAATCCCCAGCTCTCCCCGAAGACTCCGCGGGCCGCTCGCATGGACAGCATGCCGCACCCCCGTGCAACCGGGATTAGTGATGAAGAATCAAATACTTGCGCTGCCGCAGCTCGCCTTGACACCACCCGGGGCCACCACTATGTTGCGCGCGACTGAAAAGGGCGGCCGGGAATCCCCGGAAATGCTGGCGGAGAGGGATTTGAGCGGATGACGAATTCGCCCGGCGACCCAAACCAGCCAGACAGCGCCCGAGGGGTGACGCGGGATCTTGCATCTCGTATCGCCTCAGCCAAGCGGGAGCGGATGCTGGAGGACGACAGAGCCTCACGCGATGCTTCCCCGGAGATGAGCGGTCTGGCGCGCGGTTTGCGCATCGGTACCGAGTTCGTCGCCGCGATTCTGGTGGGTGCCGGCATCGGCTACCTCATCGATCTTGGCCTGGGAACCAGCCCCTGGGGCTTGCTCGTCCTTCTGGTGATGGGCTTTGCCGCTGGAATCCTGAACGTCATCCGAGTGGTGGCGGAAATGAATGCCGCCTCGCCTCCCCCGCCCGGCGCCGATCTCGGTCCGGATGCGGAAGACGAAGAGCGGACCGATAGATGATGGCGCTTAGAGGGCTCTATGGCCGGCACTGACCCGATCCACCAGTTTGTCATCTATGACATTTTCAAGCTGTTCACCGTCGGCGGTGATGCAGCCGAAGGCACCGGCACCACCTTCGCCTTCACCAATTCCGCGCTGTTCATGGT
>JAEZHZ010000250.1 GCA_023436745.1 Pseudomonadota bacterium | reverse complement strand
ACGGCCGAGACCATGATCGCACCCGGCACCGCCAGCACCGTCGGCCCCACCTTGTCAAACAGGCGCCCGACCACCGGCCCGAGCAGGCCCATCACCAGGCCGCCCGGCAACAGCAGCAGGCCCGTCTGCAGCGTGTCGAGCCCCACCACGTTCTGGGTGTAGATCGGCAGGAGGATCACCGTGCCGAACAGAGCCATCATGGCTACCAGCATCATGCTGACCGAGACGGTGTAGTTCCTCGACCGAAACACCCGCAGGTCGAGAAGGGCCCTGTTGTCCTGCTGCAGCCGGATCTGCCGCCACACGAAGGCTGCCATGGCCACCACGCCGAGGGCGATCGGTGCCCACAGCGGGATCGGGCCGGGTTCGCCGGCGTGGGCAAGGCCCTCACCGAAGCTCGACAGTCCATAGATCAGCCCGCCAAAGGCCAGCGCCGACAGGATCACCGAGAGGACATCGAGCGGCGCGTAGCGTGGCGTCGTGACGTTCTGGATCTTGCGGGCACCGAGCACCAGCGCCCCGATCGCGATCGGCAGCACCAGGATGAACATCCAGCGCCATTCCAGGTGCGCCAGGATGAACCCGCCGATGGTAGGCCCCAGGGCCGGCGCCACTGACATCACGATCGAGATGTTGCCCATGGTCTTGCCACGCGTCTCAGGCGGCACGAGGGTCATCACCGTCGTCATCAGCAGCGGCATCATGATGGCCGTCCCCACCGCCTGCACCACGCGGCCGAACACCAGCATTCCCAGTCCCGGCGCCAGGGCGCAGAGCACGGTTCCCAGGGTGAAGGTCGACATGGCGACGAGGAAGATCGGGCGCGTATTGAGGCGCTGCAGCAGGAAGCCGGTGATCGGGATCACAACCGCCATGGTCAGCAGGAACGCCGTGGTGAGCCACTGCGCAGCACCTGCGGTCACCCCCAGATCAGCCATCAGGTTGGGGATGGCCACGCTCATGATGGTTTCGTTGAGAAAGACCACGAAGGTGGAAACGAGCAGCAGTGCAATTACCAGCCGGTTCCGGGCGGCGACGTCGCGTTCCCGTGCCGGGTCAAGCGGTACGGAATCGACCGTGGCGTCGATACTCATGGTGTCCTCGATTCTGTTTCAGCGGTTTGCCGTTACGACGAGCGGCATGGGCCGAGTTGAACGGCCCCTCTGCGGACGCCGGACGACAGTCCGTGTCAGCAGGGATTATTAAGTAACGACTTAACTAAACGCCGACCGGTGGGCGGGTCAACGTTGAAGATGAGACTTAAGTGATCTGCCCGGCGTAAGGGGAGGCGATGGATACGCCCGGCCAGCCCCAGGCGTCCACCTGAAAAACTGCACGGCAGGCCTGCATTTTCGCACAATCAGCCCTTCAAAGCGGCACTGCCGGGCACCATCTTTGCCCCAGGCGAGGCGCTCCGTTCCGCTGCCGCGCGCCTTCGTTCTTGTTTTGTTCTATGCGCGTGCTATCTTGAGGCACGGGGGTCGAGTCGACCCCTGCGGAGAACGATCATGGCTCTTTACCAGGCACCCTCCTTCGAAGCCCTTGAGCGGCTGAGCCGCAGCCGCGACGCCGACCTGGCGCGGCGCGAACTGGTATCGCCTGACCGGATCCGTGGCCGCGGCGCACAGTCGAACCGCTCCGGCCGATTCGAGAAGCAGACGCGTGAAAGCTTTGATGATGGCTGGTCGACCGTCGAGCCGCTGCCTGTCTTTGAGACCATCGAGCATACCGAGCGCGCCAAGACCATCATCACCGCCAATGACAGCCCGGACGTCAATTTCGAGCGTTCGATCAACGCCTATCGCGGCTGCGAGCATGGCTGCTCATACTGCTTTGCGCGTCCGACGCACGCCTTTCTCGGCCATTCCGCCGGGATCGAGTTCGAGCGGGACATCTATGTGAAGGCCAACGCCGTGGAGGCGTTGCGGGCCGAACTCGGCGCCCGCAACTACAAGGTGCGCGCCATCGCCATGGGCACCAACACCGACCCGTACCAGCCTGCGGAGCGCAAGCACCAGCTGACGCGCGGCGTTCTGGAGGTGATGCTGGAAACGCGCCACCCGGTGATGATCACCACCAAGTCGGCACTGGTTATCCGCGACCTCGATATCCTGACCGAGCTGGCGAAGCTCGGGCTGGTCAAGGTCGGGCTGTCGATCACGTCGATGGACCACAAGCTCAGCCGCAAGATGGAGCCCCGGGCGTCCTCCCCTGCCCGGCGGCTCGAAGCGCTGCGCCTCCTCAGCGAGGCGGGCGTGCCGACCGCCGTGCTCGCGGCCCCCATGATCCCGGCGATCAATGACATGGAGCTCGAGCGCATTCTGGATGCAGCGCGCGCACAGGGCGCCATCAGCGCCACGATGATCCTGCTGCGCCTGCCGGGCGAAGTGCGCGATGTCTTCCGCGAATGGCTGCTGCGGCACTTCCCGGACCGCGTCCGCCATGTCCTGTCACTGGTGCGCGACACCCGCGGCGGCAAGGATTACGACGCCCGCTGGGGCGTCCGCATGACCGGAGAAGGGCCCTACGCGACCCTGCTTCGCCAGCGCTTCGAAAAGGCGCGGGAGCGCTATGGCTTCAGCGAACGCATGGCCCCGCTGCGGACGGACCTGTTTGTGCCCCCGCGGCTCGAAGACCGGCAGATGAGCCTGTTCTAGCTACCCAGCACCCGCTCACGCACGAACCGCAGAACCCGTTCGTCGTCATAGGCGGCCGCAGCCATGACGGCGCCCGCCTCGAGCAGCGCCGCCTCGTCCAGTCCAGTGGCGATCCCCACCGTGGCGATGCCCGCAGCGCTTGCGGAGGCGATGCCGGTCCGCGAATCCTCAAAGGCAACGCTGTTCGCCGGATCCGCGCCAAGCAGTCTCAGACCTTCGAGATAGGGTAGCGGGTGCGGCTTGCCGTGTTCCAACTCCGCGCCGATCACCAGGTGATCGAACCGGCTGCGCACCGCGATGGCGTCGAGCAGCAGGTCGGCATTGGGCCGGGGCGCGTTGGTCACGGCGATCTTCGGCACGCCATTGGCCTCCGCCCAGTCGAGCAGCGCGAACAGCCCGTGCACCGGCTCGATGCCTTCTGCTGCCAGGCGGCGGAAGGCTTCCTCCTTGCCGTCGAGAATCTCCATCTGCCGCTCGGGCGTTTCGTGCGGGAACAGGTCCGCGCCGATATGGACATTGGCCCTGCCCTGAAGCTCGGTTGCGAACCTCGCCTTGTCGAACCGGTGTCCATAGGGCTCGAGAATGTCGTTGAACGCACGAAGGTGCAGCGGGTCGCTGTCAACCAGTGTTCCATCGATATCGAACAGCAGTGCGGCGCCGGGCTTGAGGGGCATGAATGGGTAATCCGTCGAGAGTTCCGGCCGGATAAGCACACCGGAGTCACCCAGCGTCAACCCGCGCTTAGTACTGCGCCACCCGCCGCGCATGGCTCGACATGAAGTCGAGCGAGGCGAGCACGCCGCGTAGCGACAGCCGAATCTCGCGCACGGCACCATCCATCGCGGGCACGCCTAGCGTCACCGCATTGCGTTCCTTCATCAGCTCCAGCAACCGATCCCTGGTGGCGGCATCGGCGATGAAATACTGGTTCAACGTGTTGTGCCGCGTCTCGAGATCAGTGCCGAAGGCGAGCGACACCGGCGCCTCGCCTCCGAAGCCCAGCACCAGCGGCCGGGTCTCGTCGACGACCACTCCATCTGCGGCGACCGTCACCGCAAGGTCCAGCTCGCCATCGAGGCGGTTGCGGATCAGCGTCAGCTTGTAGACCGGCAGGCTGGCGCTGTTGAGTTCAGCACTGCCGGTACTGGCAAAGCACGAGTAGCCGGAATAGTCCGCCGCATCCTCGATGATCCTGTCGGGGCAGGAGGCCAGCCAGTCCCGATGATACTCGCGCCATTCCCCTGAAGAGTGGGCGAAAGGTTCTGCGCTGGCCGGGCTGGCAAGGCACGCGGCAAGCACCAGGGCGACAACAGTCCTCGGCAATATACGACCTCTTTGCTGGCGCACCCCCGCCGCCTCGACTATAGCAGCCGCCCGGGCGCTGAACAGGAGATGGGCATGACCGTCACTCGACACAACGGCTTGGTGCTGTTCGAACT
>JAEZHZ010000034.1 GCA_023436745.1 Pseudomonadota bacterium | reverse complement strand
CTTCACCCGACTTCTGCCAGTCGAGGTCGGACAGGTGCACCATGCCGTCCACATCGCCTTCGAGGCCGATGAACAGACCGAACTCGGTCTTGTTCTTGACTTCGCCTTCGATGGTGGAGCCAACCGGGTTCTTCTCGGCGAAAGCTTCCCACGGGTTCTGCAGGGTCTGCTTGAGACCGAGCGAGATGCGGCGCTTGTCCGGATCGACTTCGAGCACGACAACGTCGACTTCCTGGGAGGTCGAGACGATCTTGCCCGGATGCACGTTCTTCTTGGTCCAGCTCATTTCCGAGACGTGGATCAGGCCTTCGATGCCCGGCTCGAGGTCAAAGAATGCTCCATAGTCGGTGATGTTGGTCACGCGGCCGGTGAACTTGGCACCGATCGGGTACTTGGCCTCGATGCCTTCCCACGGATCTGCCTGCAGCTGCTTCATGCCGAGGCTGATGCGGTGCGACTCGTGGTTGATGCGCACGATCTGGACCTTGATGGTCTCGCCGATGGTGAGCACTTCCGACGGGTGGTTGACACGGCGCCAGGCAATGTCGGTGACATGGAGCAGGCCGTCGATGCCGCCGAGGTCCACGAACGCACCATAGTCGGTGATGTTCTTGACCACGCCGTCGACCACCTGGCCTTCTTCAAGCTGCTGGACGATTTCCGAACGCTGCTCGGCGCGCGACTCTTCGAGGATCGCACGGCGGGACACGACGATGTTGCCCCGGCGCTTGTCCATCTTGAGGATCTGGAACGGCTGCGGCACGTTCATGAGCGGGCCGATGTCGCGGATCGGGCGGATGTCCACCTGCGAACGCGGCAGGAAGGCGATGGCGCCTTCGAGGTCGACCGTGAAGCCGCCCTTGACCTGGTTGAAGATGGTGCCTTCAACGCGCTCGTTGCGGTTGTAGAGCTCTTCGAGCTTGACCCAGCTCTCTTCGCGGCGGGCCTTTTCGCGGGAGAGGACGGCCTCGCCGGCAGCGTTTTCGACGCGGTCGACATAGACTTCCACTTCCGAACCGACGGTGATGGTGCCGTCGCGGCCGGCCTGGCCGAATTCCTTCAGCGGCACGCGGCCTTCGGTCTTCAGACCCACGTCGATGATCGCGAGGTCCTTCTCGATGGCGACGACCTTGCCCTTGACGACGGTGCCTTCGGCGGCATCGTTGTCGACAAAGCTGTCGAGCAGCATCGATTCAAAATCTTCTTTAGTCACAGTTTGCTGTGCCAAATTCATCTCTCCGGTGCACCGGTGGCTGGTGTTGAACAACCGGGGCTTGCCGCTTTGCCAAAGCAAAAGCGCCGGCGCACAGGCGCCCGGTCGGGTTGTTGGTTTGAAGTCGTTCCGGGGCCAGGGCCTGGTTGATTGCCGGTGCGGGTGGAGGCGAAGGGTGAAATTAAGGCGTTTGCCTTGCCTTCGGTGCCACGACACTGTCGACGATCGCGATGGCTGCGCGGAGTGCGGCCTCTATACCGAGAAGCGTAGTATCGAGCAAGTGCGCATCCGCTGCCCGGAAGAAACCGCCGTTGGGATTGGCCATGTCTCGGGCGTCCCGCTCCTCTATCTGGTGATAGAGCGCGTACCGGTCAACCACGATCCCGCGAGATTCCAGCTGGCGCGCCCGCCTTTCCATGCGCGCCTTGCTGTCCGCCTGGATGAACAGCTTGGCGTCGGCATCGGGGGCGATGCGGGTGCCGATGTCACGTCCATCAAGGACAGCCCCGCCCGGACGGGTGGCGAAGGCGCGCTGGTAATCGAACAGCGCCTGTCGCACGGGACCGATCACCGCCACCTTGCTGGCCAGAACACCCGCTTCAGCGCTCGTCAGCGCCTCCGTATCCTCGAGATGGCTGGCATCGAGCGCGCGGGCGGCTGCAATTGCGGCCGCCTCCATTTCCGGCATGTCGACGCAGTCCGCCACCGCCAGTCCCACGGCCCTGTAGAGCAGGCCGGTATCGAGGTGTGGCAGCCCGTAATGACGGGCAAGGCCGGCTGCCAGGGTCCCCTTGCCGGAGGCGGCGGGTCCATCGACGGCGATGATCATCGGCTAAACTCCGCTTCCTGATCCTGTACCGCGCTTAGCATGCAGCCCCGCCTCCCCGCCACCTTCAGGAACCGGCTCCGCACATTTTGGGTTTGACAGCCAGGGGGATTGTCCATAACCGGATCGACCGATTTCAGGGCGCCGACGTGTGCGCCACTTTCCCCATTTCACGAGGAACATCATGGCCAGTTCCGAACGCGGCACCAAACGGACCGATCCCGATACGGGCAAGAAGTTCTACGACCTCAACATGGACCCGATCGTCTCGCCCTATACGGGCAAGAGCTATCCGCGCTCCTATTTCGAGACCGTGCTCGCCGGCAAGCCCTCCCCTGCCACCGCCCGCCGGGTCGATGACGAGGAAGAAGCCGAAGAGATCGAGGAAGAGGTGGATGTCGCAGCGCCCGAGATCGTGTCGCTGGAAGACGCCGATGCCGAAGAGGCCGGGGACGACATCCCCGAGACCGATGACGTCGATGTCGAAGTCGACGAGGATCTCGGTGACGATGATGACGACGTGTTCCTCGAAGAGGAAGACGATGAGGACGACGAACTCGGCTTCGACGTCGGCGGCGACGAAGACCGCTGATTCTGCTTGATTTTTCGGCCGGCGGGCTGCGTCCGCCGGCCGCATCAAAAAGTGTCATTTAGGCACTTGCACCGGGGCGGATCATCCAATAGGTTCCGCCTCGCTTCGGACGGGTCCCGACCCTGACGAACCCACGGAATGGGGCCATAGCTCAGCTGGGAGAGCGCTTGCATGGCATGCAAGAGGTCAGCGGTTCGATCCCGCTTGGCTCCACCAATTCCTCGAACCCATTAAGCAGACTTGCCCCTGGGCGCCGCACTGAATGTCGGCGTCGGGAAGATGTCGTGGGCTACGACGTTGCCCGATGATGGTCCGGGCGCATTCATACTCTCGCAGTGAACCTTCAGGCCCGGCAGCCGGTTGTATGCTCTGGCGTCGCGCCTATAGTGTTGCCCCGTCCCCGAGACCGAGCCCAACGATTCCGTGACTCCCATAGAAGCCCGTGTTGAGGCGATAGCAACCAGCGTCAGGGAGGCAGAGGACGGGCTCACGGCCGGAAAGCTCATCGGCCTTCTGGGCTCCACCTCCCATACAATGGGGATTCTGGTGCTCTCGGTACTCAACATGATTCCCGGCCCTCCCGGCTATGGCGGCACCGTCGCCATTGCCATGATGGGCGTCACGCTGGCCATGTTGATGGATCGTCCGCTCCGGCTTGATGGATGGGTCGGCAGCCGGCGCCTGTCGCAGAAACTGGTCGTGCGGGTCATGGACCGACTCGTCCTCGTGGCGCGCCTCGTCGGGCGTGTGTCCCGCCCGCGGCTCGAATGGCTCGCGGGGGAACGTGCCGGGCAGCTGACCAGCATCTTCATCCTGCTGGCCTGCCTGCCGATGGTGGTGCCGATTCCCCTGATCAACGCCGTGCCCAATGTCGGGATAGCCGTAATCACTGTGTCGCGGGTCAACCGCGACGGGCTTGGCGTGCTGATCGGTGCCGTCATAGCGCTGATCGGGCTGGGCATCGCGGTCGCGGCCATATGGGGCGTGATCCACCTGGCCCGAACGGTTCTCGGAACATGAGGCGGCCGAAGGGATGGCTGCCGGCGACGCGGCGCTGGATGGGCATCCAGCTCGACCGCATCTCGACCGGCGGCTGGCTCTTCGGGCTGCTGTTCTTCGCGCTGTCGCTGACCCCCTCGCTCTTGCCGCGCCATTTCAGCGTTCAGGGCATCCTGTGCGGCTTCGCCTTCGCCGCGGGCTACGGCATCGGCGTCTCGCTGGAATGGATGTGGAATTTTCTCGAACTCAGATGGCCCAGCCGCCGGATCGCACGGTGGGTGGGCCGTGCCGCAGCTGCAGCCTGCCTCGTGCTGGCGATCGTCTTTCTGTGGTTCTCGACCGGCTGGCAGAATTCGATTCGCGCCGGCATGGGCATAGCCCCGGTCCAGGCCAGCCAGCCGTGGATGATCGCGATGATCGCGGTCGTGCCGGGAGTGGTTCTGATCGGGCTCGGCACGCTCGCGGTCTACGGCGTGCGGCAGGTATGGGCATGGATGGCCCTCCTGATCCCGCGACGCGCAGCGTTCGTTGCCTCGCTGATCACCGTGTTCCTTGCCGCCATCGCCGTCGACGGCATGCTGGCCCGCGGGGCGCTCTATGTCGGCGACCGCTTCTATGGGCAGTTCGACCGTCTCGCCGCGAGCGGAGACCCGCCACCAGTGGAGTCCTTGCGATCCGGAAGCGCCCAGTCCCTGGTCCCGTGGGACACGATCGGGCTGGATGCTCGCATCTATGTTGAATCCGGGCCAACCGCAGACGATATCGCGTCACTGACCGGCCGGCGCGCCATGACGCCCTTGCGTATCTATGTGGGGCTGAGGGCATCGGAGACGCCGGAGGGTCGCGCGCAGATCGCCCTCGCCGAGATGGACCGGGTCCGTGCCTTCGACAGGTCGGTGCTGGTGCTGATCATGCCGGTGGGCACGGGGTGGGTCGAGCCGGCGGCCGTCGATACCCTCGAAATCCTCCACGGAGGGGATGTTGCCAGTGTTGCGGTGCAATACTCCTATCTCACCAGCTGGCTGTCGCTGGTTTATGAACCGGATGTGGGCGTTGAAACGGCACAGGCGCTGTTCTCGGCGGTGTACGAGCGGTGGACCGAAATGCCGAAGGAGACGCGGCCGCGCCTCTATCTGCATGGACTGAGCCTTGGAGCCTACAGCTCCGCCGCCTCGGGCACCCTGTACGACATCCTCGGAGACCCGTTCGACGGCGCGTTCTGGGTGGGTCCACCGTTCTCGACGAGCGCCTGGCGTTCCGCGACCGCCACCCGTGACGATTCCTCGCCGTTCTGGCGGCCCGTGGTGGGCGATAGCACCGTGGTGCGTTTTGCCAACAGCGGCACCGACCTCCGCGACAGCACCTGGGGACCGTTGCGCATCATCTACCTGCAGCACCCGACCGATCCGATCGTCTTCTTCGACCCCTCGCTGCTCTACCGAGAACCACCGTGGCTGGCTGGGCAGCGACACCCATCTGTCTCCCCGCTTCTCAACTGGTATCCGGTGATCACGTTCCTGCAGGTGGCCCTGGACATGGCCCTGGCGCAGACCTCGCCGATCGGCTTTGGTCATGTCTACGCGCCCCAGGACTATCTGGATGCCTGGATTTCACTCACCGATCCGCAAGGCTGGACGCCGGAGGATCTCGGGACCCTGCGCACCCGTCTCACGCGGGCGGGAGACCGGCAGGTCATCGGCGCCGGCTGGTTCCGCGCGAGCGTCGAAGAAGCGATCCGATGCCATCTCGAGAGGGTTCATGTCCCGCAACGTCCTGACGCTGTCGCCCAAGCAGGCCCGCGCAATCTGGCTACGGGCGCAGCGGCTGGACGAGGTTGAGCCCTTCGGGTCCGGCCCCCAGGCCGCTCTCGCTGCGGTTGAGCACCTGGGCTATGTGCAGATCGACACCATCAACGTCGTCGAGCGGTGTCACCACCACATCCTCTTCACCCGCATCCCGGACTATCGCCGCGCGCATCTGGCCCAGCTGCAGAGCACGGACAAGACCGTGTTCGAGTACTGGACCCATGCGCTGAGCTATGTGCCGGTCACGGACTTCAGCTACTTCCTGCCGGCGATGAAGCGGTCTCGCGACATCAACGACACCTGGTTCGGCAAGGTCACGCCTGCAGAAATCACCGCCATGACGCGCCGGCTCAAGCGGGAAGGGCCGCTTTCCATCCGTGACATCGCAGATGACGAGCTGGTTGAGAAGCACCACCCGTGGGCCAGCCGCAAGCCGTCAAAGCGGGTGCTGCAGCTGATGTTCTACCAGGGGCTGGTGGTGGTCTCCGCCCGCCAGGGCATGGTCAAGACATACGACCTCACCGCTCGTCATTTCGGCTGGGGACGCATGCCACGTCCGGCAACCGAGCGGCAGGTGACTACCTACAAGCTCGACCGGGCGTTGCGTAGCCAGGGTGTGGTGAGCCTTGATTCCATCTGTCATCTCGAACCCTCCGCCAAGCCGTCGGTGCTGGCGCTTATCGAATCGCGCGTCAGAAGACGGCAGCTCGTGGAGGTGGCGCTCGAAGGCGCTCCGAGGGTAAAGCTCTGGGCAACGCCCGCGGCGGTTGCCGAAGTGCCGGACCCGCCCGCCGGCGACCTCGTCCACCTCCTGTCGCCCTTCGACCCGCTGATCATCCAGCGCAGGCGGTTGAAGCTTTTCTTCGGCTATGAGCACCTGTTCGAGGCCTATGTGCCCGCCAGCAAACGAAAGCTTGGCTATTTCGCCCTGCCAGTGCTGATGGGGGACCGTGTGGTCGCCGCCGTGGACCTGAAGGCGGACAGGGCCCAGCGGCGCCTGCTGGTCAACAAGCTGAGCTGGCTGGTCGAACCCGGCGCGAGCGAAAAGGGCGCTCTTGATCTCGCCCTCGATCGCTTCGCCAGCTTCCAGTTCGGCGAGTAACCGAACGGCCCGACGCTCCCGCGGCTTTCCAACAGAGTTCGCCTCGCGCTACAACCACGCCGCGAAAGGGTAGCCATGGCCATTTACACCGACATCGCCCGGCGGGTTTACAACCACACCTGGAAGCTCGATCCGATCGTGCGCAGCCTGCTCGACACGGATTTCTACAAGCTGCTGATGCTGCAGATGATCTGGGGCCTCTACCCGCGCGTCGAGGCCAGCTTCACGCTGATCAACCGGACCAAATCGGTGCGTCTTGCGGACGAGATCGACATCGAGGAGTTGCGGGCGCAGCTCGACCATTGCCGGACGCTGCGCTTCACCAAGAAGGAAATGATCTGGCTGGCCGGCAACAGCTTCTATGGCTCACGGCAGATTTTCGAGCCCAGCTTCCTCAAGTGGCTCGAGGATTTCCAGTTGCCGGAGTACCGCCTGGAGCAGAAGGACGGGCAGTTCGTTCTGGAGTTCCCAGGGCTGTGGCAGGAAACCACGATGTGGGAAATTCCGGCCCTCGCCATCATCAACGAGTTGCGCTCCCGCGCCGCGATGAAGCGTTACGGACCGTTCACGCTCGATGTGCTCTATGCCCGTGCCAAGGCCAGGATGTGGGAGAAGGTGGAGCGGCTGGCAAAGCTCCCCGACCTCAAGATCTCCGACTTCGGCACGCGCCGCCGGCACTCGTTCCTGTGGCAGCGCTGGTGCGTCGAGGCGCTCAAGGAAGGCATCGGCGATGCCTTCACCGGTACCTCCAACGTCAAGCTCGCCATGGACAACGACCTCGAGGCCCTGGGCACCAATGCCCATGAGTTGCCCATGGTCCTGGCCGCACTCGCCAAGACCGACGAGGCGCTCAAGGCCGCGCCTTATCAGGTGCTGCAGGACTGGGAGAGCTACTATGGCGGCAATCTCAAGATCGTATTGCCCGATGCATTCGGCACCGACGCCTTCCTGCGCGACGCGCCGGACTGGGTGGCGGACTGGACCGGGTTCCGCCCCGACAGCGCACCCGCCATCGAGGGCGGCGAGAAGATTATCGCCTGGTGGAAATCCAAGGGGCGCGATCCGCGAGAGAAGCTGCTGATCTTCTCCGATGGTCTCGACGTCGACATGATCGAGGAGGCCTATCTCCACTTCGACGGCAAGGTCCGCATGACCTTTGGCTGGGGCACCAACCTCACCAACGATTTCGAGGGCTGCGCCCCCGACCCGAATCCCGGCCTCGATCCCATCTCGATCGTGGCCAAGGTCAGCGAGGCGAACGGCCGGCCGGCGGTGAAGCTTTCCGACAATCCGGCCAAGGCGACGGGCGAGCCCGATGAGATCGCCCGGTATATCCGGGTGTTCGGGGAGGCCGGGCGGGTGGAGCACGCCGTGCGGGTGTGAGCCCATTCGGCAACAGTATACCTTTATCCCCGACCGCGGCGAACCCGATTGGCTTGCCGCGTGTTAACGCCCCCGACCATGACTATCGAACTGATCGAGATTGCCGTCGCCGAGAAATCGGCTCATCCCCGCTTGGCTGGACGCGTGGTCGGCCGAGTGCGCGCCGTGCTGCAGGAAGACCAGGCGGGCCAGGAGCAGACGCACGATCTCAGCATCCCCGTCTGGGCCGACGTCGCCGAGGGCACACCGGAGGAAGACGTCGACATGGCCCTGATGCTCAAGGCCTCCGACATCATCAAGCGGCTGCGTGCAAATCTCGCTGGCTGAGCTGGCGCACGAACGCCTCACGCGCGGCTTTCACGGCGGGGTCTGAATCCATAGGCGCGTGGCGGTATGCCGGAACGCTGGGAGAGTAACGCGCAGCCGGCTTCACCGGCCTGTGCCGGCGCCGGTCGTCCTCGTCGCGGACGAACCAGATGAGGATGGCGAGAACGATGGTCCAGATGATCGCGAGTTGCAGCATCATGGCGGCCCCCTTGCTGGCGACCGTGATAGCTAACGAAACCTTGGCGACAAAGCGGAGCGCGCCGTTAGCCTTACCGTCTAAACTTGTAGCGATGCCGGCAGCGGCCGGCCGCGATTGAGCGCAACCAGCATGGCGCGCACGTCCTGCTCAGCCGCCTTGGTAACGAGCTTGCGGTTGTCGCGCTCGGTGAGCGACCGCGGCACGCCGAACGCCACCGTCACGTCCTTGACGGGGCCGGAGAGGATGTCGCGGATGTTCTGCTTGACGGACCGGGACTTGATCCAGGCGATCAGCGAGCGTTCGTTGCGGCTGACGGGCAAGCCCTGGAGACGGGTGTAGGCGATCGTCAGGGGCTGGATCAGCACCTCCTTGGCGCCCGCGTCCATCATGGCATGCTGGGCGGCGCCGACCAGGGCGCTGCGGAACGGCAGGACGTGGGTCCCGATGTCCGACTGGCCTTCGGCAAACAGCAGCACGGCATTGCCGCTGGCCATTCGGGCGCCCATCTCGCGGCTCGTTCGCCCGGCATCGGTGCGGCGGGTGCGATCAACGAAGATGGTGCGCTGCAGCCGCGCCATAAGGCTGACGAACGGCCAGTCTCCGACCTCGCGCTTGGCGACGAAGGTCACATCGGCGACCGAGCCTACCGCGACGATATCGGTCCAGGACACGTGATTCGACACGAGCAGTGTGGGCCGCCCGGTCGCAGGGTGGCCGATTACTGTCACCCTGAGGCCGAGGAAGATGCAGCCCAGGCGGTGAAACATGCGCGGCACGACCGGCCAGAACGGCAGGTTCAGCTTCACGATCACCCACTGCACCGGAATCGCAACGACCAGGAACGGCAGGAACACGAAGATGAAGAAGAGCGCGCGGAAGATCGTCACCGCTCGCTCTCCTTGGCGTCGAGCGGCACGGCATAAAGCTCCAGCCGGTGGTCGATCAGGCGGTAGCCCAGTCGCTTGGCGATGAGCTCCTGGATGGCCTCGATTTCCTCGTTCTGGAACTCGATGACCTTGCCGGAACGGATGTCGATCAGGTGATCGTGATGCTCCTCGGGAATCGGTTCGAAGCGGGCGCGTCCATCCTTGAAGTCGTGCTTGGTGACGAGCCCGGCTTCCTCGAAAAGGTTGACTGTGCGGTAGACTGTCGACAGCGAGATGCGCGGGTCGACCTCCGAGGCACGGCGATACAGCTCCTCCACGTCCGGGTGGTCGGTTGCTGCTTCGACGATGCGGGCAATCACCCGGCGCTGATCGGTCATCCGCATGCCACGGGCTATGCAGGATTCCTCTAGGGTCGGCTCTGTCATTTTCCCAGCTCCGCTCCGGTCCCAGGCAGGCCTCGGGTTACCCAAGATCGCGGGACAAGACAAGCGCGGTGGCCGCAGTCCCGTCGGGCCGGGCATAATAGCCCTTGCGGCTACCAACCGCGGCGAAGCCCTCGCGGGCATACAGGCGCCTGGCGGGCTGGTTATGCTCATCCACCTCGAGGAACATCCTGCG
>JAEZHZ010000024.1 GCA_023436745.1 Pseudomonadota bacterium | reverse complement strand
CGGAAGGCGATGCCGTTGCGCTGGGCGATATTGGCCAGCTGCTGCAGGTTGGCGCGGCCGAGATACTTCAGCAGGGTGGGCACCGCGCGTTCAAGCAGATCGAGGCTTGCGAGCTTGGTGACCGTCGCTGGCTGCGGGTCCACCACGCCGTTGAAGATCACGTAGAGCTTGCGCTGGCCGGCCGGGCCGCTGCTCGGGCGATAGCCGCCGGGCATGAGCAGAACCTGCTGCGTCACGCCACCATCGACATGCAGTTCGCTGATGGGGCGCCCCTGGGCCTGCGCGTCGATGAGGATCGGCGGGAACACGCCGGGCACTGCGGTCGAGGCCAGGATGATGCGATGCACCAGCTCGAGCTTGTTTGGAATGTTGCTGATGGCGATGGCGCCGATGTCCCAGATGACCGGGCGCTGTGCGTCCATGTTGGTGGTACCGACATAGAGGCGCCGTCCCTGCCGGTGAGCCTGGCCGATCTCGGTCAGCGCCCTCTCGTCCACCAGCGAGCGGATCGCTGCCAGCACGAACTTGTTGTCCATCACCGACGGCGCGCCGAACAGCGCCGAGAGGAAATCGACCCGGATCCGGTCCTGCTGGGTCATGGTGGAGAGAACCGCCTTCAGGCGATCGTCATAGCGCGGGCCGAGGAAGGCGAGAGGCGCGATCATGGCGCCCACGCTGATGCCGGTGACCACTTCGAACTCCGGCCGGTCACCGCGTGCCGTCCAGCCCACGAGGTAGCCGGCGCCATAGGCGCCGTTGATGCCTCCACCGGAAAGCGTCAGGTAGTCGACCACTCCATCGCTGCCGGCGCCGACGCGCGAATGTACGGCCACGAAGTCGGGATCGTCGCCCCAGTGGCGGATCACCTGGTCGGCAGCAATGGTGGCATTGACGGTGGCCTCGGGGGGCAGGGGTGCGCGGGTGCCCATGGTGGCGCAGGAGGCCAGCACGAGGGATGTTGCTATCGTCGCGGCGACACGGATGAAGACTTGTGCCACCACGGCCAGACCCCCAGAGATTTGCTGCACCTTCGCGGCGTCGTGCAAACAATGGGTTTACGCAGGCGCCACGATGGCCTGCGTAGTTGATCATCTATGTAGATGCAAACGCTCTTCCCCCGCATCCCGAGGCGGCGTGGATCAGTTAGATCGGCGCCAGACGCCCGCTAGCCCGCTCTCGACGCCGTACTGGTACAGCGCGGCCAGCCACTCCGGCCCGCCGAACCACTGGTCTCTCGGCTGGGGAAAGTCCGGTGGAATCTCGGTCATCTGGTAGCTGACGCCCGCCCTCTCGACCTGGTTGGTGAGAAGGGCCAGATCGGCGCGACCGCGATATTTCAGCAGGGTTGGAAGCGCCCGCTCCAGGATGGACAGGCTGGTGACGTTCACCGGCTCTGCCGTGGGCTCGATCGTTCCGTTGGTGATCACGTAGAGATTCGCGTTGCGCGGCACCGACTGCAGTCCATCGGGCAGCAGTACGATCTGCTGCGTCACGCCGCCGTCGACATGGAGCTCGTCGAACTCGAGTCCGGCGGCTCGCACGTCGATCAGCACAGGCGGATACACGCCCGGCAATGCTGCTGAGGCCAGAATCACCTGCTGCACCAGCTCCAGCCTGTCCGGAATCTGGCTCACGGCGATGGCACCGATGTCCCAGATTACCGGGCGCTGCGCGTCAAGATTCGTGGTGCCGATGAGAAGCCGCCGGCCCTTGACATGTTCGCGCCCGATGGCGGTCAGCGTTTCCGGGGTGATGATGGTGCGGATTGCCGCGAGGACCTGTGAATTGCTCGCGATGGCGCTGTTTCCCAGGAGCGCCCCGATGAAGTTCAGGTTCGGCGTCTTGCTGCCTGCAAGGGTGGCGAACACCGCCTGGAGCTGGCCGTCATAGGCAGGACCGAGAAAGGCGAGCGGTGCGATGATGCCGCCGACGCTGATTCCGGTGACCACTTCGAACTCCGGCCGTTTGCCGCTCTGCGTCCAGCCCACCAGGAAGCCGGCGCCATAGGCGCCATTGATGCCACCGCCCGAGAGGCTGAGATAGTCGAACGAGCCGTCCGGTCCCGCCTTGAAGCCGTAGCTCTCACCCTCGGGCAAGGGCTGGTCGCCCCAGAATCGTATCGGCGTTGGCTCTGAGGCACCGATCGGCGGGCGCGCTGCCCCCGGCACCGAAGCGATCTCCGCAATGGGTGCAGGGACGGCGGAATAGCGGCTCTGGCCTGTCGCGGCACAGCCCGCCAGGAACAGGGCCATCACGGGGAGCAGCAGTGTGGCAAGCCGACGGACGGGAGCGGGCATGATCGTGTCGCGATGGGAACGTTCAAGTTGAAGCTCGGCGGTGCGCAAATGGTTCCAGCGCACCTGCAGGATCGAGCAGAGCCCCGGTTGCTCGTGGCTTTCCGGTGACAGGTGCGCTAGACAGCCCGCATGCAGTCCTTCCTTCTCGTCGGCCTTGGCGGTGCCCTTGGTGCCATGTCGCGTCACGGCATGGCGATCCTCGTGGGCCGCGTGTGGTCGAGCGGGTTTCCGCTGGCGACGCTTGTCGTCAATGTGCTCGGGTCCATCCTCATGGGCGTGCTGGTCGGCTCGCTCGCCCGGCTGCTGCCGCCCCATCAGGAGGAACTCAGGCTGTTTCTCGCCGTCGGCATCCTCGGCGGCTTCACTACCTTTTCGAGCTTTTCGCTCGACGCGGTGGTTCTGATGCAGCGCGGTGCGTGGTGGGAGGCGGGGGGCTATGTGCTGTTGTCGGTTGTACTCTGCCTCGTCGGCCTCTATCTCGGCCTCCAGGTGACACGAGGCGGCATATGAGCGGCGTACAGCAACGACAGGTGGAGCAGGACGAGGACGGCATGCGCCTCGATCGCTGGTTCGCGCGCAATTTTCCTCAGCTCGGCTTTGGCCGGCTGCAGAAGCTCATCCGCAACGGCGAGGTGCGCGTGGACAAGGCGCGCGTCGAGACCAGCACCCGCGTTGCAGCCGGTCAGACCGTCCGCATTCCGCCCATCGACGATCCGGATACTCCGAAGCCGCAGCGCATCAGCAGCGCGGACGCCGATTTCCTGCGCTCCCTTATCCTCTACGAGGACGAGGACCTGTACGTCTTCAACAAGCCCCACGGCCTGGCCGTGCAGGGTGGCAGCGGCACCAAGCGCCACATCGACGGCATGCTGAAGAGCCTGCCCAACAAGAAGGGTGAAGCGCCGCGCCTCGTTCATCGCCTCGACCGCGACACATCGGGTGTGCTCGTCGTGGCCAAGACCGGCCCGGCCGCCAGCCACTTCGGCACCGTTTTCCGCTCGCGCTCGGCGCGCAAAATCTACTGGGCGGTCGTCGCCGGCAACCCGAGCCCGCGGCAGGGGGAGATCAGCTGCTTTCTCGCCAAGCGGGCGACAACCGACGGCGAGCAGATGGTGGTCGTTCCCAACGGCACTCCCGGCGCTGTCCACTCCATGAG
>JAEZHZ010000335.1 GCA_023436745.1 Pseudomonadota bacterium | reverse complement strand
GCACCAGGGTGGTGGTGCCTGCGGGGCGTCCGTTGAGGTGCACATAGTGGAGCTCAAGCGCAGCAGCGGTGCGGAACTGCTGCTCCTCGGCGGCGTCCTCCACTTCGACCACGGCGAGGACACGGGCGCCGGCCGGCAGTTCCTCGATGCGGCGGCCGATCGCGGGCAGGGCGGTCTCGTCGCCGGCGAGAAGGTACCAGTCATAGGTCATGGGCACGACCACCGAGCCGCGGGGCCCGCCGATGACCAGCTTGCTGCCGATGGTGGCGCCGGCAGCCCAGGTCGAGGCGGGGCCATCGCCGTGCAGAACGAAATCGAGCACCAAGGTGCCGGCCTCGACGTCCCAGTAGCGCGGGGTGTAGTCGCGCATCTCGGGACGTTCACCGGGAGCGTATTCGGCGCCGCCGGGGCCGATGCGGACCACTTTCGGCTCCACCCCTGGGGGGAAGAAGAAGGCCTTGATATGATCAGCGTGGCCGGGCGAGAAGAACCCGGCCATGTCCCCGGTGAGGGTGAAGCGGCGCATGCGGGGCGTGATGTCGGTGACGGATGCCACGGTCAGCAGGCGCTGGCGGGTTTCGTGCCGGATGCGCAGGGGCGCGCGCGGATCGGTCGTTTCGGCGGTCATGTCTAATCCTGATACTCTGCATCAGGGTTTATGCGCCAACGACGGCCGGCGCAAGGCGGCAGGGGCGCCTGCCGCGGCCGCGCTAGCCGTTGAAGGCAGGGAGCGATGGCGAATAGCCGAGCATCCGGTCCTGCTCCTGGCGAAGGGCGAACAGCCTGGTCGTGGTGTCGGGCAGGGCGTTGGCGGTGGTCAGCAACTCGCCCTTGCGCACCGGCGCAATGACCCGGCCCCCCTCGAGCAGGCCGACGGGAACGGCGCTCCGAGTGCGGGCATCGGTCGCCGTCATGGCATAGGAGCGGTAGCAGGTCTCGCCAATGGCATCGAGCGGCTCGCCGGCGGCCAGGTCACGCTTGGCGACGGCACAGACTTCGGCGACCGGCCGGGGCAGGGGCACCATGTCGGGCCGGCCGGTCAGCATGATGCGGGCGCAGGTGAGCGGCACTTCGAGGCTGGTCAGGTGGTAGGGACGGAAGAAGGCGTAGTAGGGTCCGTGGCCGATATGGAGATCGTCCATCCGCTCGATGATGCGCGGGTGCTCCGCCTTGACGATGACGAAGACACCGGGTGCGACGCCCTTGCCGATGGTGAAGTCGACCACGCCCGAGGAGTTGAGGATGCCGCCATCCTCCTTCGGGATCAGCACCCGGGCCATGTCGTCGCGGTCGGCGCTGGGGCCGTGCATGCCCGGCACGTCCGGCAGCAGGCCCGTGGCGTTGGCGATGGCGGTCATCTCGACAGCGGTCTTCGAGCCGTCGACGAACTCGACCAGCATGCGCGGGTTCATGTTCCGGCGCGTTGCTTCCTCGCGATAGTCGTCGGGCACGGCATCATGGCGGAGGGGATTGTTCTTGCCCTTGCCGGCCGCGACGACCGGCAGGCCAAGGGCGGTGACGAACTCGATAAGCTCCATGCACGAGCTCGGCTCGTCGCCTGCACCGACCGAGTAGACGACGCCGAGCCGGTCGGCCTGGGCCTTGAGATAGGGACCGATGGTTACGTCGGCCTCGACATTCATCATGACGAGGTGCTTGCCATGTTCCATGGCGGTCAGGTCGTAGTCGGCGGCGACGCCGGGCTTGCCGGTCGCATCGATGACCACGTCGATATTGGGGGTGGTGACGAGCGTTTCGGCGCTGGTGATGGCGATCTTGCCGGACTCTATGGCGGCCGTGGCCTGAGAAGGGGTGTCGGCGGGCTTGCCCATCGAGTCCTCGCCATAGGCGATGCGCATCGCATCGAGCGCGGTGTGGGGCCGACGGGTGGCGATGGCGGCCATCTCGATCCCGCGCATCAGCGACATCTGGGTGACGAGATCCGTGCCCATTTCGCCGGACCCGATGACGCCGACGCGGATAGCCTTGCCGCTGTCGGCGCGGGCAGCCAGGTCTCGGGCGAGCCCGGTCAGGGCGATGGGTCGGGTCATGATCTCAAACCAGTTCGCAGATACCCAATGGGGTTAGCCCCGCCACGCCCCCGACCGCAAGGGAAAAGCCCGCGCCGGATGCGGCTTAGCACTTCTTAAACCGTTCCCGGGGAAACTGCCGGCGGGGAGAGACTTCTCCGGGGGCATGCTCAAACATGGTCAGCAAGGCGAAAAAATCCGTCGCGCTGCCGGCAATCGTTGATCTCGATTCGCTGGACGGCATTCGTGACGGGCTTATCGACGCCATCGAGGAAGGACCGGTTGCGGTCAAGGCCGACGCCGTGGAGCGCGTGTCGACCAACGCCCTGCTGATGCTGATCAGCGCGGCGGAAACCTCGCGCCGGAACCAGTTTGAGTTCAAAATCGAACAGCCGAGTGCGGCGATGACGGCTGCAATCGAGCGACTGGGCCTCAGGGCCCAGTTTTCAGGGATGATGGAACAATGACGAGTTTGCGGGTTCTCACGGTCGACGATTCACGCACCATCCTTGCAATGCTGCATCACACGCTCAGCAATGCAGGGTTCGAAGTGCTGCAGGCAGAGGACGGCAAGCAGGGCCTCGACGTGCTGAACCGCGAGCAGGTCGATGTCGTGATCACCGACATCAACATGCCGGTCATGGACGGCATCGAATTCATCAGGAACGTGCGCTCGAGCGGGCAGTACCACAGCCTGCCGATCCTCATCCTGACCACCGAGACTTCCCAGGACAAGCGCGACCAGGGCAAGGCGGCCGGCGGCACGGGCTGGATCGTCAAGCCGTTCGATCCGGAAAAGCTGATCAGCGTCATCCACCGCGTCGTCCACTGACTATGGCAGGGCCATCCAGAAGGATGGGCAGTTGAACCCCATGAGCGATCTCGACGACTTCAAGGCCACCTATTTCGACGAATGCTCGGAACTGCTGACCGAACTGGAGGAGCAGTTTGCGGCCATTGAGGATGGAGAGCGCGACGCCGACCGGCTGAATGCAGTGTTCCGGGCGATCCACTCCATCAAGGGCGGAGCAGGCGCCTTCGGCTTCTCGGCGCTCGTCGGGTTCGCCCATGCGTATGAGACGCTGCTCGACTATGTGCGCGACGGCCGCGTCGAGATGAGCGACGACGTGGTGGCGCTGTGCATCCGCGCCAACGACATCGTCGCCGACCACGTGAAGGCAGCCCAGGACGGCGTGGTGCTGCCCGCCGATTATGGCCAGGACGAGAAGACCCGCTTCGACGCCCTGGCGCGCGGCGAGGCGGCCGGCGGCGAGGGGGGCGACCCGCTGGAGGAATTCGACATCGACTTCACGCCGGTGAGGGTCGAACTCGAGGCTCCGGCTGCCGGCGAGGCGCCGGTGGACGATGCCTTCGAGGCGCCGCCGCTGCTGGGTGAGGACGGGCACTGGGAAATCCGCTTCGTGCCCCATCGGGCGCTCTATGCGCGAGCCAACGATCCACTCCTGCTGTTCCGCGAACTGGCGGCGCTGGGCGAACTGCATGTGCGCGCCGTGCTGTCGGACATCCCGCCGCTGTCGGATTTCGAGCCGTTTGCCGTCTATTGCAGCTGGGAGCTGACGCTGGTCTCGCCGAGCGCGACCGAGGCGCAGATTCGCGAGGTGTTCGAGTTCGTCGATGGCGACTGCGAGATCACCATCACCCAGCTCGGCGCAGGTGGCGGAGTTCCGGCCATGCCGCGGCCGGCGGTCGCGGCCGCCGAACCCAAGCCTGCGGCGGACGAATACGACGTCGCGAGCCTGCTGGCCCTCTCGGAAGAGGAAGTGGCGGCAACGCTCGTCCGCGAGCCCGCCGCCGAGCCGCTGATCGCTTCGGGTCCCGCAGCCCTCACCGAGGAGCCGGAGCAGGACGAGTTCGATGAGCCGCCCGGGCTGAGCTTTGCCGAGCTGGCCGCGACGATCGCACCCCCGACCAGCCTGCCGAAGCCCGCAGCCAGTGCGCCCGTGGCGCCTCCCAAGCTGGCGGTCCTGCCGTCCGGGGACGGCGAGGAGCACGAGCGGCGCAGCCAGAGCGTGCAGTCGATCCGCGTCGACCTCGACAAGGTGGATCGCGTCGTCAACATGGTGGGCGAACTCGTTATCACCCAGTCGATGCTGACGCAGCAGATGGATGAGACGCTGAGGGCGCGCTACACCGAACTGGTGCGGGGGCTCGAAGTGCTCGCCCAGACGACGCGGGGCCTCCAGGATTCGGTGATGGCCATCCGTGCCCAGCCGGTGAAGTCGGTGTTCAGCCGGATGCCGCGGCTGGTGCGCGAGCTGGCCCAGAAGACCGGCAAGAAGATCAAGCTCGAGACGATCGGCGAGAACACCGAGATCGACAAGACGGTGATCGAGCAGCTGAGCGATCCGCTGACCCACATGATCCGCAACTCGGCCGACCACGGCATCGAGTCGCCGGAGGAGCGGCTGGCGGCCGGCAAGTCAGAAAGCGGCACCATCCGCCTTTCGGCGGAGCAGGCCGGTGGCAACATCCTGATTGTGGTGGAGGACGATGGCGGCGGCATCAATCGCGAGCGGGTGCTGCAGGTCGCGCGCAACAAGGGCATCGTCGCTGCCGACCATCAGCCGACGGACGAGCAGATCGACCAGCTGATCTTCGCGCCTGGTTTCTCGACCGCGTCCGAGGTCAGCGACATCTCCGGTCGCGGCGTCGGCATGGACGTGGTGCTGTCGAACATCAAGAAGATCGGCGGCTCGGTGCATGTCCGCTCCTGGACGGGCAAGGGCACGCGCATGACGCTGCGGCTGCCGCTGACGCTGGCGGTGCTCGACGTGATGCTGGTCAAGGTCGGTGCGGGCCCCTATGTGGTGCCGCTCTCCTCCATCGTGGAAACCATGCAGTGCTCGCGCGCCAGCTTCGAGCGCGTGCCTTCGGGTGGACGGGTGCTGCAGGTGCGCGGGGAATACGTGCAGGTCATCGACCTGGCACAGCGCTTCGGGCTGCCGACGGACCTCGCGGCCGACGACCGGTTCGTGGTGCTGTGCGAGACCGAGGGCAGCCAGAAGCTCGCCCTGGTCGTCGACGACATCATCGGCCAGCAGCAGGTCGTGATCAAATCGCTGGAAGAGAACTTCGAACGCGTGGACGGCATCGCCGGCGGCACGATCCTGGGCGACGGAAATGTTGCGCTGATCGTGGACGTGCAGGGGCTGAGGACCACGCAGATTCACAAGAACGCCGCGTAAGCGGAGCCTGGTTATTCGCGTTGCCGGACAGAAGGCCGGCAGAAAGGCCGTTATGCAAATGGAAGCCCTGAACCTGCGGGACGACCTCACCGACAAGAGTGTGGCAGCGGGACACAACTCGCTGCAGCTGATCGCCTTCTCGATCGGCGAGCAGACCTATGGGGTGGAAATCACCACCGTGCGCGAGATCCGCGCCTGGAACGGGGCGACGCCGCTGCCCAACACGCGCGAGTTCGTCCGCGGTGTCATCAACCTGCGCGGCACCATCGTGCCGATCTTCGATCTGAGGGCACGGTTCGGCGACGGCCTGACCTCGCCGACCAAGAACCACGTCGTGGTGGTGATGAGCGTCGGCGACAAGTGGATCGGCATCCTGGTGGATGCGGTGAGCGACATCCTCACCGTTTCCAAGGACGACATCCACAACGTGCCGGAAGGCAACTCCAACGACACCGAACTGCTCAACGGCATCGTCACCCATGACAGCCGCATGGTCGGGCTGATCGACCTGCACGCGGTGGTTTCCGGCGCCCGCATGGACGCCTGAGAGCACACAAACGGCAGTTCCCGGGCCTCCGGGAACTGCGCGCTGGCCGTGGCGGCGTAATTGCGCTAGGATGCCCTAATCATCGGGCCAGCGCTGCCCGACGTTCACTTGCACCCTGTCCATCGGATGTTCCTGTTCGGATTAAGCTGATCCAGCCCGGATCGGCTGCGCCAAGGACATTCGGCCGTGCACACGCTCTCGCACATAGACACCCTGCTCGTCATCGAGGACGAGTTCTTCATCGCATCCGAACTCGCCGACCTGTTCGGCCGGCACGGCGTCCAGAGCGTGGAGGTGGTGGCCAGCATAAGCCAGTGCCTTGACCTCCTGGCGCGCCAGGCGATCGATTTCGCCACTGTCGATGTCAGCCTCAGTGACGGATGGTGCGACGAACTGGTGGAGGAACTGACCGCCCGCTCGATCCCGTTCGTCTATGTCAGCGGGTACAATCCCGGGGACCGGCGGGAACTGCGCAGCGCGGCATGGGTGCGCAAGCCGGTGGTGGAAGAAGAACTGCTGTGCGCGGTGCAGGCCGCCCGGCCGGCAACAACCTTCCGCCGCGGGGCGGGCGACGACGACTTCTCGCCGGCTCTCTAGGCGACTTCAGAACAGCTCGACTTCGCCGTGGCTGGGGTGGACCGTCGCCACTCCGGACAGAGCCGGCACGCGAAGCTCGTCGAGCGTCAGCCCGGCCCAGATCTCTTCGTACTCGCCAGCTGTGGCGGTGGGCGGCAGCAGCGCGAACTGGCGGACCGCCAGGGCCAGGTTGCGACAGCGCTGTTCGATACGATCCTGTCCCTGAATGGCGGTGATGACCATCTGCACGGCGTCCCGCACCGCAGGGTTGGCGACCAGACTTTCATCGGCAAGGACGTCGAGCGCCTCGGTAATTCCTTCCAGCATGGAAGAAGATTGGCGTGCCGTCTCGTCCAGTTCCCGCGCCAGTTTCTGCAGCGACATAGATATTCTATCCCAGGTCCGTTGGGGCATCCTATGGCCCCATTTCCTTAAACTCTTACTGTCGACCCAGTCGTGCCCGCGACGTGGTTAGCGTTTGGCTAACGAGTTGACACTAGCATCGGTGCAAGTGGCCGTATGGGTATACAAAGGCGTCAGATGGTTGCGGTGCATTCTCTTCCCCCCGAGTTCGACCGAGGGGTGGTCACCACTGTGCACCAGGGGGACTGCCATATCGCGGACGCGCCCGACGTCACCTTCTCCACCGTGCTCGGCAGCTGCATTTCGGCGTGCGTTCGCGACCGCGTGGCCAATGTCGGCGGGATGAACCATTTCCTGCTGGCGGAGCAATCCGGCGCAGCCCGGGACCGGTACGGTGCTTCTGCCCGCTATGGCGCGTTTGCCATGGAACAACTGATCAACAAGGTGCTGAGCCGGGGCACCGGCAAGAAGCAGAACCTCGAGATCAAGGTTTTCGGAGGCGGCAAGATCAACTCGGCCCTCGACGATGTCGGGGCAAAGAACATCGAGTTCGTGCGCCAGTTCCTGTCCGATGAAGGTTACGTCGCAACCAGCGAGGATGTCGGTGGCACCTACGCCCGGCGGGTCCTGTTCAAGCCGCATTCCGGTCGTGCCTTCGTCAAGCGGCTCGACAGCGACCTCGGCGCCTCGGTTGCGCGCGAGGAAATGGCGCTTGCGCGCCGCCGCGTCATTGCACCGGTGCCGGTGGACGACATCGAACTGTTCTAGGCGACGTCGCTCGCTGCGGCACGCAGGATTGGACGGCTAAATCCCCGCCAGGGCGCAATACTGGAAACACATGGTTAACCATGGGCGTTTACTTTGCCTTCATGTTCAACCCGTCGATTCCAGTCTCCAGCGCTACGCCATGGTCCGGCTGAACCATGCGCTGATCATCAACGGGATATGGCTCGGCGCAGTCGCTGCCGGCGGGGGACTCTGCCTGGCGCTCGGGCCCGGGCCGGTCTTCCTCACCGTGGCCGGCAGCCTCGTGGGCCTTGCCATCGCCGGGACCATGGCGGTGGCGGTCATCGCCGACCGTCAGGAACAGGAAACGCTTTCGGCCCTCGCCCTCGCTGCTGACCTCAGCGAGCGGCCCGACGGTACCCTCAGCATCGATGGCATCGTGACCCGGCTCGGGCGGCGGCTGGAAAAGGCCCACACCTACAAGGCGGCGATCGGCACCTTGCGGCAGCCTGCCGCCGTCATCGAGCAGGGCGGCAGGGTTCTCGCCGCCAGTGCCGGTTTCGAGCGGCTGGCGCCGAAAGCGGCCGAGGGCGGCACGCTGGATGGGCTGTTCGGCAGCGGCTATCTGGCTGCCGGCGGCGGCGCACCGGAGCAAGCCATGGTGATGCTGGGGGACCACCGGTTCCACGTTCATCGCCAGGACCTTACCCCGTCGCGCTATCTGCTCGAGCTCGAGCCGGCAGGCAGCTATATCGAGGATGACGAGCTCGACGCGCTGGCAACCGCCATCGGGGACGGGCAGACGGGCTTTCGCTTCGAGCGGTCCGCAACGCTGCGGCACCGGGCGCTCGAATCCCTGAATGGCGGAATGGAGCGGCTCGACGAACATCTGTCGCGGCTGGCGCAGGTTGCGGCCGGTGGCGAGATGCCGGATGCGCTCTCGGGACCGCTCGGGGAGATCGCGCAGCGCCTGTCCGACCAGACGCGCTCGCTCTCCCAGCAAGTCGATCAGGAGAGGGCGCTGCGCAGCGCCGTCGAGCGGCGGTTGCAGCGGGTGGCGGAACTTGTCACGACCTTCGAGGCGCGCGCCGGAGAACTCGGCACGCTGGTGGGCGAAAGCGGCGCCGAAGTGGAACATGGTGGCCAGGTGCTGGCAGACGGTGCCGGTCGCCTGCGACAGGCCTCGGCAATCGGGCGGCAGGCACGGAACATCGCTGCGGACGCCGATCTCGCAGCGCGGCGTGCCGGAGCGGCGGCGGGGGAGATCGACGCCCTTACCGCACAGATCGACAAGATGGTCGCCTCCATCGAGGACATCTCGTTCCGGACCAATTTGCTGGCGCTCAACGCCGCGGTGGAGGCTGCGCGCGCCGGCGAGAAGGGGGCGGGCTTCGCGGTGGTGGCCGACGAGGTACGCCAGCTTGCACAACTGAGCAATCGCTCCGCCAAGGATATCCGTGCCGCGGTGAGCCGCGGCCGCGCCCAGGCGGAGGCGGGCGTCGCCGATGCCGAAGGCCTTCAGAGAATGATGGCCGGGCTCGAAGCGCATTTACGCAATCTAAGCAATGAGACCGATAGCATCGCGGTAACGCTCGAAACCGGGGAGGCCGCATTGAAGCGCCTCGGAGAGCGGATGGCTGCACTGGCAGCCCCGGCGGAACAGCCGGCGCAGTTGGCGCGCGCCTCATGAGAAGCGGGCGCTGCGGCATCGGCAAACGGGATAGGCAGAATGGATCCGGGAGAACTCTCCCTTAGCGACCGGGAATTCAACCGCGTCAAAGCCCGTGTGTACCAGGTGGCCGGAATCTCGCTCAGCGACGCCAAGCGCACTTTGGTCGTTTCCCGCCTCAGCAAGATCGTCAGGGCCCTCGGGCTGCCGAGCTTCGACGCCTATCTCGATTATCTCGAGACGGCCGGCACCGAGGAAGACGGGCAGAACTTCGTCAACGCGCTCACGACGAACCTCACCCGCTTCTACCGCGAAGACCATCATTTCGAGCACCTGCGCTCGTTCGTCGACACGCTGATCCGAGAGCGTCCGCGCGGCACGCGGCTGCGCATCTGGTCAGCCGGATGCTCCACCGGGCAGGAGCCCTACACCATCGCCATGGACCTGCTGGCAGCCTATCCGGAGCTGAAGCGGTGGGACTTCCGCATTCTTGCGACCGACATCGACACGGCCGTGATCGCCCGGGCTGCCGCCGGTATCTATCCCGAGGCCGAGCTCAACGGTCTTTCAAGCGAGCGGCAACGATTGCTGGAACGGCGCGGTGACGGCACGATTCGTATACCGGAGGCGGCTGCCCAGCTGGTTGCGTTCAGGCAACTGAACCTGATCAGTGCGCCCTGGCCGATGAAGGGGCCGTTCGACGCGATCTTCTGCCGCAACGTGGCCATCTACTTCGACAAGCCCACCCAGGGCGAGGTGTTCGGCCGGTTGGGCCGGATGCTGGCACCGGAAGGGTTTCTCTATATCGGCCATTCAGAGAACCTGGGGTCCGGCGGCGAGGGTTTCCGCCTCGTCGGCAAGACCATCTACCAATCCCGTGAACCTCTACGCAAACGAGCTGCCGCATGAGCATCAAGGTCCTTGTCGTCGACGATTCGGCGCTGATCCGTGAGGTGCTGTCTCGCATGCTCAGCCGCGACAACGACATTGTGGTGGTCGGCACCGCCACGGATCCGATCGATGCCCGCGAGAAGATCAAGCAACTCGACCCGGACGTGGTCACGCTCGACATCGAAATGCCCAACATGAACGGGCTCGCCTTTCTCGAAAAGCTGATGCGTTTGCGGCCGACGCCGGTCGTGATGGTGTCGACGCTCACCAAGAAGGGGGCAAGCGAGACCCTCCTAGCGCTGGAACTGGGCGCGGTCGACTTCGTCGCCAAGCCCAGCGCGGAGTTCGAGGGTGGCATCGAGGCTTTCGGCGCAGGACTGCGCGACAAGATCCGTGCCGCGGCGAAGTCTGATGTGCGCGGGCGCGCCGTCAGCCGGGCCGAGGCGCCCAGGGCTTCGATCAAGTCAGCGGCCGCACCGGCCGGCGCACTGATCGCCATCGGCGCGTCAACCGGTGGCGTCGAGGCAATCCGCACCGTGCTGTCCGACCTGCCGGCGGATTGCCCGCCCGTGGTCATTGCCCAGCACATGCCCGCCGGTTTCACCAACCGCTTTGCGGCCCGGCTCGATGAACTGTGCGCACTGAAGGTAGTCGAGGCCGCCGACCGAATGCCGCTCGTGCCCGGGCATGCCTATGTGGCACGTGGCGACTATCACCTGCGCGTCGAGCGCAGCTCCGGCCAGCTCAAGGCGCGCCTGACACAGGACGACCTGGCTTCGGGGCACCGGCCGAGCGTCGACGTGCTGTTCGAATCCGTCGCCCGTACCATCGGTCCGATGGCGGTGGGTGCCATTCTCACCGGCATGGGACGGGACGGTGCGCGGGGGCTGAGGATGATGCGCGACGCCGGCGCCTATACCGTGGGACAGAACCAGGCGACGGCGCTGGTCTACGGCATGCCGAGGGTGGCGTTCGAGGAAGGGGCGGTGGTCGAGCAGGCTCCGCTCGATGCGATCGCCGGGCGGCTGGCCAGCGCGCTGGTGCGGCTGAAATCAGCCGCGTAAAGGCAAACTGCGCCCCTTCAATGCCGCCGCCACGATTGAGAGATTTGTAACGCTTGGCCTTCTAGACTTGTGTGACAGAAGGAACGGGGCCGCCCGCCGGCTCCGTGGCGCCAAGAAGGTGTAGAACGAGACCATGCCCAAAGCCAGCGCTCTCAGCGTCCTCGTCGTGGACGACCAGCAGTCCATGCGGGGGATTTGCAAGTACATCCTCACCCAGCTGGGCTTCAAGGACATCATCGAGGCAAAGAGCGGCCGCGACGCTCTCGGCAAGCTCGAGAAGACCAATGTCGACCTGATCATTTCCGACTGGAACATGGAAGACATCGACGGACTGACCCTGCTCAAGGTCATCCGCAAGCATCCGCGCACCCAGTCGATGCCGTTCATCATGGCCACCGGCCGCTCCGACAAGGAGCAGGTGAAGGAGGCGATCTCGTTCGGCGTGAACAACTACATCATCAAGCCGTTCGACGCCTCGACCATGAAGAAGCGCATCGAGGCGGTCATCGGGGCGCTGACCTGAGCCAGCCGTCCAGTCCGATCCGTAGCAGGGCCGTCCGCGAGGGCGGCCTTTGTGTTTGCGGCCGCCTGCGGCCCAAGAGAGCAGGCAGGGCCAGCGTCTCCCGTAAGAAGTGATTAAGCCTGCCGAGTGTATCGTTGCAACGATGCCGGCACAGCCGGTGGGGGAGATATTACTGTCCCGTGCAATCGCCGAAGGCGCGCCGTGGGAGCGGCTGGCCGGGACAGGTCACTTGGAGTGATGGGATGCGTTTGCTGCCGCAATTGAAGATCGCGCAGAAGTTGCCGCTTGCACTGGTGGGCTCCGCCCTGGTGGTGAGCGCGGGCGTCGGCATAGCCAGCTTTTTCATCGGTCTCGGCACGGTGCAGCAGCAGCGCGACCAGTCGATGCAGGCCGCGCTCAATACCGCAAGCGTCATGGTCAGCGACTATTACCGCAGCGCCGAGGTGGACCTCAGGCTGTTCGTGCAGCGCTCCGACACCGTCACGGCGATGAAGAACCTGACGCGCGCGGTGGACGAACTGCGCATGGGGCTCAAGGAGCGGGCAACGCTGCAGTTGCAGACCGCCTACGTCACCGAGAATCCCAGCCCCGAGGACCGCTCCTCGGTCGACAGCGTCGGCGCCAAGGGCGCAACCTACGATGCCCCGCACAAGCGGTTCCACCCGGGCTTCCGCACGCTGATGCTGGAGCGCGACTACAGCGACGTGCTGCTGATCAGCGCGGCGGGCGACGTGGTCTATTCCGTGGCCAAGAACCCGGACTTCGCCACCAACGTGGTCTCCGACGCAACGGCGGCCCGATCGGGGCTCGGCCGGGCCTTTGCGGCAGCCAAGGACCTTGCGCCGGGCGCTGCAGCATTCGTCGACTTCACCAACTACGGGCCGAGCGGGACCGTCGAGAGCTTCATCGCCATGCCCGTGCACGAGGGCAACACGGCCACCGGGGTGATGGTGCTCGCCATCTCGCCGGTTGCGGTCAGCACCCAGATGTCGGGGCTGTCCGGACTCGGCGGCACCGGGGAAGTGGTCGTCATCGGCCAGGACGGCCTGCTGCGCAGCGACTCGAGGCACACCGAAGAGCCGGACGTGCTCGTCACCAGCCTGACCTCGGACGCGATTGCGCGTGCCTTCGAAGGCGAAACCGCCGAGGGCACCAGCACCGACTATCGCGGTGACACCATGGTGGTGCGCGCCAAGCCGGTTGCGGTTGGCGATACCGTGTGGGCGGTGGTGGCGGTGCAGCCCGAGCACGAGGTCTTTGCGGCCGTGGACGAGATGCGCAACCTGACGCTGATGGTGGGCGGCGTGCTGCTGGCGATCGCCGCCGCCGTCGGGGCATTGTTCGCGCGTTCGCTGACCAAGCCCATCAGCCGGCTCACCTCGACCATGGAGGCGCTGGCCGAAGGCGATCTCGATGTCGACGTGCGCGGTACCGAACGGCAGGACGAGATCGGCGCGATGGCGCGAGCGGTGGAGGTTTTCCGCGAGAATGGCATCCGCATCGCGCAGATGACCGAGGCCGAAGCGGCGCAGGTGCTGCGCACCCAGGCCGAGCGCACCGCGATGATGCAGGACCTGCAACGCGCCTTCGGCGAGGTGGTGGATGCCGCCATTGCCGGCGACTTCACCCGTCGCGTCGAGACGGAGTTCCCCGATTCCGAGCTCAACGCGCTCGCCCACTCCGTCAACGAACTGGTGGCCACCGTCGACCGCGGCGTAACCGAAACCGGCCAGGTGCTGTCGGCACTGGCGCATACCGACCTGACCCAGCGCATGCATGGCGACTTCCAGGGCGCCTTCGCGAAGCTCAAGGCGGACACCAACGCCGTGGCCGAGAAGCTCACCGACGTGGTGGGGCAGCTGAAGTCGACCTCACGCACGCTCAAGAGCGCGACAGGAGAAATCCTCTCCGGCGCCAACGACCTCTCCGAGCGCACGACCAAGCAGGCTGCCACCATCGAGGAAACCAGCGCCACCATGGAGCAGCTGGCGGCGACAGTGCTGCAGAACGCCGAGCGCGCCAAGGAGGCGAGCAGCGTCGCCGCGCAGGTCACCCGCACGGCTGAGGATGGCGGCGAGGTCATGTCGCAGGCCACCGAGGCGATGCAGCGCATCACCCAGTCTTCGGCCAAGATCTCCAATATCATCGGGCTGATCGACGACATCGCGTTCCAGACCAACCTGCTGGCCCTCAACGCCTCGGTTGAGGCGGCGCGGGCGGGCGACGCAGGCAAGGGCTTCGCGGTGGTGGCGGTGGAAGTGCGCCGTCTCGCCCAGTCCGCGGCGCAGGCCTCGAACGAGGTCAAGGTGCTGATCGAGCAGTCGGCGATCGAGGTCAACAGCGGCAGCAAGCTCGTTTCCGACGCGGCCGCCAAGCTTGAAACCATGCTGCAGTCCGCCCGGTCCTCGAACGAACTGATGGGCTCGATCGCCCGCGAGAGCCGCGAGCAGGCCTCGGCCATCGACGAGGTCAACACCGCGGTGCGGACCATGGACGAGATGACCCAGCACAATGCCGCGCTGGTCGAGGAGATCAATGCCGCCATCGAGCAGACCGAGGCGCAGGCGAGCAAGCTCGACCAGGTGGTGGATATCTTCACCACCGAGGATGGCCGCGCCGACGCCATCCGGCGGCCCACGGCCCAGCAGCCGGCCCGCCAGACCACGGTCAAGGCGATCGCGGATGGCGCGCGCGGGCTCCAGGACAAGCTCAGGACGGCGGCGAAATCCTATCTCAGCCACGGCAATGCCGCGGTGGACAAGGACTGGAGCGAGTTCTGATCACAGATTTGGGTCCGGTTCTTGAACCGGGTCCCCTGAAGACCACATAGGGGGGCATGTTGAACATGCTTCTCCCCCGTGTGCTGCGCTTCCGCAAGGAAGTGGTGTTGCTGTGGCAGGCGTTCCGTTCTCCGGCGACGCCGCTCTATCTCAAGGCCGCGACGGCGTTCGTCGCGTTCTACCTGATCAACCCGTTCGACCTCGTTCCGGACCTGGTGCCGATCCTCGGTTGGGCCGACGACCTGATCCTGGTGCCGCTGATGGTGAGCTGGATCGTGTCGCGTCTGCCGGTGCCCGCAAAGGCCGGCGCTCGGAGCCGCACGGTGGAGACGACGTACCGGCGGATGTGAGCCGGTCGTACCGCCCCTGAATTGAAAGACCCTCGGAGGTGATCCGAGGGTCTTTTTTGCGCTGGTCCTGACAGGCGGGGCTATCCGAGGCGGACGAGCAGGTCCTTGGCGTCGATCTGGTCGCCGGGGCGGATCAGCAGTTCGGCAACGACGCCGTCGACTTCAGCGTGGATGGCGGTCTCCATCTTCATCGCCTCGATCGAGCACAGGACGTCACCGGCCTGGATCGCCTGACCTTCCTTGACGGCCAGGGTCGAGACGACGCCCGGCATGGGTGCGCCCACCTGGCGCGGGTCACCCGGTTCAGCCTTGGCGCGGACCT